>JBPCQY010000157.1:0-12008 GCA_050997635.1 Nocardioides sp.
ACGGCCTGTGGGCCGCGCACCACCTGCTGCTCGCGCACGGCCACGCCACCGTCGCCCTGCGCGCGGGCGGGGCGCGCGAGGTCGGGTGCGCCAACAACCACGCACCGATGTGGCCGGCCAGCGACGACGAGGCCGATGTCGGCGCGACCAAGCTGTTCGACGCGCTGTGGAACGCGATGTTCGCCGAGCCGATGCTCTTCGGCCGCTACCCGGTCGAACTGCGGCCACTCCTGGAGGCGCACATCCGGCCGGGTGACATGGCCACGATCCGGCAGCCGCTCGACTTCTACGGCGTCAACTACTACAACCCGATGCGGATCGCGGCCGCTGACGAGGACGCCCCGATGCCCTTCGAGATGGTCGACCTGGTGGGCTATCAGACCACCGACTTCGGCTGGCCCGTCGTACCCGAGGCGCTCAAGGAATGGCTGATCACGCTCCGCGCCCGCTACCGAGCGGGGCTACCGCCGATCATGATCACCGAGTCGGGCGCCTCCTACGACGTAAGCCCCGACGAGCACGGCGTGATCGACGACCAGCTCCGGATCGACTACCTCGACGCCCACCTGCGGGCGGTCGCCACGGCGATCCGCGCCGGAGTCGACGTGATCGGCTACTACACCTGGTCGCTGCTGGACAACTTCGAGTGGGCCGAGGGGCTGACGCAGCGGTTCGGCCTGGTTCACGTGGACTACGACACCATGGTGCGGACGCCCAAGAGGTCGTTCGACTGGTACGCCGACGTGATCGCCCACCAGCCCACCGACAACTAATTGGCCCAAAGAGCGACAGACCCGACGGCGTCGGATGTCGATCTCTGGGCCAGTTAGTTGGCTGGCCGCCCCGCAGCGGCAGGGCGCGTGGGTCAGGGCTGGGTCAGCGGCGGCCCAGGCCGCGGGCGGTCCAGCCGGCGGCCCGCCAGGCCTCGAGGTCGAGGACGTTGCGGCCGTCGAGGATGGTCTGGTGGGCGACCACGTCGGCCAGCGCCACCGGGTCGACCTCGCGGAACTCGCGCCACTCGGTCAGGTGCAGCACCAGGTCGGCGCCCTCGGCGGCGGCGACCGCGGAGTCGGAGTACGTGAGGGTCGGGAAGATGCTCCGCGCCGTCTCGGTGGCGCGCGGGTCGTAGACCCTGACCTCGGCGCCGCGCAGGTGGAGCTGGCCGGCGATCCACAGCGCGGGTGAGTCGCGGACGTCGTCGGAGTCGGGCTTGAACGCCGCGCCCCACACCGCGATCCGGGCGCCGCCGACGTGCACGACCATCGAGGTCGCCAGCTGCAGCACCCGCTGGCGCTGGCGCTGGTTGATCTCGTCGACCTGCCGCAGGAACGACATGGCGTCCTCGACGCCGAGCTCGCCGGCGCGGTGCTGGAACGCGCGGAGGTCCTTGGGCAGGCAGCCGCCGCCGAACCCGACCCCGGCGTTGAGGAAGCGCCGGCCGATCCGGGCGTCGTACCCGATGGCGTCGGCGAGGTCGACCACGTCGGCCCCGGCGACCTCGCACACCTCGGCGACCGCGTTGATGAAGGAGATCTTGGTGGCCAGGAACGCGTTGGCCGACACCTTGACCAGCTCGGCGGTCGCGAAGTCGGTCACGACGTACGGCGGCTGCGGGTCGACGTCGGCGTAGAACTCGCGCATCGTCTTCTCCGCTCGTTCGGACGCGACGCCGAGCACGATCCGATCGGGGTGCAGGGTGTCCTGGACGGCGAAGCCCTCGCGCAGGAACTCCGGGTTCCACGCCAGCTCGACGTCCGCCCCGGCCGGCGCGAGCTCGGCAAGCCGGTCGGCGAGGCGGGTGGCGGTGCCGACGGGCACGGTCGACTTGCCCACGACCACGGTCGGTCGGCGCAGGTGGGGGGCGAGCATCTCGAAGGCCTCGTCGACCTGGGAGATATCGGCGCCGAGGCCCTCGGCCGACTGAGGCGTGCCGACGCACACGAAGTGCACCTCGCCGAACTCACCCGCCTCCTCGAAGGAGTCGGTGAACCGCAGCCGACCCGACGCGACGTGGCGCGAGAGCAGGTCCTCCAGGCCGGGTTCGTAGAACGGCACCCGCCCGGCTGTGAGCGCCGCGCGCTTGGCGGGGTCGATCTCGACGCCGAGCACGTCGTAGCCGAGCTCGGCCATGGAGGCCGCATGGGTGGCGCCGAGGTAGCCGCAGCCGATGACAGTGATGTCCACGGCGGGAGTCTATGAGTCCGCCAGACCCGCCGCGACGCGCGTGCCCTGTTCGATGGCCGCTTGACGTCGACGTCAGAGCTACCTGGTGGCCTCCGTTGGTGTGCGGCCGGCCAGGTAGTCACGGACGGTGTGGTCGGCGAGGTGCTCCTTGACGATGCCGCGCAGGGCGGTGGTGTCGCCGCGGGAGGCAGCCCGGAGCTTGACCGCGAGCTCGCTGCGCAACGGGTCGACCGGGGTAGGCGCGGCCAGCCAGCGCGTGAGCTGGCGACGCCCGGCCGGGGACACGTCGCACACCCGGCGGGCGGGGGTGCCGGCCTGGGCGACGGTGGTCACCGAGAGCCAGCCGTCGGTCGTCATCCGGGCCAGGGTGCGGTAGATCTGCTGGTGGGTGGCGGACCAGAAGAACCCGATCGACCGGTCGAACCTCCGGGCCAGGTCGGAGCCCGCCGCCGGCTCCTCGCTCAACGCGACGAGCAGCGCGTGTTCGAGGGCCATGTGCCAAGTTGCATACAGGGGACTATCGCCCAAATACCCCTAGGGGGTATAGTGTCGGAATATGGACACCAACTGGAAGATGGCGATCACGGCGACCCGGCACTGTCTGACCGGATGTGCGATCGGCGAGATCCTCGGGATGCTGCTCAGCACCTGGTGGGGCTGGGGCAACACCGGCAGCATCGCGTTGTCGGTCGTGCTGGCATTCTTCTTCGGCTACCTGCTCACCTTCACCGGCGTACGCCGCGCCGGTTACGACACCCGCACCGCGAGCCGGGCCGCGCTGGCCAGCGACACCCTCTCGATCACCAGCATGGAGATCGTCGACAACCTGTTCCTCCTGGTGGTGCCGGGCGCGATGGCTGCCGGTCTCGGCGACGCCCTCTTCTGGTGGTCACTGGCTCTCTCGCTGGCGATCGCGTTCGTGCTCACCGTCCCGGTCAACCACTGGCTGATGGCACGCGGCAAGGGGCACGCCGTCGTCCACGATCTGCACGGTGCGCACGACCAGCACTGAGCGCCGTACGATCCGGGCATGCGGCTGCCCCGGATCCTGCTCCTCTCGCCCCTCCTGATCGCCACGCTCGGGTGTGCGCCCCAGGCTTCGTCCACGGCAACGGATGGGACGACGCCGCCGGCCGCGACCCCTCTCGACCCGGCGGCCTGCGCCCAGGGCAAGACGCTGACCGACGGGAAGCTCACCGTCGGCACCGACTCCCCGGCCTACGACCCGTGGTTCAGCAAGAACGACCCGACCAACGGCAAGGGCTTCGAGTCGGCCGTGGCCTACGCGGTTGCCCGGGAGCTGGGCTTCTCGAGCGCCCAGGTCACCTGGGTCAAGGTGCCCTTCAACTCCTCCTATGCGCCGGGGCCGAAGAAGTTCGACTTCGACATCAACCAGATCTCGATCACGCCCGCGCGGGCCAAGGTCGTCGACTTCTCCGACGGCTACTACTCCGCCGCCCAGGCGATCGTCACGGTCACGGGATCGAAGGCCGACGGCGCGACCAGCTTCGCGGACCTGCAGTCCCTCAAGATCGGCGCCCAGACCGGCACCACGTCGCTGACCGCCATCCGCGACGAGATCAAGCCCAGCAGCGACCCCGTCGTCTTCAAGAACACCAACGACGCCAAGCAGGCTCTGCTCAACGGCCAGGTCGACGCGATCGTCGCCGACCTGCCGACGGCGTTCTACCTGGTGGCCGCCGAGATCGACAGCGGCACGATCGTCGGGCAGTTCCAGCCGGCCGCCGGCCAGCAGGAGGAGTTCGGGATGCTCTTCGCCAAGGGCAACGAGCTGGTCCCGTGCGTCAACGCGGCCCTGGCCGACCTCAAGGGCCACGGCCGGCTGCAGGCGATCGAGAAGAAGTGGCTCTCGGACACGGTCGACGTCCCCACCCTGCAATGAGCGACTGGTCGCCCAGCGCGCGCGAGCTCGAGCGGATCGGCGTACGCCGCCAGCGCGCCCGGCGTGACGTCCTGGTCGCCTCGGCCGCCCTCGTCGTGGTCCTCGGTGGGCTGGCCTGGGGCATCACTGCGTCCCCCGGCTGGCCGCGGGTGCAGGAGACGTTCTTCGACTGGGGCCAGGCGCGCGACAGCTTCCCCAGCGTGCTCAAGGGATTCGGCAAGAACATCGTGGTCTTCCTCGTCGCCGAACCCCTGATCCTGGTGCTGGGCGCGGCCGTGGCCGTCGCCCGGTCCACGGTGTCGGCGGTGATGCTCCCGGTGCGGGTGATCGCGATCGCCTACACCGACGTCCTGCGGGGCATCCCGACCATCCTGCTGGTCTACCTCGCGGGGTTCGGCATCCCCGCGCTGCGGTTGCAGGGGATCACCACGAACCCGTTGTGGCTCGGCACCGGCGCCCTCGTCCTGTCGTACGGCGCCTACGTCGCCGAGGTCTTCCGGGCAGGCATCGAGTCGATCCATCCGTCCCAGCTGGCCAGTGCGGACACCCTCGGGCTCAGCCGCTGGCAGGCCATGCGCCACGTCGTCCTGCCGCAGGCGACCCGGCGGGTCGCCCCGCCCCTGCTCAACGACTTCATCTCGCTGCAGAAGGACACCGCTCTGCTCGGCACGATCGCGGTCTTCGATGCACTCTTCGCCGCCAACGACTACTCCGCCTACAACTTCAACTACACACCCCTCGTCGTCGCCGCGGTCCTGTTCATCGTGCTGACGATCCCGCTCACCCGGTTCACCGACTGGGCCGGCCGCCGGGCGCTGCGCCGCCAGTTCGCGGGGGTGCGCTGATGGCGCTGTTGCAGGCGAGCGACCTCCGCAAGACGTACGGCGACAAGGTCGTGCTCACCGATGTCGACCTTACCGTCGAGCCGCACGACGTGATCTGCCTGATCGGGGCCTCGGGCTCGGGCAAGTCGACGCTGCTGCGCTGCCTCAACCTGCTCGAGGACGTCGACGACGGGGTCATCGAGTTCGAGGGTCGGGAGATCTCCGACCCGCGCGTCGACCGGCGCGCCGTACGCACGCGGATGGGGATGGTCTTCCAGGCCTACAACCTGTTCCCTCACCTGTCGGTGCTCGACAACTGCACGCTCGCACCTCGGCTGGTGCACCGCGTCTCGAAGACCGAGGCCGAAGCGCGGGCGCGCGACCACCTCGAGCGGTTCGGGCTGGCCGACCAGGCCGACAAGCACCCCGACCGGATGTCCGGTGGCCAACAGCAGCGGGCCGCGCTCGTCCGGGCGCTGTGCACCGAGCCGACCCTGCTCCTGCTCGACGAGATCACCGCCGCCCTCGACCCGGAGCTGGTCGGTGACGTGCTCACCATCGTGCGCGGCCTGGCCGAGCAGGGCACCACGATGATCCTGGCGACCCACGAGATGAGCTTCGCGCGCGAGATCGCGACGAGTGTCTGCTTCCTCCACGAGGGCCGCATCCTCGAGCAGGGCCCCCCGGCAGAGATCTTCAGCCGACCCCGCGAGGAGCGCACCCGCCGGTTCCTGGCGCGCGTCCTGACATGATCGCCGCATGACCGTGGCACTCGGACAGGGCACCGGACCGCTGCGCGGAGTGCAGGTGGTGGAGCTCGCCGGCATCGGCCCCGGGCCGCACGCCTGCATGATCCTGGCCGACCTCGGAGCCGACGTGATCCGTATCGACCGTCCCGGCGGACAGCTGCTCACCGGCGGGCCGAACGACCTGCTCAACCGCGGCCGCCCGAGCGTCGCCCTCGACCTCAAGCATCCCGACGGCGTAGCCACCGTGCTCGACCTGGTCGCGGGTGCCGACGTCCTCGTCGAAGGGCTGCGGCCCGGCACGACCGAGCGGCTCGGTCTCGGGCCCGACGAGTGCCACGCGCGCAATCCCCGGTTGGTCTACGGGCGGATGACCGGCTGGGGCCAGGACGGTCCCTGGGCGCGGACCGCCGGCCACGACCTCAACTACATCGCGGTCACCGGCGCGCTGCACGGTCTAGGGCAGGACCCGGCCCGGCCGCACTTCCCGACCAACCTCGTGGGCGACTTCGGCGGCGGGTCGACGTACCTGGTGATCGGGATCCTCGCCGCGCTCCTCGAGGCGCGGGTGTCCGGCGAGGGGCAGGTGGTCGACGCCGCCATCGTCGACGGCACCGCGCACCTCAACGCCATGGGTACGGCGATGCTCGCCGCCGGCACCGCCCGGGAACGCCGGGTCAGCGGGCTGCTCGACGGTGGCGCCCCGTTCTACGACCTCTACGAGACCGCCGACGGCGAGCACATGTCGGTCGGTGCCCTCGAGCCGCAGTTCTACGCGGAGCTGGTGCGCCTGCTCGGCATCGCCGAGACCGCGCCCGACCGCAACGACCCGGCCAACTTCCCTGCCTTGCGCGCGCTGATCACCGACACGTTTGCCGGCCGCACCCAGGCAGAGTGGTGCGAGGTATTCGACGGCATGGAGGCCTGTGTCGCCCCGGTGCTGCCGCCCTCACGGGTCGACGACCATCCGCACCTGGCCGCCCGCAAGGTGTTCATCGAGCGCGAGGGCCTGCGCCAGCCCGCCCCGGCGCCGCGCTTCTCCCGCACGGCCTCAACCCTCGGTACGCCGCCGCCGGCGCAGGCCGGCCTGCACACCCGCGAAGCCCTGGCCGCCTGGGGCATCGCCGACGTCGACGCGCTGATCGAGTCGGGCGCGGCGGTCCAGGCCCGAGCCGCGGCGATCCCCGGACGTCATACGAAGCGTGACCTATAGCCGCCGGTTCGTATGACGTCCGGGCGGGCGGGCGGGCGGGCGGGCGTCCGGGCGGGCGCGCGGGTCGTCGGGCAGCGGGCCATCGGGGGAGCGCGGGTGATGGGACGCCGGCCGGCCGAGACCGTCGGCTAGCGCTAGCCTCCGTCGGGTGCCGGAGAGTGTGGACGTCCTCATCGTCGGAGCCGGCCTGTCGGGCGTGGGAGCGGCGGCCCAGCTGACCCGCGAGCGCCCCGGATCGACGTACGTCGTGCTGGAGGCGCGCGCGGCGATCGGCGGCACCTGGGACCTGTTCCGCTATCCCGGCATCCGCTCCGACTCCGACATGTACACGATGGGCTACCACTTCAAGCCTTGGCTCGGCGAGGAGTCGCTGGCCTCCGGCCCCGACATCCTCGACTACGTCCGCGAGACGGCCCGGGAGTACGACGTCGAGGGCCACCTGCGCCTGGGCCACCGCGTGACCCGCGCCGAGTGGAGCAGCGCCGACGCACGCTGGACCGTCGAGGCCGAGCACGCCGGCAAGCCGGTCGCCTTCACGGCGCGGTTCCTGTGGTGCTGCTCCGGCTACTACGACTACGACCGCGGCCACCGGCCCGACTTCCCGGGGGAGGAACGCTTCGGCGGCACCTTCGTGCACCCCCAGCAGTGGCCGGCCGACCTCGACCACGCCGGCCGGCGGGTCGTGGTCATCGGCAGCGGCGCGACCGCCGTGACGCTGGTGCCCGAGCTGGCGAAGTCGGCGGCGAGCGTGACGATGCTGCAGCGCTCCCCGTCGTACGTCGTGAGTCTGCCGGGCCGTGACCCGGTCGCCCTCACGCTGCGTCGTCGGCTGCCCGAGAAGGCGGCGCACCGGGCGATCCGCTGGAAGAACATCCTGATCGCCTCGCTCTTCTACCGCTTCGCACGCCGCTGGCCCGGTGCCGCGAGGGGGCTGATCCGCAAGGGCACGATCGCGCTGCTCCCCGCGGGGTACGACGTCGACACCCACTTCCGCCCGGCGTACGACGTGTGGGACCAGCGGGTCTGCTTCGTGCCGGACGCCGACCTGTTCAGGTCGATCGGCCGCGGCGGGGCCGAGGTCGTCACCGACACCATCGAGACCTTCGACCAGACCGGGATCGTGCTCACGTCCGGGCGCCACCTCGACGCCGACATCGTCGTCACGGCCACGGGGCTCGAGCTCCAGGTCTTCGGCGGGGTCGACACGTTCGTCGACGGGGCGCCCGTGGACCCTACCCAGCAGATGGCCTATCGCGCGCTGATGCTTTCCGGGATGCCCAACTTCGCGTTCACCATCGGCTACACCAACGCGTCGTGGACCCTCAAGGCCGACCTGGTCGCGGAGTACGTCTGCCGCCTGCTCGACCACCTCGATGCCAGCGGCGCGCGGTCCGTCGTACCCGTGCGCGACCCGTCGGTGGGAGAGCGCCCGCTGATGGACTTCCAGCCCGGCTACGTGCTGCGCGCCCTCGACCGGCTGCCACACCAGGGCGACCGCGAGCCGTGGATGCTGCGCCAGAACTACCTGCGCGACGCGCGCACCCTGCGTCGTGCGCCCCTCGACGACACCGCACTGCGGTTCTCCTGAGTGGCTGCGTCACCCCTGCGGGTGATACGCCGGGTTGTCCGGCTGTGCTTTCCTGACAAGACATCCGACTGAAGGAGTCATGCGATGGGACTCGACGACAAGGTCAGCAACAAGGCCGAGGACGCCAAGGGCAAGGCCAAGGAAGGCACCGGCAGCGCGACCGGCAACGAGCGCCTCGAGGCCGAGGGCAAGAACGACCAGTCCAAGGCCTCGATCAAGGACGCCGGCGAGAAGGTCAAGGACGCTGGCAAGAACGTGAAGGACGCCTTCAAGTCCTGACGCCCACACTCCCGGAGGGGTCTCGCCCTCAGGGCGGGACCCTTTTGGCGTCCCGGGGGACCGGTCAGCGGGTACGACGCGCGATGTTGGCGCGGCGGGTCTGGTCCATCCCGACCTCGTACGCCGCGACCAGCGACGCGATCGACAGCGGCTTGAGTCGCTCGACGACCTCCTGGATGCGTTCGGGCGAGACGCCCTGCTCCCGGTAGACCGGCCACACCATCGTGCGGAACACCTCGTAGAGATCCTCGGCGATCGCGCGGCCGTGCGCGGCGTACACCTTGGCGGCGGCCTCCGCGGCCTCGACCGGGTAGCCCAGGTCGAGCAGGGCGAGGCCCACCCCGAGCGAGGCGACGGCCACGAGGTGGCGACCCCGGCTGCCCGGCTCGAGGATGCCCATCGCCTCGAGCGTGGCGATCGCCTCGTCGTCGAGGGGGCGCCCGGCGCGCTGCTCGAGCTGGCGGCGGCTCAGCTCCTCGCGCGAGTCGGCCATCCACGGCGCCAGCATGGTGCGGTGCAGGGCGATGTCCTCGGGGGAGGCGTCGGCGGGGATGCCCGCGACGTACTTCTCGATGGCCGCGAGGGTGAAGCCGTGGCCCTGCAGCTCGGCCACCAGCTCGAGCCGGGCGACGTGGTCAGCCGAGTAGTAGCCGGATCGCCCACGGCGGATCGGCGGGGGCACCAGGCCGCGGGTCGTATAGAAGCGGATGTTGCGCACGCTCGTGCCCACCCGGGACGACAGCTCGTCCAGGGTCAGCAACGTGATGGGATCCACGCAAGCACCTCCTTGACGACCGTGACACCAAGAGTGTCACAATCGGAGCATGACAGACGCGTTCCTCTTCGATCACCTCCGTACGCCGCGTGGCAAGGGCAAGGCGGTGGGCTCGCTGCACGAGGTCAAGCCGGTCGACCTGGTCGTCGGCCTGCTCGACGAGCTGCGCACGCGCAACCCCACCCTGGACCCGAACCGGGTCGACGACGTGGTGCTGGGCGTGGTCTCGCCGATCGGTGAGCAGGGGAGCGACATCGCCAAGACTGCGGCGCTCGCCGCGGGCTACCCCGAGACGGTCGCGGGCGTGCAGCTCAACCGCTTCTGCGCCTCGGGCCTCGAGGCGGTCAACCAGGGCTTCCAGCGCGTGCGCTCCGGCTTCGAGGACCTCATCATCGCGGGCGGCGTCGAGTCGATGAGCCGGGTGCCGATGGGATCCGACGGCGGTGCCTGGGCTGCCGACCCGGCCACCGCGCTGACCACCGGCTTCGTGCCTCAGGGCATCGGCGCCGACCTGATCGCGACCATCGAGGGCTACTCGCGCACCGACGTCGACGCCTTCGCTGCCGAGTCGCACCACCGCGCCGCCAAGGCCTGGGCCAATGGCTACTTCGCCGACGCGATCGTGCCGGTCACCGACCTCAACGGCCTCACCGTGCTCGACCACGACGAGCTGATCCGCCCCGACACCTCGCCCGAGGGCCTGGCCGCGCTCAAGCCGAGCTTCGCCTCGATCGGCGCCGACGCGGGCTTCGACGACGTCGCGCTCGAGAAGTACCACTGGGTCGAGAAGATCGACCACGTCCACCACGCCGGCAACTCCTCGGGCATCGTCGACGGGGCCGCGCTGACCCTGGTCGGCTCCGAGGCGGTCGGCGCCGAGCTCGGCCTGACCCCGAAGGCGCGGGTGCTGGCCACCGCCGTCTCGGGTGCCGACCCGACGATCATGCTCACCGGCCCGGCCCCCGCGGCCCGCAAGGCGCTGGCCAAGGCGGGTCTGGAGGTCGCTGACATCGACCTGTTCGAGATCAACGAGGCCTTCGCCGCGGTCGCCATGCGGTTCATGAAGGACCTCGGCATCAGCCACGACATCACCAACGTCAACGGCGGCGCCATCGCCATGGGCCACCCTCTCGGCGCCACCGGCGCGATGATCCTCGGCACGCTCGTCGACGAGCTGCGCCGGCGCGACCTGCGGCGCGGCCTCGCCACGCTCTGCGTCGGCGGCGGCATGGGCATCGCGACCATCGTCGAGATCGTCTGACCGAGGAACGAGGTCAGGCGATCTGATGGTGGTCGAGCGAGCGGCACGGCTGAGCTAGCGAAGCCGTGACCCGCGTGCCGAGACCGAGTCGAGTGACCAGATTGAGCACTCCGATCCAACCGAACAGGAAGCCGATGACCACCAGCACCGACCAGCAGACCGCCGTACGTTACGAGCGCGACGCCGAGGGGATCGTCACCCTGACCCTCGACGACCCGACCGCCAGCGCCAACACGATGAACGAGCTCTACCGCGACTCGATGGCCGCCGCGGTCGAGCGCCTGTACGACGAGGCCGACCAGATCACCGGCGTGGTGGTCGCGAGCGCCAAGAAGACCTTCTTCGCCGGCGGCAACCTCAAGCTGATGGTCCAGACCACACCGGACGACGCGCAGAGCATCTTCGCCGGCGGCGAGGCGATCAAGGCGGCCCTACGCAGGCTGGAGAAGTTCCCCCGGCCTGTGGTGGCTGCGATCAACGGCGCGGCGCTCGGCGGCGGCTTCGAGATCTGCCTGGCCTGCAACCACCGGATCGCCGTCGACGACCCGTCGGTCCAGCTCGGCCTGCCGGAGGCCACCCTCGGCCTGCTGCCCGGCGGCGGCGGGGTGACCCGCGTCGTACGGATGCTCGGGCTGCAGTCGGGCCTGATGGACGTGCTGCTCCAGGGCACCCGCTTCAAGCCGGCCGACGCCAGGGCCAAGGGACTGGTCGACGAGCTGGTCGCCAGCCGGGACGACCTGGTCCCGGCCGCGAAGGCGTGGATCCTCGAGCACCGTGACGACGCCGAGGTCGCGCAGAACCCGTGGGACCGCGCCGGCTACCGGATGCCCGGTGGCACCCCGCAGTCGCCCAAACTGGCGGCGTTCCTGCCCGCGTTCCCGGCGCTGCTGCGCAAGCAGACCAAGGGTGCGGTCTACCCGGCGCAGCGCGCGCTGCTCAGCGCCGCGGTCGAGGGCGCGTCCACCGACTTCGACACCGCGAGCCGGATCGAGTCGCGCTACCTGACCAGGCTGATCGTCGGCCAGAACTCCAAGAACATGATCCAGGCGTTCTTCTTCGACCTGCAGGCGATTAACGCCGGCAAGCTGCGGCCCGAGGGCGTAGCGACGTACACCGCCACCAAGGTCGGGGTGCTCGGCGCCGGGATGATGGGCGCCGGCATCGCCTACTCGTGTGCCCGCGCCGGCATGCAGGTCGTGCTCAAGGACGTCGCCGTCGAGAGCGCCGAGAAGGGC
>JBPCQY010000166.1:0-9708 GCA_050997635.1 Nocardioides sp.
TTGAAGAACAGCACGAACACCAGGATCGGGTTCAGGATGACGACCGGGGGTGCCGAAACAAACCGGCGGATGAGAAACCCCTTCATTGCGGAAACCTCATTCCGATCTCGGTTGTGGGGTGTGGCCCCGAGGGACCACACCCCACAACCTAGGTGATGGTTGGCCGGTCAGCTGCCCCGGCCACGGCCTTGCTGGTCAGATCTGGGTCGGTCTCACTTGGAGACCCAGATGTCCTTCCAGGTCGGCATGCCGAACCCGATGTCGTCGTTGTCCCCGTTGATCTTCGACCCGTGCGCCTGCGCAATGCCGGTGTAGTAGGTCGTGAACAGCGGGAAGTACTTCGTGGCGATCTTCTTGTCCAGGGCGTCCCACGCAGCCGGCTGCTTGTCCAGCGGCAGTGCCTGCACGTCCGAGATCTCCTTGTCCACAGCGGGGCTGTTCAGCGCCGAGTAGTTGGTGCCGAAGGAGCCCGTCTTGGTGGGGTTGGTCCCACCGTAGATCGGCGGCATCCAGGTGGCACCGGACAGCCAGTCAGAGCACCAGCCCGCGGAGCGGACGTTGATGTCTTCCTTGGTGTTGTCGCGGTCATCGACGTACTTGGCGGTCGAGCTGGCCACCGGGGTGGGCTTGAAGCCACCCTCGGTGAGCGCCTTGACCAGGGCGTTCTTGGTCTGGACGTTGACCGGGTCGTCCTGACGGAACAGGAACTTGATCTCGTAGCCCATCTTGTTGGCGGCCTTCAACAGAGCCTTGGACTTGTTGGGGTCGGTCTGGAAGGGCTGGCGGCCCGTCACGTTGTACTCGGTGCGACCGGGCATGCCCGGGGGCATCAGGTTGGTCGCCGGGATGGCGGTGACGCCCGGGATGGAACCACCGGCAAGAACGATGTTCTTGTAGGGGAACGCCCAGGACAGGGCCTTGCGCACGTTGATGTCGGTGATCTTGCGGTTGTCCGGCGCGTAGTAGAACGTGCAGGGCGACCCACCGGTGACCAGGCGCTCGGGCGACTGGGACTTCATCTTCGTGTAGTCGGGCGCCAGCAGGTCGTCGTAGGTGAGGGTCGACTGACCGTCACCGGTGTCGGCCAGCAGGATCTGGTCGATCTTGTCGGACTGCTGGGAGGCCTTGAAGTCGTAGCCGTCGGGGTACTGCGTGCGAGCCGGGTCCGTGGTGGGATCCCAGTTCGGGTTCTTGACGAGCTGCAGCTCCTTGGCCGCCGTGTACTTCTTGATCATGTACGGGCCGGTCGAGAGGGGGTGCTTCTTGTAGGTGGCCGGGTCGGACTGGCTGCCCTGCGGGATCGGACCCATGGCCGGGAAGGCGCCCCAGTACGGCATGTCCGGGAACGGCTTGTCCATGTGGATGGTGATCGTGTTGCCCGACAGCGTTGCGGCCTGGAACTTCCCGTTCGGGTCGCTGTACGGACCGCCGTACTTGCTGCCACCCTTGAAGTACACGTTCGAGTAGTACTGACCGGGGCCGGTCGGGAAGGCCTTGGCGTCCATCGAGCGCTGGATGCCGAAGAGCACGTCCTTGGCGGTGACCGGGTCACCGTTCTCCCACTTGACTCCGGGGCGGATCGTGAACTTCCACTCGGTGAAGTCGGAGTTCGGCGTACCGAGGTTGGTGGCCAGGTCGGGGACCAGGACCATCTGCTTGCTCTTCGGGTCGTACTTGTACTGCGTGAGTGAACGCGTCACGAGCCCGCTCATGATGGAGGCCGTGTCGACGTAGTAGACCTCGCTCGGGTCGAGCGTGGTGGTCAGACCGGTGCTGGTCAGGACCGTGACGGTGCCGCCCTTGGCGCCGCCGTTGATGCTCACCGGGCCCTTGGCGTTCGGGTCCTTGTTGTCGCCGGTGGCACCGCCGTTGTTGCCTGTGGCCCCAGCTGTCGGGGAATTGGCGGTGCCGCTGTTGCTCCCCGAACCGCCACAGGCGGACAGAGCCAGGACACTAACGGCGGAGACCGCGATCAGTGTTGATTTGTAACGCATAAGCCACCCTTTCCGTGGTTGTGCATTCTCCCGGCTCCGTTCACCGGCGAGTCTTGGGATCGAAGGCGTCTCGGATGGAGTCGCCCAGGAGGTTGAGAGCGATCACCAGCACCGTGATGGTGATGACCGGCTCCCAGAGATAGATCGGGTAGATCTGGAAGTACGAGGTGCCCGCCTGGATCATCTGGCCCAGCGACGGGTAGTCGGTCAGCCCGATGCCGAGGAACGAGAGCCCGGCCTCGGCGGTCACGAACGCCGGCAGCGACAGCGAGGTGGCGACCACGATCGGCGCGACCAGGTTGGGCAGCAGCTCCTTGAAGAGGATCCGTCGGGTCGGCACGCCCATCACCTGGGCGGCCTGGATGAACTCGCGCTCACGCAGCGAGAGCACCTGCCCGCGGATCAGGCGGGCCAGGCCCATCCAGGTCAGCACGGTGAGGATGAAGATCAGGCCCTCGAGCTGGGAGCGGGCGATGCCGGCCAGGTCGGTCGGGCTGTGGCGGGCGATGATGATCGGCGCGAGGACGAGGGCACCGAGGATGTAGGGGAACGAGAGGAACACGTCGGTGAAGAACATCAGGATCCGGTCGACCCAGCCGCCGAGGTAGCCGGACACGAGGCCGATCACGATGCCGACGATCGTGGTCAGGATCGTCGTGAGCGTCGCCACGAACAGCGAGGTGCGCAGGCCGTAGAGCAGGTAGGCCAGGTTGTCGGTCGCGTTCCTGGGAGCGATGCCGAGCGGGTGGGACCAGTCGAACCCGTGGTCCGGCGGCCCGATGATCGGCATCTGGTTGCCGTAGAACTGGAGATAGGTGCCCGGGTCGAGGGACCGGGGGTCCTCGGAGCTCCAGTAGATGTGCATGGCGCCGGTGATGATCGGGGCGGCCAGGGCCAGGACGACCAGCATTCCGACCACCGCGGTGCAGACCACGGCGACCCGGTCCTTGCGAAGGCGAGAGAACGCGATCGCGCTGGGCGACTTGCCGGCAACTTCGGTCGGTGCACCCTCATCGAGGTCTGTGAAACCCTCGGCGAGCTCCGGGGAGCGGATTGCCATGTGCACCTTCCTAGCTGCCAGAAGTCAGGTCTGCTTTCAGTGATCGAGTGGACCCCGACGCTGCCGGGTGAGGCAGGTCACGCAAGCCACTGACCGAACTGGACTCTAAGGGACCGTCGATTGAATTCGAGTAGCGACGAGGTAACGATTCAGTCTCGGGGGGTAGGCCCGGACGGCCCGGAGTCAACCGATTTTGCCGTCGAGGTCGCATCCACCCCCGCTTCCTTGCGCTGCTCGGCCGTGATCGGCGCAGGTGCTGCGGTCAGCGGGTCGTAGCCGCCGCCCGACTTGGGGAAGGCGATCACGTCGCGGATCGACTCGCTGCGGGCCAGCAGGGCCACGATCCGGTCCCACCCGAAGGCCAGGCCGCCGTGCGGCGGGGCGCCGAACGCGAAGGCGTCGAGGAGGAAGCCGAACTTCTCCTGCGCCTCCGCCTCGTCGAGCCCCATCACGGCGAAGACCCGCTTCTGCACGTCGGTGCGGTGGATACGGATGGACCCCCCGCCGATCTCGTTGCCGTTGCAGACGATGTCGTAGGCCCAGGCCAGCGCGTTGCCGGGGTCGGTGTCGAAGGTGTCGAGGTCCTGCGGCGAGGTGAACGCGTGGTGCACGGCCGTCCAGGCGCCACTGCCGACGGCCACGTCGCCGGCGGCGGTGGCGTCGCCGGCCGGCTCGAAGAGCGGAGCGTCGACGACCCACACGAAGCTCCAGGCGTCCTCGTCCAGGAGGCCACCGCGGCGGCCGATCTCCAGGCGGGCCGCCCCCAGTAGCGCCCGGCTGGTCTTGACCGGGCCGGCGGCGAAGAAGATGCAGTCGCCGGGCTCCGCGCCGGTGTGAGCGGCGAGGCCGGCCTTCTCGGCGTCGTTGAGGTTCTTGGCCACCGGGCCGCCGAGCTCGCCGTCCGCCCCGATCGTCACGTAGGCCAGGCCGCGGGCGCCGCGCTGCTTGGCCCACTCCTGCCAGGCGTCGAACTGGCGGCGGGGCTGGCTTGCTCCCCCGGGCATCACCACGGCCCCGACGTACGGCGCCTGGAAGACTCGGAACCCGGTGTCCTCGAAGTACGCCGTGCAGTCGGTGAGCTCCTGGCCCATCCGCAGGTCGGGCTTGTCGGACCCGAAGCGGGCCATCGCCTCGGCGTAGGTCATCCGCGGCAGCGGCGTCGGTACGTCGACGCCGATCAGCCCCCAGAGGGCGACCAGGATGTCCTCGCTGACGGCGATGACGTCGTCCTGGTCGACGAAGCTCATCTCGAGGTCGAGCTGGGTGAACTCGGGCTGCCGGTCGGCGCGGAAGTCCTCGTCGCGGTAACAGCGGGCGATCTGGAAGTAACGCTCCATACCGGCGACCATCAGCAGCTGCTTGAACAGCTGGGGGCTCTGCGGCAGGGCGTACCACGAGCCGGGCTGGAGCCGGGCCGGGACCAGGAAGTCGCGGGCGCCCTCGGGCGTCGACCGGGTCAGGGTCGGCGTCTCGATCTCGACGAATCCCTGCGCGTGAAGCACCTCGCGCGCAGCGCGGTTCACCTCGCTCCGAAGCGTCAGGGCGCGTCGGGGAGCGGACCTCCGCAGGTCGAGGTAGCGGTGCCGCAGTCGGGCCTCCTCCCCCACGTCCACGTGATCGTCGATCGGGAACGGCAGCGGCGCGGCGGGGCTGAGCACCTCGACGTCGCTGGCGATCACCTCGATCTCGCCCGAGAGCAGATGGGGGTTGGCGTTGCCCTCGGGGCGCAGGCTGACCTCACCGGTGACCTTGAGGCAGAACTCACTGCGCAGGCTGTGCGCGACGGCCTCGTCGCGGATCACCACCTGCGCCACGCCGCTGGCCTCGCGCAGGTCGATGAACGCCACCCCGCCGTGGTCGCGGCGGCGCGCCACCCAGCCGGCCAGGGTCACGGACTGGCCCACCTCGGCGGCGGTCAGGGTGCCGGCGTCGTGCGTGCGGATCACTGCGTCTCCTCGTTTCGGTGGTCGAGCAGGGTCGAGACCACCCTCGGGCGGAGGTCGGCCTCGGGCGGTGCCCAGGTGTCGGGGTCGGCGTCGCTCTGGTCGCCCGAGCGGATGTCCTTGACCTGGTGGGTCCCGTCGTCCTGCGGGAACCAGACGAACGGGATGCCCCGGCGCTCGGCGTACCGGATCTGCTTGCCGAACTTCTGCGGACTCGGCGCGACCTCGCACGCGATGCCGCGCTCGCGCAGCGACTGCGCCACGCGGGTACTGGTGGTCCGCGACTCCTCGTCGGCCAGGGCGACCAGGACGGCGCTCGGCACCGAGCGGTCGGCGTCCACGACGCCGTCGGCGAGCAGCGGGACCAGGGTGCGTGAGACGCCGAAGGAGACACCCACGCCGGGGTACGTCGTACGGCCGTCGCTGGCGAGCGCGTCGTAGCGACCGCCGCCGCCGACCGACTTGAGCCGTTCGTAGCCGTCCATGAAGATCTCGAGCACGGTGCCCGTGTAGTAGTCGAGGCCACGGGCGATGCGGAGGTTGGCCTCGAGGCGGACGTGGTCGTTGACGGCGTCGGCGCAGCCCTCGACCACGGCGGCCAGCTCCGCCAGGCCGGTCTCGAGCAGGTCGTCCTCGACGCCGAGGGCATGCACCCGCTCGACGAACGTCGTGTCGGCGACCCGGATCGTGGCGAGCTGCAGGCAGCGGTGCGCCTGCTCGGGCGTCGCGCCGGACTCGTCGACGAGCTGGTCGGCCACGACGTCGGCCGGCAGCTTGTCGAGCTTGTCGATGACCTTGATGGCGGCGGTGACGTCGGGGATGCCGAGGCCGCGGTAGAAGCCCTGGATCAGCTTGCGGTTGTTGACCTGGAAGGACAGGTTCGGAACCGGCAGCGCGTCGAGCGCCTCCACCATCACCCGCACCACCTCGACGTCGTGGTGGAAGCCGAGCTCGTCGCGGCCGACGATGTCGATGTCGGCCTGGGTGAACTGGCGGTAGCGACCCTCCTGCGGACGCTCGCCGCGCCAGGCCGGCTGGATCTGGAAGCGGCGGAAGGGGAAGTCGAGCTTGCCGGCGTGCTCGAGCACGTAGCGCGCGAACGGGACGGTGAGGTCGAAGTGCAACCCCAGCCCGGTGTCGTCGCCGTCCGCGACCGACTGCAACCTCCGCAGGACGTAGATCTCCTGGTCGATCTCGCCGCCCTTGGCCAGCCGGTCGAGCGGCTCGACGACCCGGGTCTCGATGTTGGCGAAGCCGTGCAGCTCGAAGGTGCGCGAGAGCGAGGCGATCACCGCGCGCTCGACATACCGGTGTGCGGGCAGCAGCTCGGGGAACCCGCTCAGCGGGGTCGGTTTGCTCATGGTCAGAGTCCTCGGGTCACTCGGCCGGTGTCGTCGACGTCGTCGAGGCCGAGCAGGAACTGGTTGGTTGCGCGCTCGCGGCCGATGGACGTCTGCTCTCCGTGGCCGGGGAGGACGACGATGTCGTCGGCGAGCGGCAGCACCTTGTCGCGCAGGCTGCGCAGCATCGTCGGATGGTCTCCGCCGGGCAGGTCGGTGCGCCCGATCGAGCCCGCGAAGAGCAGGTCGCCGGAGAACATCACCTCGGACACGTCGTCTCGTGTGTACGGCGCGCGGAACGTCACCGAGCCGGCCGTGTGGCCGGGCGTGTGGTCGACGGTGAAGGACAGGCCGGCCAGCTCCAGGGTCTGGCCGTCACCCAGCTCGGCGACTTCGTCGGGCTCGGCGAAGGAGTAGTCACTACCGAGCAGCAGGCCCGCCGACTCCTGGGAGATGCCGGCCAGCGGGTCGCTGAGCAGGTGCCGGTCGGACGGATGCAGCCAGGCGGTGGCGTCGTAGGTCCCGGCGACGGGGACCACGCACCACACGTGGTCGATGTGGCCGTGGGTGAGCAGGACCGAGACGGGCTTGAGGCGGTGCTCGCGGACGACCTGGGCGACACCGTCGGCGGCGTCCTTGCCCGGGTCGATCACCAGACACTCGGTCCCGGACCCGGTGGCCACGACGTAACAGTTGGTGCCCCACGGGCCAGCGGGGAAACCGGCGATCAACACCCCGGCAGACTAGCGACCGCCACGCGTGGGGACGGCATCGGTGCCTGTCCGCCCGACCGCCGTGACTAGCATGGGCCCCTGTCTGCCGGACTGAGCGAAGAGGATCAGCTGTGACCAGCGAGTGGGGACGCGTCGCCGACGACGGCACGGTCTTTGTCCGCACGCCCACGGGTGAGCGACCCGTCGGGCAGTACCCCGCGGGCAGTGCCGAGGAGGCGCTGTCCTTTTACACCAAGAGGTACGACGCCCTGGCGGTCGAGGTCGGGTTGCTCGAGCAGCGCGTCCAGTCGGCCGTGATGTCGCCGGAGGAGGCGACCACCTCGGTCAAGGCGCTGCGCGAGCAGATGAGCGAGGCCAGTGCCGTGGGCGATCTCGCCGCCCTGGGCGCCAAGCTGGACGCTCTCGGCCCGGTGATCTCCGTGCAGCGGCAGGCCCGGCGTACCGAGCGGGCGGCCAAGACCGCGGAGGCGCGCACCGAGAAGGAACGTCTGGTCGGCGAGGCCGAGAAGCTGGCCACCGGCAACGACTGGCGCAACGGTGCCAACCGGCTGCGGGAGCTGCTCGACACGTGGAAGGCCCTGCCGCGCCTCGACCGCGCCTCCGACGACCAGCTGTGGCACCGGTTCTCCGGCGCGCGGACGTCGTACACCCGGCGCCGCAAGGCGCACTTCTCGGAGCAGAACGAGAAGCGCGAGGGCGCCCGCGTGGTCAAGGAGAAGCTGGCCCGCGAGGCCGAGGGACTGGCCGGGTCGACCGACTGGGGCGCGACCGCGGGCGCCTACCGCGACCTGATGCACGAGTGGAAGGCCGCAGGACCGGCCCCGCGCGATGTCGACGAGGCGCTGTGGACCCGGTTCCGCGGCGCCCAGGACACCTTTTTCGCCGCCCGCGACGCGGCCATGGCCGCGCAGGACCAGGAATTCGCGGCCAACGCCGAGGTCAAGGACGCGCTGCTCGTCGAGGCCGAGGCGCTGCTGCCGGTGACCGACGTGGAGGCGGCCAAGCGGACCATCCGCGAGATCGCCGAACGTTGGGACGCCGCGGGCAAGGTGCCGCGCGACCGGATGAAGGATCTCGAGGGCCGGATGCGCCGCGTCGAGCAGGAGATCCGGGGCGTCGATGACGAGAAGTGGCGTCGTATCGACCCGGAGAAGTCGGCCCGCGCCGACGACATGGTGGCCAAGCTCGAGGACGCCATCGCGAAGGTCGAGAGCGACCTCTCCGCCGCCCGCGGCCGGGGCGACGACCGGGTGGTCAAGGACCTCGAGGAGAACCTCGCCTCGCGCCGGTCGTTCCTGGCGATGGCCCAGCAGGCCTCGGCCGACTTCTCGGGATAGTCCGCATCATTTGGCACCTGGTGTCCGGCGTGTCGGGTGCATATTGATGCGGACTACCGATCATCGACGCCAGAGTCGATCGGCGAGGCCCAGTGCTCTCAGCCGCTCGTCGAGGGTTGCGGGGACGGCGTACCAGGGGGGCGGCTGCAACGTCCAGGCGCGGGACTCGGGGGGCAGGAACTTCGCGCGGCTTCGGGCACGCCGCATCCGGTCGACGCAGAGACTCCGGTCGCGCAGATCTCCGCCGACGAGCTCGAAGTACTCCAGTCCGGCGTCGCGGAAGCGATCTTCGCGTGCCACGTCCCGCTGGTGTCTTGCCTGCTCCTTGTGGTGGGCACCGTCGTACTCGCCGACCAGACCAGCCTGCTCGTCGAACAGGTCCGGAATGCCGAGCAGGTGGCCATCGAGGTCGAAGACGGGGACGTTGCACAGCGGCGGCGGCAACGCGGCGTCCAGGATCCAGATCAGCCGCATCAGGGTCTCCTGCGGAGATCGGCTGCCTTCCGAGGCCAGTCTGAGAACCTTTCGCAACAGGCGGACCCCCGTCCGCGGACCGCACTCGGCGACGTAGCGGATGAGGAGGGCGCATGAGATCAGGCCGGCTGCCATCGCCATGTCGACGGCCACCACACCAGAACGCAGCTGGCCGCGGCGCACGACTTCGTCGAAGAGTGCCCGCTGAACCGTCGTACATCTGATCCCGCGGACCTGCTCCCACTCGGAGGGTGCCAGTTGAGCCCGGCTGATGAGCAGGCGAGGGTCGGGCCTCAGCAGCCCACCGGCGAGCACGACCGGAACAGGCAGGAGTCCCTCCAGGGGATATTGCGTTGCGTCGAAGAAGCCGGCGCCGCGCCAGCGCAACGAAGCCCATGCCGTGACGGCGCCGTACCCCCCGAGGCGGAAGGCCTGCTCGAGCACGTGCTGCTCCACGTCCAAGGAGTCGACCGCCGACGGTACGTAGCGCCCCGGGGAGGTCTGGCGCCACCAGGGGCCCGCCGCCTGACGACGCGTGGGTCCGGTCACCCCGGTCGGGTCCACCGGGACCGGCGGCGTCAGACATCGGCTCGGTGTGACCAACGGCGACCATGACTGATCCATGGCTCAACGATTGGTCGGCTCCTGTCTCTGCGCTACAGCCGGTACGCGGCCTGTGGACAGGGCACCACCGAACGGACCCTGTGTGCGATTGGCGGCCCGCCCCCCAATTGCGTAGTCCGCACCAGTCGGCACCCCCTGCCGGGATGTCGAGGGGCCGAAGAAGGCGGGACCCCACAAAAGGGGACCCCTAGTGGCGCGGCAG
>JBPCQY010000023.1:0-15002 GCA_050997635.1 Nocardioides sp.
CCTTGTGTGGTGGGGGCTGCGGCGGGCGGTCTTCTGACGGACCGCGGGGACTAGTTGTGCCGCCGGTGTTCGGGCGTCCGGCCCCTTTCTCGTGTAACGCGGGGTTAGCACCGCACCAGACGCCGTACGACGTCTGGTGCGGTGCTGTGGTCACTGCTGCGGTGCTGTGGGGCCACTTCCGCGGTCATAACCCCGCGTTACAAGTGGGACGGAGCGCCGTCACACGACCGAGAGGGGCAGCAGGTCGCGGCCGGTGGGGCCGATCTGGATCTCGGTGCCCATCTCGGGGCAGACGCCGCAGTCGTAGCACGGGGTCCAGCGGCAGTCCTCGACCTCGCCGGAGGCGGAGCCGTCGGCGGCGGCGAGGGCGTCCTCCCAGTCGGCCCACAGCCAGTCCTTGTCGAGGCCGGAGTCGAGGTGGTCCCAGGGGAGCACCTCGTCGTCGGTGCGCTCGCGGGTGGTGTACCAGTCGAGGTCGACGCCCGTGCCGGCCAGCGCCGCCGAGGCGGCCGCGGCCCAGCGGTCGTAGGAGAAGTGCTCGCTCCACCCGTCGAACCGGCCACCGTCGCGCCAGACGGCCTCGATCACGCGGCCGACCCGGCGGTCACCGCGAGAGAGCAGTCCCTCGATGATGCCGGGCCTGCCGTCGTGGTAGCGGAAGCCGATCGCGCGCCCGTAGCGCTTGTCGGCGCGCACCACCTCGCGCAGCTTGGCCAGCCGCGAGTCGGTCGTCTCGTGGTCGAGCTGGGCGGCCCACTGGAACGGCGTGTGCGGCTTGGGCACGAACCCGCCGATCGAGACGGTGCAGCGGATGTCGTTGCGCCCGGTGACCTCGCGTCCCTTGGCGATCACCTTCTTGGCCAGGTCGGCGATCTCGAGCACGTCGTCGTCGGTCTCGGTCGGCAGGCCGCACATGAAGTACAGCTTCACCTGCCGCCAGCCGCCGGCGTACGCCGTCGCGACGGTGCGGATCAGGTCGTCCTCGGTGACCATCTTGTTGATCACCCGGCGCATCCGCTCGGAGCCGCCCTCAGGCGCGAACGTCAGACCCGAGCGGCGGCCGTTGCGGGAGAGCTCGTTGGCCAGGGTGACGTTGAAGGCGTCGACGCGCGTCGAGGGCAGCGAGAGGGAGACGTTCTGCCCGTCGTACCGATCCGCGAGGCCCTTGGCGACCTCGCCGATCTCGGTGTGGTCGGCGCTGGAGAGCGACAGCAGGCCGACCTCCTCGAAGCCGGAGGCGCGGATGCCGTTCTCGACCATGTCGCCGATGGTCTGGAGCGAGCGCTCGCGCACCGGCCGGGTGATCATGCCGGCCTGGCAGAACCGGCAGCCGCGGGTGCAGCCGCGGAAGATCTCCACGCTGAACCGCTCGTGCACGGTCTCGGCCAGCGGCACCAGCGGCTTGGCCGGGTAGGGCCACGCGTCGAGGTCCATCAGGGTGTGTTTGCGGACCCGGAACGGAATCCCGGGACGGTTGGGTACGACGGCCTCGATGGTGCCGTCCTCGGCGTACACGACGTCGTAGAACCGCGGCACGTAGACGTTCTCGGAGACGGCCAGCCGCCGGAGCAGCTCGTCGCGACCTCCTGGGCGCTCCTCACCCTTCCACTCGCGGATCACCGCGGAGATCGCGAGCACGACCTCCTCGCCGTCGCCGAGCACCGCCGCGTCGACGAAGTCGGCGATCGGCTCGGGGTTGAAGGCGGCGTGGCCACCGGCGAGCACGATCGGGTCGTCGTCACCGCGATCGACGGAGTGGAGGGGGATGCCGGCGAGGTCGAGGGCGTTGAGCAGGTTCGTGTAGCCGAGCTCGGTGGAGAAGCTGACGCCGAGCACGTCGAAGTCACCGACCGGGCGGTGGGCGTCGACGGTGAACTGCGGGATGCCCTCGGTGCGCATCAGCTGCTCCATGTCGGCCCACACCGAGTAGGTGCGCTCGGCGAGGATCCAGTCACGCTCGTTGAGCACCTCGTAGAGGATCTGCACGCCCTGGTTGGGCAGGCCGACCTCGTAGGCGTCGGGATACATCAACGCCCAACGGACCTCCACGGAGTCCCAGTCCTTGACGGTGGCGTTGAGCTCGCCGCCGACGTACTGGATCGGCTTGGAGACCGAGCCCAGCTTGGGCTCGAGCCGGGGGAAGACACTGGTGGACACGCAGGACCTCTCGGTGGTCGGGGAAGGATCCAGCGTACGACGGCGTCCCCGGCCGGCGCATTTCCCGACTTGACAGCGGCCCTCGACTCAGTCCACCGCGTCGGCCGTGTCGGATCAGACCTCGTCCAGCATGGGGCGGTGGGCCAGGCACCGTTTCACCGACACCGATTGCGTGCCTCAGCCACCGCCCGGGGTCGGCCGGCCGACGGGGCGCAGACTCAGGCGGCCCGCTGCGCCAGCGCGCCGACCGGCCGCGCATAACGCGTCGGGAGGGAGGCGGTGGCGCGCAGGTGGATGTTCTGCAGCAGCCCGATCGCGAGCAGGCCCGAGAACATCGACGACCCGCCGTAGGACACGAACGGCAGGGGTACGCCGGTGACGGGCATGATCCCCAGGCACATCCCGATGTTCTGGAACGCCTGGAAGCCGAACCAACAGGCGATGCCGGCTGCGGCGACCCGACCGAACAGGTCGGGGGCGATCGCCGAGATCGCCAGCGCCCGCCAGATGACGACGCCGAGCAGGGCGATCAGGGCGGCGGCGCCGACCAGGCCGAGCTCCTCCCCCGCGACGGTGAAGATGAAGTCGGTGTGCTGCTCGGGCACGAAGCCCGCGCGGGTCTGGGAGCCGTGGAAGAGGCCCTGCCCGAACAGGCCGCCGTTGCCGACGGCGATCCGGGCCTGCTCGGTGTTGTAGCCGGCACCGCGCGGGTCGAGGCCCGGATTGGTGAAGGCCAGGAACCGGTCGACCTGGTAGGCCTTGAGGAAGCCGCCGGCGACGCCGCCGACGGCCGCGGTCACGCCACCGGCCAGCAGGAACCCGAGCCACCGCCGGGGTGCGCCGGCGACGGCCAGCACCCCGAAGACGATCGCCGAGAGCACCAGCATGGTGCCGAGGTCGGGCTGCAACAGGATCAGGCCGCCGGGGATGCCGGCGATCACCAGCATCCCGATCACCTCGACGGTGCCGACCCGGTGGCGCCGTCCCTCGTCGCGCTCGGCGGCGAGCAGCGCCATGCCGATCACGACCGCGAGCTTGGCGAACTCCGAGGGCTGGATCGACATACTGCCGAACTCCAGCCACGAGCGGGAGCCGTTGATGGTCGAGCCCATCGTCAGCACCAGCACCAGCCCGCCGATCGAGGCGAGGTAGACCAGCGGCGCGAGGATGCGCACCCAGCGATGGTCGGTCGCGGTCACCAGCACCATCAGCACCAGCCCGATGCCGACGTTGACCAGCTGCTTTTGCAGGTACGCCGACGGGTTGCCGCCGGTGAGGTCGTGACGGTGGCTGGTGGCCGACCAGACGAGCAGCGAGCCCAGCACCAGCAGCGCGAGCACCGCGAGCATCAGCACCCGGTCGAGACCGGGCGTGCGCAGCCGGGCGGGGGCGACGGGCCTCATCGGGGCTCCTTGCGGGAGGGCGGCAGGATCGAGCCGTCGCGGAGGAAGTGCGGCAGCCCGGTCGGCGGCGTGACCCCGGGAATGACAGCGTGCTGCGGGTCGACGTTCTCGCCGTTGATGCCGTAGAGCGACTCCCAGATCTTGCGCACGAACGGGCCGGAGGTGCCCGAGCCGGTGCCACCCTGGCTCACCATCATCACGACCACGTAGTTCTTGTCATAGGACGCCACCCACGAGGTCGACTGCTTGCCGTAGACCTCCGCCGAGCCCGTCTTGGAGCGGATCTGCACCTTGTCGAGGGGGAAGCCGATCATCTTCCAGGCCATGGTGCCGACCTTGGCGGTGCCCTGCAGCGCGGTGTCGACGTACTGCAGCACGGACTTCGACGACGGCACGTGGCCCTGGACCTTGGGCGGGATCCTCTTCAGCACGGTCCCGTCGGAGCTGACGATCGCCTTCCCGACGCGCGGCTCGTAGAGCGTGCCGCCGTTGGACAGCGCGGCGTACGCCCGCGCGAGCTGGAGCGGCGTGACCACGGTGTCGCCCTGGCCGATCACGAAGTTCACCGAGTCACCGGCCCGGTAGTAGTTGCCCTCGAGGCAGAACTCGTGGGCGAACACGTGCAGGAAGTCGCGCTTGCCGGTGGTGTTGCCGTTGTCGATGCGGCAGTAGTAGCCCTTCATCGCCTTGAAGTAGGCCAGCTTCCAGTGCCGGTCGGCGATCCGGCCGGTGGCCTCGCCCGGCAGGTCGATCCCGGTACGACGCCCGAAGCCGAAGCTCTTGGCCATCTCGACCAGCGGGTCCTTGGCGTTCACGTCGGTCGGGTCGGAGCCGTACTCCTGCCAGAAGCGGTAGCCGACACGGTAGAAGAACGTGTCGCAGGAGTACTGCAGGGCCTTGTCGAAGCCGATGAGACCGTAGGACTCCGACTCGTAGTTCTTGAACGTCCGGTTGCCGACCTGGAACGAGGAGGAGCAGTCGAGCTTGGTGTCCTGGCGGAACCCGTGGTTCAGCGCGCCGACGGCCATCATCGGCTTCCACGTCGAGCCGGGGGCGAACTGTCCCTGCAATGCGCGCGCCAGGAGCGGGTCGCCGGCCTGCTTGGAGTAGAGGCGGGCGAGCTGCTTGCGGGTGATGCCGCCGACCCACTGGGCGGGGTCGTACGTCGGCTGGCTGGCCATCGCGACGACGCGGCCCGTCCT
Source organism: Nocardioides sp. (assembly GCA_050997635.1). GTDB lineage: Bacteria > Actinomycetota > Actinomycetes > Propionibacteriales > Nocardioidaceae > Nocardioides. The sequence continues at coordinate 4,763 of JBPCQY010000023.1, forward strand.
GGCCGACAGCACGACCGCCGCGCCGGAGTCGGCGACGTAGTTCTTGTGGGTCACCTTGTCGTAGGTCGAACGGGCGGTCGTCATCGCCTCGTGCAGCGCCCTCTCGGTGATGCTCTGCACCTTGGCGTCGATCGAGGTGACCAGGGTGTCGCCGGGCTGACCGGCGACACCGCCGTCGTTGCCGAGCGCCCGACCCATCGAGTCGACGGCGACCTGCTGGTAGCCGGGCATGCCGCGCAGCCAGCGGTCGTACTCCTTCTCGACGCCGGCGCGGCCGACGTTGCTCGCGGCGTTGATCGACTGGTCGCCGTCCTTGGTCGCGGTCTGGTACTCCCCCGCGGTGACCGGGCTCAGATAACCCACGATGTCGGCAAGGTTCGCGCCGTACGGGTGGGGGTAGGAGCGCACGCTCTGCTGTTCGGCCAGGATGCCGGGATAGTCCTCGGGCTGCTCGAGGATCCGCAGCGCGACGGACTGCCTGACGTCCTCGGCGACGGGCACGGGCTGGAAGGGCGAGCCGTTCCAGCAGGTGCCGGCGACGCTGCCCTGCTCGCCACAGGTGACCAGCTCCTGGCGCAGATGATGGACGGACTCACCCACCGCGACGGCGACTCGGCCGAGCAGGATGCCCTGGTCGTGGTGCTCGAGCTTGCCGAGCAGGCTGCGGTCGACCGAGACCAGCCAGGACGGGCGGTTGGCGACCAGCGGACGGCCCTCGTCGTCGACGATCAGGCCGCGCTCGGGCTGGACGACGACCTCGCGCAGCGACTGCGAGCTGGCCCGCGCGTGGTAGGCGTCGCCGGAGACGACCTGGAGGTAGTAGAGCCGCACGAAGAGGGTGGCGAACAGCGAGAACACCAACGCGCGCACCACGATCAGACGCAGCAGCGACCGCTCGCGCCCCGAGGTGGGTCCGGTGGTGGCGGCCATGTCAGGCGGACTGGGGCTCGAGGCGGCGGAACAGCTTGATCACCAGCGGCAGCACGAACGGCGTCAGCAGCACGTCCCACACGACGGCGACCAGGATCACCGACAGCAGGCCGGGTACGCCGACCACCGGGTCGCGCAGCAGCAGGCCGCTCAGGGCGTAGACCGACGTACCGACGAAGGACGAGGCGGCGACCGTGGCGACCACCGCGGCGGCGCTCGGCCGCACGTCCTGGCGCATCCGCCCGGCGACGTACCCCACGACCACGAGGGCCAGCGCCCAGCGGCCGGCGACGTGGTCGGCCGGCGGCGCGAGGTCGAGCAGCAGGCCGGCCGCGAACCCGAGGGTGGCTGCGAACGACGGCCCGCGCACCAGCGCGGCCGCCACGACCACCAGCAGGCACAGGTTGGGTACGACGCCCGCCCAGGCGAAGTGCGGGAAGACGCTGACCTGCAGCACCAGCGCCACCACGATCAGCAGCGCAGCCGTTGTCACGCGTGCGGTCCTCATTGCAGGCTCCCGTCGGCCTCGACGACAGCCCGGTCGCTGTGCGTGCCGGTCGGTACGACAACCCCGACCAGGTCGAGGGCGCCGAAGTCGACGAACGGCCTGAGCACGGCGTGCCGCGAGGACTCCCGCAGGCTGGAGTAGACGGCGCTCACCCGGCCGATCGGCACGCCGGAGATGTACGGCGCCTCACCTTGGCTCCCCCACGTCACGACCGTGTCGCCCCTGGTCGGGGCGGACGCCTGGTCGACCAGCTCGAGGTCGAGCCGGCCGCTCTGCCCGAGTGAGCCCTGACCGTGCACGAACCCGACCTCCATGCTCTCCCCCACCCGGCCGCCGACGACGGACTCGGAGTCGACCAGCAGCAGCACGGTCGCGGTGGTCTGGGTGACCCGGAGCACGCGGCCCACCAGCCCGTCGTTGTTGAGCACGGTCTCGTCGGGCCGGACGCCGGCCCGCGAGCCGGCGTCGACGGTGACGGTGCGCGAGAACGACTGCGCGGCTCCGTACGCGATGACGTGGGCGGGCACCAGGGCCTGCCCGAGGCTGCTCGCGGCCGCGGTCAGGCCGTCGTACTCGGCGAGCTTGTTGCGGTCCAGGCCGGTGCGGGCGACCTGCTGGCGCAGCTGGGAGTTCTGGGCCTGCAGGGTCGCGAGGTCGTTGCGCATGCTCTGGTGGCTGTGGAACCAGTCGGGCACCGCGGTGAACGGGCGTACGGCGGCCGACGTGGTCTGCTCGACCGGCCCGAACACGGAGCCGACCGCGTCGCGGGCCGGGGCCAGCGGGGAGGCGGCGTCGTGTGCGTGGTCGAGGGTGATCAGGGTGGCGCAGGCGAGGACGAGCGCGATCATCCGCGAGCGCAGCCGCACCCGTTCCTCACGCCGGTCGAACTTGTCGAGTTGGCCCATCAGACCCGCCGGCGCTCCGAGACCAGCACCTGCCGCAGACCCTCGAACTCCTCGACACACTTGCCGGCGCCCATGGCCACGCTGGAGAGCGGGTCGTCGGCGACATGGACCGGCATGCCGGTCTCGTGGCGCAGCCGTTCGTCGAGGCCGCGAAGCAGGGCGCCGCCGCCGGTGAGCACGATACCGCGGTCCATGATGTCGCCGGCGAGCTCGGGCGGGGTCTGGTCGAGGGTGGCCCGGACGGCGTCGATGATCGCGTGCAGCGGCTCCTCGAGCGCGCGGCGTACCTCGGCGCTGGAGACCACGACGGTGCGCGGCAGGCCGCTGATCATGTCGCGGCCGCGGATCTCGGCCTCGGGCTCCTCGGCCAGCGGGAACGCCGAGCCGAGGGTCATCTTGACCTCCTCGGCGGTGCGCTCGCCGAGCATCAGGGAGTACTCCTTCTTCATCCACGCGACGATCGCGGCGTCGATGTCGTCGCCCGCGGTGCGGATGGAGAGGCTGGTGACGATGCCACCGAGGGAGATGACCGCGACCTCCGTCGTACCCCCGCCGACGTCGACGACCATGTTGCCGGTGGCCTGGTGCACGGGCAGCCCGGCGCCGATCGCGGCGGCCATCGGCTCCTCGACGATGTAGACCTTGCGGGCGCCGGCCTGGTAGCCGGCCTCCTTGACCGCGCGCTGCTCGACGGCGGTGATGCCGCTGGGCACGCAGACCACCATCCGGGGCTTGGCGAAGTAGCGGCGCCGGTGCACCTGCTGGATGAAGAAGCGCAGCATCTGCTCGGTCGCCTCGAAGTCGGCGATCACGCCGTCCTTCATCGGACGGATCGCGGTGATGTTGTCGGGCGTGCGCCCGATCATCCGCTTGGCCTCATGGCCGACGGCGAGGATGTCGCCCGTCGTGTCGTTGAGCGCGACGACGCTCGGCTCGTCGAGCAGGATGCCCTTGCCGCGGACGTAGACCAGCGTGTTGGCCGTGCCGAGGTCGACCGCCATGTCCCGGCCGATGAAGCTGTTCGCCATGCCTGTGCCTCGCAGGTCTGGTGCGTACGTGGGGAAGTGGGTGCACCGCACCACGCGGCGTACCCGATCCCGAGGTTAGGAGCGCGAGGCGCCCAAGCCGGGATGCCACGCCGGAGGTGGCCCCGCACTAATTGGCCCAGAGATCGACATCCGAGGCCGCGGCTCAGAGGTCGGGGAACCAGATCCCGATCTCGCGGGCAGCAGACTCGACGGCATCCGAGCCGTGCACGAGGTTCTGCTGCACCTTCAGGCCCCAGTCGCGGCCGAGGTCGCCGCGGATCGTGCCGGGCAGGGCGAGAGTCGGGTCGGTCGCACCGGCCAGCGCGCGGAAGCCCTCGATGCACCGCTCGCCCTCGATGACCAACGCGGCGACCGGTCCGGAGAGCATGAACTCCACCAGCGGCTCGTAGAACGGCTTGCCCTCGTGCTCGGCGTAGTGCTGGGCCAGCAGCTCCTGCGTCGCCATCCGCAGCTCGAGGCGCACGAGGCGGTAGCCCTTGGCCTCGATCCGGCGGATCACCTCACCGCTGAGGCCGCGGCTGACGCCGTCGGGCTTGACCAGGACCAGGGAGCGCTCCATGGCGAGCACCCTAGCGATCGGCCTCGGGCGCGCCCCACCCGGCCGCCCGGCGTCGTACGGCGTCGGGGATCGCGAGGCCGTCGGTGTGCGGGAGGTCGGGCTCGACCGCGCCGGCGCCCTGGTGCAGCGGGATGACGCCGGCCCAGACCCCGGCCGCCACGTCCTCGGCGTCGTCCACCGGCCCGCCGCCGCGCACCTTGGCCGACGCCTCGGCCAGGGGTACGGCGAGCACGGCGGTCGCCGCGAGCTCCTTGTGGGTGTTGGCGCGCAGGGTCTCGCCGCGGCCGGGAATGATGTGGTCGACGACCAACCCCAGGGCGTGGGCGCGTTCGGCGTCGTCGGTGACCCGGCGGGCCCGGCCGAGGACGAGCGCCGAGCGGTAGTTCATCGAGTGGTTGAAGGCCGACCGGGCGGCCACGATCCCGTCGACCAGGGTCACGGTGACACACACGTCGGTGCCGTCGGCACCCGCCAGCCACGGGGCGGCCACCGAGCCGTGCAGGTAGAGCGTCCCGCCCTCGTCGGGGCCGTCGGGGTCGGCTGCGTGGATCGACGGCAGCACCACCGGCGCCCCGTCGCGGACCACGCCGACGTGGCAGACCAGGGCCTCGTCGAGGATCTCGAACAGGTGGCCTCGGTCGGCGGCGCCGCGCTCTCGGTGGCGGGTGATGGTGGTGCGCGCGGTGGGTGAGAGGCGGCTGTCGGTCACGAGGTTGCTCCCGCCCCGTGGGCGGCGTACGCCTCGGCCCGCTCGCGCTCGATCTTGCGGCCGAGGAAGTACGCCGTGCCCCACAGCAGCGCGAAGACCGCGCCGAGGAAGAACATCAGCGGGACGACGAACCCGAGCCCGACGGCGGCGACCTGGATCAGCCACCCCACGGCGTACGCCCACTCGCTGCGGAGCATGCCAGCGAGCAGAAGGCAGGCGACGGTGAGGCCCAGACCGACCCACAGCGCCGTCGAGACGTCCACGTGGGCGACCGCGATCATCACCGGGGTGGTCAGGCCGAGGGTGATCGCCTCGAGCGACAGGATCGCCGCGCACATGCCGCGCTTGGGCGAGCGGGAGGCGGACCCACCGGGCTCGCTCACGACTGGCCCCGGGTGAGCCGGTCGGGGCGATGCAGCAGGCTCCGCGCCTCACCCACGGTGACCACCGAGCCGGTGACGAGCACGGCCCCGGACCCGATCGACGCGGAGTCGTCGGCCTCGGCCAGGGTCACCGCCACCTCGAGCGCGTCGATCAGGCGGGGTACGACGCTGACCCGGTCCTCGCCGTACACCTCGCGCGCGACCTTCGCGAGCTCGACGGCGGGCAGCGCCCGGTGGGTGGAGTTCTGCGTGACCACGACGTGGGACAGGTGCGGCTCGAAGGCGGCCAGGACGCCCTCGTAGTCCTTGTCCTGCATGACGCCGACGACCCCGACCAGCGGGGAGAACGTGAAGGAGTCCTCGAGCGCCGCGGCGGCCGCCTCGGCGCCGTGCGGGTTGTGGGCCGCGTCGAGCACGATCGTGGGGCTGCGGCGGACGATCTCCAGCCGGCCCGGCGAGGTGACCTCGGCGAACGCCGCCCGCACCAGCTCGTCGTCCAGCGCCTGGTCGCCGAGGAATGCCTCCACCGCGGCCAGGGCGACGGCGGCGTTCTGCGCCTGGTGGGCGCCGTACAGCGGCAGGAACAGCTCGTCGTACCTCGCCCGGAGGCCCTGGAGGGTGACCACCTGGCCGCCGACGGCCGCGACGCGGGAGACGACGCCGAAGTCGATCCCTTCGCGCACGACCGTCGCACCGACCTCGGCCGCGCGGGCCAGCAGCACCTCGGCGACCTCGGGCGTCTGCTCGGCGAGCACGGCGAGCGAGCCGGGCTTGATGATCCCGGCCTTCTCCTCGGCGATGACGACCGCGGAGTCACCGAGCAGGTGCGCGTGGTCGATGGCGACGGGGAGGACGACGGCCACGGCGGCGTCGGCGACGTTGGTGGCGTCCCAGGCACCGCCGAGGCCGACCTCGACGACCGCGACGTCGACGGGTGCGTCGGCGAACGCGGCGTACGCCATCCCGACCACGGTCTCGAAGAACGACAGCGGGTGCGGCTGGTCGGCGTCCACGAGGTGGGTGTACGGCGCGATGTCGTTGAAGGCGCGCACGAACTCCTCGTCGCTCAGCAGCTCGCCGTCGATGCTGATCCGCTCCGACATCCGCTCCACGTGCGGGCTGGTGAACCGGCCCGTGCGCAGCTCGAGGGTGCTCAGCAGGGTGTCGATCATCCGGCTCGTCGACGTCTTGCCGTTGGTGCCGGTCAGGTGGATCACCGGGTAGCCGGTCTGCGGCTCGCCCAGCAGCTCGACAAAGGCCGCGATCCGGTCCAGCGACGGCTCCATCCGGGTCTCGGGCCAGCGCGAGAGCAGGGCGTCCTCGACCTCGGCGTAGGTCTGCGCGAGGCGCGGGCGGTCAGGAGTCTCGGTCATGGCTCTCCGAGTCTAGAGAGGGGTCACTCGACGCGCAGATTCGCCATGTCCACGACCCGCTCGTAGCCCAGCGCCTCGTAGATCTCGTTCGACGTCAGGTTGGCCCGGTCGGTGAACAGGCACGCCCGCGCGCCGCCGTCGAGGAGCTGCCGCGACACCCCCGCGACGGCGTTGCTGGCGTAGCCGCGTCCCCGGTGCTCGCGAGGTGTGTAGACCGGCCCGACCCGCGAGACGCCGTACGACGGAGCGCTCGCGGCGGTCAGGCTCACGACCTCGCCGCCGGGGGCCTCCCACACCCTGATCCGGCCGGTCTCGATGCGGTGCACCAGGTCGTCGGGGCCGGGCGTCTCGTGCGGGCTGGCGCCCGGCTGGCGGCCGGCCTGCTCGTCGGCGTCGCGCATGAACGCGTCGTACCAGCGGGTGACGAGACCCAGCTCCTCGATCCGAGCCGTACGCAGCCGACCGGGCACGGGTGCCGGGTCCACCAGGGTGCCCAGCTCGAACAGGCGCGTGTGCTGCCCGACCACGGCGCGTTTGCCGGTTCCCGTGGCCATCTCCTCGCAGAAGACCTGGACCGCCGGCAGCGCACCGTTGGCCCCGAGCACCGGCTCGTCGCGGTCGAGCAGCGTGCGGGCGAGCAGCACGGCTGCGTCGTCGGGCATCGGCAGGAGGAAAACCGGGAACTCCCCGAACGTGGCCGTGCGCATCGCGGCACTGACGACCTCGCCGCCGTCGACGAGCGCGGCGAACCAGCAGGGGACGCCCTCGGGCCAGGGCACGCCGGCCTCCCGGTTGGCGGCCACCCGGTCGGCGATGCCGGCCACGACGGTGCTCACCACCGGATGGGCGGCGAGGTAGTCGCCGGCCACGTCGCGGAGCTCGGCCGGGTCATCGAAGAAGCGCAGATCCATGACCGAACGCTAGGCGTTGCTCCCGTGGACCGGCCACCGACTTTGTGACCGACATCCGCCGAGCGCCGCCTCCGCCGCGGCGCCCCCAGCCACACGCCATATCGCCCGGCGGGGATAGTCCCCGACGAAACGGTTGTCTTGGATCGTTCCAGGAGGACCACTTCGTCGGGGACTATCCCGCCAGGGGCCTCGAACGGCGGAAACAGACAGCGAGACTCGAAACCCATTTCGGCGCTCGGCGCCCGCTCCCTAGACTTCGGGGCATGACCGACACCCAGACGCCAGCCCGGAACTCGACGACGACGCCGCAGCGCGCCGTCGTCGTACCGGACAAGCCGGCGCTGGAGGGCCTGGAGGACACGTGGTCCCAGCGGTGGGAGGCCGACCAGACCTACGCCTTCGACCGCACGAAGGGCCGTGCCGAGGTCTACTCGATCGACACTCCCCCGCCGACCGTGTCTGGCACCCTGCACTTCGGCAGCGTGTGCTCCTACACGCAGTGCGACCTGATCGCCCGCTACCAGCGGATGCGCGGCAAGGCGGTCTTCTACCCGATGGGCTGGGACGACAACGGCCTGCCCACGGAGCGTCGCGTGCAGAACTTCTTCGGCGTGCGCTGCGACCCGTCGATCCCCTACGACCCCGACTTCACCCCGCCCGAGAAGCCCGACCCACAGAGTTCGAAGGGAAGGGGCCAGGTCGCAATCGGCCGACGGAACTTCATCGAGCTCTGCGAGCGGCTGACTGCCGAGGACGAGGTCGCCTTCGAGCAGCTGTTCCGCCAGGTGGGGCTCTCGGTCGACTGGTCCCACCTCTACACCACCATCGGTGACGACTCCCGCCGAGCATCGCAGCGTGCGTTCCTGCGCAACCTGGCCCGCGGCGAGGCCTACCTCCAGGAGTCGCCGACCCTGTGGGACGTCACCTTCCAGACCGCCGTCGCCCAGGCCGAGCTCGAGGCGCGGGAGTATCCCGGGCACTACTACCGGGTCGCCTTCCACGGCACCGACGGCCCCGTCCCGATCGAGACCACGCGGCCCGAGCTGATACCGGCCGTCGTCGCGCTGATCGCGCACCCCGACGACGAGCGCTACCAGCCGCTCTTCGGTACGACGGTCACCTCGCCGGTCTTCGGCGTCGAGATCCCCGTCGTCGCCCACCCGGCCGCCGAGCCCGACAAGGGCGCCGGCATCGCCATGTGCTGCACGTTCGGCGACCTCACCGACGTCATCTGGTGGCGCGAGCTCCAGCTCCCCGTCCGCACGGTCGTCGGCCGCGACGGCCGGCTGCACCGCGAGACCCCCGAGTGGCTCTGCGCCGACGCCGCAGCGACGGCGTACGCCGAGCTGGCCGGCAAGACCACCTTCTCGGCCCGCGAGGCGATGGTCGGGCTGCTGCGAGACTCCGGCGATCTCGAGGGCGACCCCAAGCCGACCCAGCGGATGGCGAACTTCTACGAGCAGGGCGACAAGCCGCTCGAGATCGTCTCCACGCTCCAGTGGTACCTCCGCAACGGCGGGCGCGACCAGGATCTGCGCAGCACCCTGGTCGAGCGGGGCAACGAGATCGGCTGGACCCCGCCGTACATGCACCACCGCTACACCAACTGGGTCGAGGGCCTCAACGGCGACTGGCTGGTCAGCCGCCAGCGGTTCTTCGGGGTGCCCTTCCCCGTCTGGTACCCCCTTGACGCCGAGGGCGAGCCCCAGCGCGACCAGCCGATCGTGCCCGACGAGGCGTCGCTCCCGGTCGACCCGAGCCAGGAACTTCCCCGCGGGTACGACGAGTCGCAGCGCGGCCAGCCCGGCGGGTTCATCGGCGACACCGACATCATGGACACCTGGGCGACCTCGTCGCTCACCCCACAGATCGCCGGCGGCTGGGAGCGCGACCCGGACCTGTGGGAGCGGGTCTACCCGATGGACCTGTGCAGCCAGGCGCACGACATCATCCGCACCTGGCTCTTCTCCCGCGTGGTCCGCGCCCACTTCGAGGACGGCGGCGTGCCGTGGTCGCACGCGATGATCTCGGGCTTCGTGCTCGACCCCGACCGCAAGAAGATGAGCAAGTCCCGGGGCAGCGTCTCGACGCCCACCGAGCTGCTCGGCCAGTACGGCTCGGACGCCATCCGCTGGCGCGCGGCGTCCCTGCGCCCCGGCCTGGACTCGGCCTTCGACGAGCACCCGCTCAAGGACGGCCGCCGGCTGGCGATGAAGGTCCTCAACGCGTCGAAGTTCGTGCTCGGGTCCGTCGGCGCGACCGACCCCGACCCCGAGCGGATCACCGAGCCGGTCGACCGGGCCCTCCTGGCCCGCCTGCTCGACACCTGTCACGAGGCCACGCGCGCCTTCGACGACTACGACTACACCGCCGCCCTCGAGGTCACCCAGCGGTTCTTCTGGGAGTTCTGCGACGACTACCTCGAGCTGGTCAAGGAGCGGGCGTACGACGAGGACGGCGGCGGCGCGACCGCGTCCGCCAGGGCCGCGCTGGCCTGTGCGCTCCACACCGTGCTCCGGCTGCTGGCGCCCTTTCTGCCTTTCGTGACGGAGGAGGTCTGGTCGTGGTGGCAGGAGGGCTCGATCCACCGCCAGTCGTGGCCGGAGCCCGTGCAGCGCGGCGCCGAGGTCGGCGACGCGTCGATCCTGGCCGCCGTCGCGACCGCCCTCAAGGGCCTGCGCGGCGCCAAGTCGCAGGCGAAGGTGTCGATGAAGCACGAGCTGGTGGCCGCGGAGTTCTCGGGGACTCAGCAGCTTCTGGACGCCGTGGGTCAGGCCGAGGACGACCTGCGACGGGCCGGCAAGATCACCGGCGAGCCGTCGTACGTCGCGACCGACGCCGAGTCGCTCTCGGTGGACGCGACGCTCGCGGAGGACTGAACCGGCTCAGTGCCCCTTGCCGTGGCCGTGGGAC
>JBPCQY010000002.1:0-8890 GCA_050997635.1 Nocardioides sp.
GTCGAGGTGTGCGCGATGACCGACGTTGAGCGTGCACTGATCACCGTCAACGGACTGCTTCACGCCGGCCAGACCTCCATCGACGACATCGCGGCGGCGGCGGGCGACACTCGCTATTGGCCCGACAGCTTGACCACCCACATCGTTATCAGGCTGGCTAACGGTCGCATCGAATCGGCAGCCGAGTCCCGCTTCAGTTCGTTGTGCTATGCACAGCACCTCCCCCGCCCGGAGCCGCAGGTGGAGGTGCGCGATGAGACAGGGCACGTGTTCGCCCGAGTCGACTTCGCCTGGCCCGAGCTGATGGCCTTCGTCGACGACGGGTCGCTAAGTATCGGGTCCACCGCCGTCCGGGTGAGACTCTCGAGGAGACCGTCGGCTCATCCGGCGTGTCGCACGAACTCAGCCGGCGTTTCGCAGGGTTTGGGTACGTTGCGGCGTACTCTAACCCACCAGATCACCGCCTCAGCGGGGGTTCAGGGCTGAGCTGAAGGGCCTCAGGCACCGGGCGCCGCGGCCTCGGGCCACTAAGGTCGGCGGGTGACCCCCCGGAAGCAGGCCGCCGCGCCCCGGGCGCGGGCGGCCCAGGCCCTGCAACGGGCGACCGGGGTGCTCTCGAGTGCGGCAATGAACCGAATGGACGCCGAGATGGCGTGGTTCCGCGAGCTCAGCGCCGAGGACCGCTCCTGGGTCGGCGTGATCATCCATTCCGGCATCAAGGGCTTCATCGACTGGTTCCGCGCCGCGGACGCGTCCACCACGGCCGGCGAGACCGCGGCCGCGATCTTCGGCGCGGCGCCCCGCGCCCTGACCGGCGTGATCACCCTCCAGCAGACGGTCGACCTGGTGCGCCTCGGCATCGAGACCGTGGAGTCCAACGTCGACGAGATCGTCGAGCCACGAGACGCACCCGAGGTGCATGGCGCCGTACTGCGCTATGCGCGGGAGGTGGCCTTCGCCACCGCCGAGGTCTACGCCCGGGCGGCCGAGGCCCGGGGCGCCTGGGACGCCCGGCTCGAGGCACTCGTGGTCGATGCCGTGCTGAGGGCAGAGACCGACGAGGGTGTGCTCTCGCGGGCCAGCGCGCTCGGGTGGGGCAACCGTGCGGGCGTGGTGGTGGTGCTCGGCTCGGTGCCGGAGCGGCGGGGGGCCGCCGACCTCTTCGACGACGTACGACGCGCCGCGCGGGTCGGCGGTCTGGACGCGGTCTGTGCGACCCAGGGCGAGCGCCTGGTGGTGGTCCTCGGCGGCGTCGTCGACGCCGACGCCGCTGCCGGCCGGATCGTCGGCTTCTTCGGGCCCGGGCCCGTCGTGGTCGGCCCGGTGGAGCCGGGGCTCGCCACCGCGCACGCCTCCGCGCGCGCGGCCCTGGCCGCCCACCGCGCCGCCGGTGGCTGGCCCGAGGCCCCGCGCCCGGTGCGCAGCGACGAGCTGCTGCCCGAGCGCGCGCTCGCCGGGGACGGTCACGCCCGCCGCTTCCTCGTCGAGGCCCTGTACGAGCCACTGCACGAGCGGTCGGCGTTGGTCGACACCCTGTCGGCCTATTTCCAGCGCGGGCAGTCGCTGGAGGCGACGGCGCGCGCCCTGTTCGTGCACCCGAACACCGTGCGGTACCGGTTGCGTCAGGTGGCCGAGCTCACCGGCTTCTCCCCCTCGCAGCCACGCCACGCGCTGGCTCTGCAGATCGCCCTGGTGCTCGGCCGGCAGTCGGCCCGTCCGGAGCCTCGCGGCCCCGCGGCTCCGCCGTCTCCGAAATTGTAGGAAACCTACAAGCTTTGACCGGCGAGTTCGTGCGTGCCGCAGGCGCGCCATGCGCCCCGACTTCGGCACAGTGGACTCGTGCTCGTCATCGTCGCCCCCGGACAGGGAGCCCAGACCCCCGGATTCCTCACGCCCTGGCTCGAGGACCCCACCTACGCCTCCCGATTCTCGTGGCTCTCGACGGTCGCCGACCTCGACCTGGCCCACTACGGCACCGAGGCCGACGCCGAGACCATCCGGCGCACCGAGATCGCCCAGCCCCTGCTGGTCGCCACCGGTCTGATCACGGCTCTGGAGATCTTCCCGCACCCCGGTGACGCGTTCACCCAGATCGGCGCCGTCGCCGGCCACAGCGTCGGCGAGCTGACCGCGGCCGCCGGTGCCCGGACCATCACCGCCGAGCAGGCGATGGTGCTCGTGCGCGAGCGCGGCAACGCGATGGCCGACGCCTCCAACGCTCGACCGACCGGCATGACCGCCGTGCTGGGCGGCGATCGCGACGAGGTGCTCGCCGCGATCGAGCGCGAGGGTCTCACCGCCGCCAACGACAACGGTCCCGGTCAGGTCGTGGCGGCCGGCACGATGGAACAGCTCGCCGCCTTCGCCGAGAGTCCGCCGGCCAAGGCCCGGTTGATGCCGTTGAGCGTCGCCGGCGCCTTCCACACCGAGCACATGGCCTCCGCCGTCGGCCACCTCGCGTCGCTCGCGCGCTCCGTCTCGACCCACGACCCGCGCACGCCGGTCATCTCCAACCGCGACGGCCAGATCGTCCATGACGGCCGCGACGTCCTGGCCCGGATCGTGGGCCAGATCGCCCGCCCGGTGCGCTGGGACCTGTGCCTGGAGACGATGCACGACCTCGGCGTGACCGGCATCCTCGAGATGCCCCCGGCGGGCACCCTGACCGGCATCGCCAAGCGGTCGCTGCCCGGCGTCGAGACGTTCGCCCTCAAGGGCCCCGACCAGCTCGACGCGGCCCGGGAGTTCTGCCTCAAGCACGGCGAGGCCTCGGTCATCGACACCACTCCGACGTGGCTGATGGTGGTCGCGCCGATCAAGGGCACCTTCCATCGCGACGAGGAGGCCGGCGACCGCGAGATCCTGGCCCCGGGAGCCGCTCTCGGCGACATCGCCAGCCTGCGCGACCGCACCCGCGTGACCGCACCCCACGGCGGACAGGTCGTCGAGTGGCTCGTCGAGGACGGCGATCCGGTCTCCCCCGGCCAGCCCATCGTGCGACTGCACCCCGAGGCGGTGGGCTGATGGCCTCGATCCAGCTCGCCACCGCGCCCAGCACGCCGTACGCCGGGATCCTGGGCGTCGGCTCCTACCGGCCCAGCCGGGTCATCCCCAACGCCGACCTCGTCGAGGCGATCGACTCCAGCGACGAGTGGATCCAGCAGCGCTCGGGCATCAAGGAGCGCCGCTGGGCCACGCCCGAGGAGACGGTGCAGCTGATGAGCGTGGAGTCCTCGCGCAAGGCGCTCGCTGCCGCCGGGGTCTCCGCCGAGCAGATCGACACCGTGATCGTGGCGACCGTCAGCCACCTGCTCCAGACCCCCGCCATCGCCACTGCCATCGCCCACGAGCTCGGCACCAACCAGGCCGCCGCCTTCGACATCTCCGCTGCCTGCGCCGGCTTCTGCCACGGCATCGCCCTCGCCTCCGACCTGGTGCGCTGCGGCTCGGCCCGGCACGTGCTCGTGATCGGCGTCGAACGGCTCTCGGACATCACCGACGTGGGCGACCGCGGGACGGCGTTCATCTTCGCCGACGGCGCCGGCGCCGCCGTGGTCGGACCCACCGACCAACCCGGTATCGGGCCGGTCGTCTGGGGCTCCGACGGAGCCCAGTTCGACCTGATCCGGCAGAAGGAGGACTGGCGCGACGTCCTGGCCTCCGACCACCCCGCGATGCCCCACCTGACGATGCAGGGCAACCCGGTGTTCCGCTGGGCGTCGTTCGCCATGGCCAAGATCGCTCGTGAGGCCCTCGACCGCGCCGGGGTCGGCCTCGACGACCTCGACGTCTTCGTGCCCCACCAGGCCAACATGCGCATCATCGACGCCATGGTCCGCACCATGAAGCTGCCCGAGCGGGTCGCCATCGCCCGCGACATCGCCGAGCAGGGCAACACCTCGGCCGCGTCGGTCCCCATGGCGCTCGACCGGATGATCGCGGACGGCTCGGCCAAGAGCGGCGACGTCGCCCTGCTCGTCGCCTTCGGCGCCGGCCTGGCCTATGCCGCCCAGGTCGTCATCGTCCCCTGACCATTTCTCCAGACCCAGCTCGACCCAACCGAAAGGAAACCCGCTGTGGCCACCACCGAAGAGATCCGCGCCGACCTCGCCGAGATCGTCAACGAGGTCGCCGGCATCCCGGCCGACGACGTCCAGCTCGACAAGTCGTTCGTCGACGACCTCGACGTCGACTCGCTGTCGATGGTCGAGGTCGTCGTGGCCGCCGAGGAGAAGTTCGGCGTCTCCATCCCCGACGACGAGGTCAAGAACCTCAAGACCGTCGGTGACGCCGTCTCCTTCATCGAGAAGGCCCAGGGCTGACATGGCTCGACGTCGTGTCGTCGTCACCGGCCTGGGGACCACCTCCCCGGTCGGTGGCGACGTGCCCTCCACCTGGGAAGCCCTGACCAAGGGCCAGTCCGGCGTACGCCGGCTCACCGACCCGTGGGCCGAGTCGCTGCCCGTGCAGATCGCCGGCCGGATCGCGGTCGAGCCGACCGAGGTGCTCGAGCGGGTCAAGGCCCGCCGGCTGGACCGGTCGTCCCAGTTCGCGATGGTCGCGGCCATGGAGGCCTGGCGTGACGCCGGGCTCGAGGACGCCGACATCGACAGCGAGCGGGTCGGCGTCGCGATGGCGTCCGGCATCGGTGGGGTCACCACCCTGCTCGACAACTACGACGCCCTGCTCGAGAAGGGGCCCCGCCGCGTCTCGCCGCTCGCCGTACCCATGCTGATGCCGAACGCCCCGGCCGCCAACATCAGCCTGTACGTCGGTGCGCGGGCCGGCGTGAACACTCCCGTGTCCGCCTGCGCCTCCGGCAACGAGAGCATCTCGCTGGCCCTCGACCAGATCCGGCTCGGCCGGGCCGACGTCGTGGTGGCCGGCGGCACCGAGGCCGCGATCCACCCGCTGCCGATGGCGGCCTTCGCCAACATGATGGCACTGTCAAAGAACCAGGGGGATCCGACCACGGTCTCGCGACCCTGGGACACCGGCCGTGACGGCTTCGTGCTCGGCGAGGGCGCGGGCGTGCTCGTGATCGAGTCGGAGGAGCACGCCCGGGCGCGGGGTGCGCGCATCTACGCCGAGGTGCTCGGCGCCGGGATCACCGCAGACGCTCACGACATCGCCCAGCCGGACCCTGCCGGCCGCGGCGGGGCCCGGGCGATCCTCCGGGCCCTGGAGGAGGCCGACATCTCTCCTGCCGACATCGCCCACATCAACGCCCACGCGACCTCGACGCCCCAGGGCGACGTGGCCGAGGGGCTGATGATCCACGCGACGCTGGGGCAGTACGCCGACGACGTCGTGGTCACCAGCACCAAGTCGATGACCGGTCACCTGCTCGGGGGCGCCGGCGCTCTGGAGGCGATCGCGACCGTGCTCGCGATCCACCACCGCACCAGCCCGCCGACGATCAACCTGGACAATCTCGATCCGCAGGTCGAGCTCGACATCCCGACGAGCGCCCGCGACCTGCGCGAGGGCGACATCGCGGCCCTGAACAACTCCTTCGGCTTCGGCGGCGCCAACGTCGCGGTCGCCTTCGGGAGCGTGTGAACCACCCCACGGAGTTCTGTGCTCCCCCGCATCGCTCCTTCGCCCACAACTCCGAGGGGACCCCGGATGACTGCAACTGATGTGACCGCTACGAGGACTGCCGCCAAGCCGCCCCGCGAGGACGACCCGCGCCACCCTCAGCACCGGCTGGCCGCCCTCTTCGACGAGGGCTCGACCGAGCTGATCACCCCTCTCGACGACTCGGGCATGGTCGCCGCCGTCGGCACGATCGACGGCGGTCGCGTGGTCGCGTTCTGCTCCGACGCCACGGTGATGGGCGGGGCGATGGGTGACGTCGGCTGCCGCGTGGTCGTCGACGCCTACCACCGGGCCATGATCGAGGGGGTCCCGATCATCGGGCTCTGGCACTCCGGCGGCGCCCGGCTCGCCGAGGGCGTGCTCTCGCTGCACGCGGTCGGCCGGATCTTCCAGGCGATGACGCAGGCGTCCGGCAAGATCCCGCAGATCTCGGTCGTGCTCGGCCCGGCCGCCGGCGGCGCGGCGTACGGCCCGGCGCTGACCGACGTGGTGATTCTCGGCCCCGAGGGGCGCATCTTCGTCACCGGACCCGACGTGGTGCGCTCGGTCACCGGCGAGGACGTCGACATGCTCCGCCTCGGCGGCCCGGAGCCGCACGGTCGTCGTTCCGGCGTCGTGCACATTCTCACCGAGTCCGAGGCCGAGGCCCTCGACCGGGCACGCAACGTCGCGTGCCTGCTGGGCGCCCAGGGCAGCCTCGACGTCGCCTCCGTCGACGATCGCGACCTGGCCGCGCTGCTGCCCGAGTCACGCAAGCGGGCCTACGACGTGCACCCGCTCGTCGAGTCGGTGCTGGACGAAGGGACGGCCCAGGAGCTGCACACCCGCTGGGCCCCCAACATCGTCACGACCCTCGGCCGCTTCGGCGGACGCACCGTGGGCGTGGTCGCCAACAATCCGCTGCGGCTCGGCGGCTGCCTCGACTCGCTCTCGGCCGAGAAGGCCTCGCGCTTCGTGCGGCTCTGCGACGCGCTCGGCGTGCCCCTGATCGTGATCGTCGACGTGCCCGGCTACCTGCCGGGGGTCGGCCAGGAGTGGGACGGCGTCGTACGCCGTGGGGCCAAGCTGTTGCACGCGTTCGGCGAGTGCGTCGTACCCCGGGTCACCCTGGTGACCCGCAAGACCTACGGCGGCGCCTACATCGCCATGAACGCGCGCTCTCTCGGCGCGACCAAGGTGTTCGCCTGGCCAGGTGCCGAGGTCGCCGTGATGGGGGCCGTCGCCGCCATCCGGATCCTGCACCGGCGCAAGCTGGCCGACATCTCCCCCGACATCCGGCCCCAGGTCGAGGCCGAGCTGGCCGCCGAGCACGAACGGCTCGCCGGCGGTGTCGACCGGGCCGTCGAGATCGGCGTCGTCGACGAGGTGGTCGAGCCCCAGCGGACGCGTTCGGGCATCGCGCACGCGATCGACGCGGCCGTCCAGGAGGTCGGCGTACGGCGCGGAGCGCACGGCAACATCCCGCTCTGACCCGGCCCACCACCAAGACCGAGCACGGGCCGGGTTCGAGCCCTGGCGCTTCTGGATGCGGCGCCGCTGACCCGGCGTTCAGACGACCTGGTGCAGCCAGCGCACCGGCGCTCCGTCTCCCGCCTGCCGGAAGGTCTCGAGCTCGTCGTCCCAGGGCTT
The DNA here is from genome assembly GCA_050997635.1 of Nocardioides sp. Lineage (GTDB taxonomy): Bacteria > Actinomycetota > Actinomycetes > Propionibacteriales > Nocardioidaceae > Nocardioides. The sequence goes on from JBPCQY010000002.1 coordinate 7,231, forward strand.
GCCGAGCAGCTTGTCGATCTCGACCAGTAGCGTCGTGTCCCCGAGCGCCGCCTTGACCACGGCAGCCTTGAGCCGATCCTCGGGGATCATGATGTCGCCGTGCAGCCCGGTCACGGCGTGGAAGACGCCCAGCTCCGGGGTGTAGGAGTAGCGCGCACCCTCACTGCTCGGGGTCGGCTCCTCGGTCACCTCGTAGCGCAGGTGGTTCCAGCCGCGCAGCGCGGAGGCGATCGTGGCCGCCGTACCGCTGTCGGCGCCGAAGGACAGCTCGGCGCGATAGCTGCCGGCCTGGGCCGGCTGGGGGGTCCAGTCCAGGCTCACGGGGACGCCGAGGACGCCGCCGACGGCCCACTCGAGGTGTGGGCACAGCGCGGACGGCGCGGAGTGGACGTAGAGCACGCCCCGCGTCGCCGTACGGCCGGCGGCGTGGCTGCCAGTGTGTGCGGTCACCGTCGTTCTCCTTCATCTCCGGCGTCGAGATACGCCTTCCCCAGCGGTCTCAAGAGGAGGTGAAGAAGTCACCCAAGTGACAGATGTTCCGTTGTGGCTACATTGTGACCCATGTGGTCCGTGAACGCCAGCGCCACGCCCGATCGCCACGTCGGCCAGGTCGGACCGGACCACTCGCACCCAGCCCGGGCTCAGCCCTGACGCTTCTCGATCGCCTCGGCGCGCTCCGCGGCGTCGGTGATCTCGTCGGAGTCGATCGCCTGCGTGCGGTGGAACCAGGCCAGCGCGTCGGTGTCGCGTCCGGCGGCCTCCAGGACGTCGGCGTACGCGTAGCGCAGCCGCGCCACCCACTGCTCGCGGCTCTTCGACATCAGATGCGCCTGCTCGAAGGTCCGCAGCGCGGCGTCGAGCTGGCCCATGTCGCGGCGGGCGCCGGCCTCGACCAGCGTCATCTCCGCCTTGGCCGCCGGCTCGAACTTCGCCACCGAGGGGTTCTTGGCCAGCTTCAGGGCCTGTTCGGGCTGGCCGAGGGCGCGGTGGCAGTCGGCCATCATCGGCAGGTAGGCGGTCGCGCCGTTCATCCGCTTGGCGGCTCGCAGCTCCGCCAGGGCTTCCGCGTAGTGGCCCGCGGCGTACGCCGCCTCGCCGGTCGCCTCCCGCACCACGGCGATCCGCGCCGCGCGGGCGCGGGCCGCCAGGGTGTGCTGGTAGGCCGTCTCCGGGTCCTCGTCGACGACGAGGCCGGCGGCCGCGAGATGGCGCGCCACCCGGGCGGCCAACTTCTCCGGCAACCCCTTGAGCTGCCCGGTCACCGACCGGTCGAGCTCCTGACCCGTGACGTCCTCGGGCAACGGCGGGCCGTCATAGACGGCCTGCTCGGCCGTTCGGGCCACCTGCTGGTCGGCCGGCCGCTTCCAGTCGCCCTTGCGCGAGGAGCGGCCGCCGTCCCGGCCCTTGCCGCCCCCACGGGACTGACCACGGTCGTCGGCGCGCCGGGGTCCGCCCCGGCTCGACGCCGAGCGGGGGTCAGAACGGCGCTCATCGGCCATGGGGTCCTCCTCGGACGAACCTGCTGGGAAAACAGTAGAGGCCACCTGGTGGGGTGGCCTCTACGTGGGTGTTTGTTCGGCGGCGTCCTACTCTCCCACAGCCTCTCGGTTGCAGTACCATCGGCGCTGGCTGGCTTAACTTCCGGGTTCGGGATGGGTCC
>JBPCQY010000008.1:0-3058 GCA_050997635.1 Nocardioides sp.
AGCCTGCCCGGCGTGTACGCCGCAGGCGACATCACCGACTACGACGGGAAGGTGCGCCTCATCAGCGTCGGCTTCGGAGAGGTGGCGACGGCTGTCAACAACGCGGCCGTCGACCTCGATCCCGAGGCCCAGCTGTTCCCCGGCCACTCCACCGACGTGGCGCCCGTACCCGCGACCGCAGCCTGATCCGCAGGGAGGACTGACATGGCCTACGTGATCGCCGGTCCGTGCATCGACGTCAACGACAAGGCGTGCATGGACGAGTGCCCCGTGGACTGCATCTACGAGGGTGACCGCAAGTCCTACATCAACCCCAAGGAGTGCATCGACTGCGGCGCCTGCGAACCGGTCTGCCCGGTCGAGGCGATCAGCCAGGACCGGCGGGTGCCGACCGAGTACGGCGAGCACGTCGAGGACAACGCGCGCTTCTTCACCGAGACCCTGCCCGGCCGGGACGCGCCGCTGGGCAACCCCGGCGGTGCCTCGGTCACCGGCCCGGTCGGCGCGGACACCCCGTTGGTCGCAGGCCGCTGACGCGGGTCGCTGTGACGGGTACTGCCGCGGCATTCCTCGGTCGTCTCGAGGCCCTGCGGGCGGCCGCCGGTGGCCGGGCGCCGATGCGCGAAATCTTCGCGTTGGCCAAGGAGTTCATCGACCTGCCCAACGAGATCGAGATCCTGCCGGAACAGCCCGAACATGACGCGTCGGCGCCATGTCAGACGATGCCGCGGCCGGCACCGCCGGCTGAGCGGTCGCGATCTTGACGAGTCTGTGGGTACCTGTATATAACTACGCAGTTATAAAACCTGCCGGTAACTAACCCGACTCGAGCGGCCCGGCGCCTAGGGAGGGACCATCGGCATGAGCACCGACGCGCTCAGCGGGACCTTCTCCGCGCTGGCCGACCCCACCCGGCGGGCGATCCTCGCCCGCCTGGTCAACGGTCCGGCCACGGTGGGCGAGCTGGCCGAGCCGTTCACGATGAGCGGGCCCGCGGTCTCCAAGCACCTGCGCGTGCTCGAGCACGCCGGTCTGATCACCCGCGGCCGGGACGCCCAGCGCCGTCCGTGCTGGTTGGAGGCCGCCCCGATCAAGCAGGTAGTCGAGTGGGCCGAGCACTACCGGCGTTTCTGGGAGGAGAGCTACGAGCGCCTCGACGACCTGCTCCAGCACCTCCAGGACCACGACCCCGAGGACAGGCCATGACCCCCACTGCCGGCACCACGTTCGCCACGGCCGGCGACGACGGGATTGTCATCACCCGCGCGGTCAAGGCTCCCCGGGGCTTGGTGTTCGCGGCGCTGACCCAACCTGCGCACCTGCCGCACTGGCTGGGCCGCGCCGACTGGACGATGACCGTCTGCCATAGCGACCCCCGCCCCGGCGGCGTCCGCCGGTTCGTCTGGCGCCGCGACGACGGCGTCGAGATGGGCATGAACGGTGTCTACCTCGAGGTCACGCCGCCCGACGGGCTGGTGTGCACCGAGGCGTACGACGGCGGTCCCGGCGACACCGTCAACACGGTGCGCCTGACCGAGCGCGACGGCACGACCACGATCACCTCGACGATCCGCTACCCCACCACCCAGGCCCGCGACGCCGCCCTGGCCACCGAGATGCGCGCCGGCGCCGCCGAGAGCTTCGCCCGACTGTCCGAGCATCTGCAGCTCACCGTGAACCCGGCCGGCCCGACCGCGCAGGGCCACCACCGCTGATCAACCAGAAAGGCACTGACATGGACATGAAACTGGAACTGGTGCCCATCCCGGTCGCCGACGTCGACCGCGCCAAGGTTTTCTACACCGAGAAGCTCGGCTTCATCGAAGACGTCGACGTCAGCCCCACCGACGGCATGCGGGTCGTGCAACTGACCCCGCCGGCCTCGGCCTGCTCGATCGTCATCGGCACCGGGCTGCAGGGCATCAGCGAGATGCCGCCCGGCGCGGTCAAGGGGCTGCATCTGGTCGTGGACGACATCGCGCGCGCCCGCACCGAACTCATCGAGCGCGGCGTGGAGATCAGCGACATCGACGACGTCGGCGGAGGGGTCAAGTACGCCTGGTTCACCGACCCCGACGGCAACTCCCTCGTCCTGCAGGAAATGGCCTGGCGGACCGGCGACAAGTTCTGACCAGCCCTCACCACACCGAGAACAGGAGCACCGCGCCATGGCCACCGTGGTCGCCGACATGTCCATGTCGCTCGACGGGTTCGTCGCCGACCCCGCCGACGGCGTGGGCTCAGCCGCTCTTGCGCCGGTGCACGCGCTTGCCGCCCGCGACGCGCTGGGTCTCGTGCACCGAGCCCTCGGCCCGCGAGGCTTCTTCGTGCAGGTGCGTCTGCTGCTTCTTGCGCTCCAGCGCCTGCCGGAAGGCGTCCTTCACCTCAGCCGGTGCCGTCCCGTTGTCGTTCTCCTCGTCGGCCATGACCCCAGCCTGGCACGCAGCCGGTGGCCCCGGCCCCCGGGGTGCGGCCGGCCGTACGTGAAGCACGCCGGGCCTACAGGTGCAGCAGGCCGCCGTTCGTGGGCGTGAAACCGCAGGCGTCGTAGTAGAACGCCCGCAAGTCGTCGTTGAAGTCCACGTGCAACATCTCGCAGCCGGCCGCCCGCGCCCCCTCGGCGGCGGCGCGGACGAGCCGCGTGCCCATTCCGGAGCCCCGCGCGGGCGAGGCCACCATCACGTCCTGGATCCAGGCGTGCACGAGCCCGTCCCACAGCACGTTGGCGAAGCCCACGAGCAGCGCGCCATCCCGGGCCACGCACCAGCCGAGACTGTGCCTGTCGAGCAGCTGCGTCCACGGCCGTTCGTCGTCGGCGTACAGCCGGGTCCCGAAGGCCTCAGCGTGCAACCGGTTCACCTCGCCGTCCGTGAACGGCTCACGCCAACCGACAGTGATGCCCACTCGGCGGACGGTAGGCGACCGGCCGGTCAATTTGCGAGCGCCTTCCTGGGGGGCTGGCCCGATGGGTAGGGTCCGCCGCACCACGTCACCCGTCAGCGGAGGTAGGCATGAACGGCGATCTGTCCCGGCGGCGGGTGCTCGGTCTGATGGGTGC
>JBPCQY010000059.1:0-4268 GCA_050997635.1 Nocardioides sp.
TGTCGGGCCAATAGCGAGTGTCGCCCGCCGCCGCCGCGATGTCGTCGATGGAGGTCTGGCCGGCGTGAAGCAGTCCGTTGACGGTGATCAGTGCACGCTCAACGTCGGTCATCGCGCACACCTCGACAGCGCAACGCTCCGCGCGGGTCAGCTCAGGCGTCGCCGCCCTCCTGCTGCACGCCCGCGACGGCGGTGGGGTCGTCGATGCGGTAGTGCTCGATCGCCTTCTGTACGGCGTCGTGGCCGATCTTGCCCTCCTCGGCCAGGGCCGCCAGGGCCTGGACCACGACCGACTCGGCGTCGATCTTGAAGTAGCGCCGGGCGGCCGCGCGGGTGTCGGCGAAGCCGAAGCCGTCGGCGCCGAGCGCGCGGAAGCGCTGCGGCACCCACGGCGCGATCTGCTGGGGGACCGCCCGCATGAAGTCGCTGACCGCGACCACAGGGCCGGGCGCCTCCTTGAGCTTGTGCGCGACGTACGGCGTCCGCGGCGTCTCGAGGGGGTGCATGAGGTTCCACTCCTCGGCGGCGAGAGCGTCGCGGGACAGCTCGTTCCACGACGTCACGGACCAGGTGTCGGCGCCCACGCCCCAGTCGGTCGCGAGCAGCTTCTGGGCCCGGGCGATCCACGGGACTCCTACGCCGCTGGCGAGCAGCTGGACGCGCGGGGCGTCGTCCGGCAGATCCTCGGGGGGCACCGCGAGGTGGTAGATGCCCTTGAGCAGACCCTCGACGTCGACGTTTTCCGGCTCGGCCGGCTGCCGCATCGGCTCGTTGTAGACGGTGAGGTAGTAGATGACGTCCTCGCCGTGCGGATGATTAGTCGACGTGCCGTACATCCGGCGCAGGCCGTCCTGCACGATGTAGGCGACCTCGTAGGAGAACGCCGGGTCGTAGTGCACGACCGCCGGGTTGGTCAGCGCGATCAGTGGTGAGTGACCGTCGGCGTGCTGGAGCCCCTCGCCGGTCAGCGTGGTGCGGCCGGCAGTCGCCCCGATCAGGAAGCCCCGGGCGAGCTGGTCGGCCATCGCCCAGATGGCGTCGCCCGTGCGCTGGAAGCCGAACATCGAGTAGAAGATGTAGAACGGGATCATCGGCTCGCCGTGGGTGGCGTACGACGATCCCGCGGCCGTCGCCGACGCCACGCAGCCAGCCTCGGAGATGCCCTCGTGCAGCATCTGACCCTGCACCGACTCCTTGTAGGACAGCAACAACTTGCGGTCGACCGACTCGTAGGTCTGTCCGGCCGGGTTGTAGACCTTGGCGCTCGGGAACATCGAGTCCATGCCGAAGGTGCGGTACTCGTCGGGCGCGATCGGCACGATCCGTTTGCCGATGCCCTTGTCCTTGACCAGGTCGCGCAGCAGCCGGACCAGCGCCATCGTGGTCGCAATGGGCTGCTTCCCGGAACCCTGCTTGAGCTCGTCGTACATCTCGTCGCCCGGCAGGGTCAGCTCACGCGGCTGCACCCGACGCATGGGTACGCCGCCCCCGAGCGCCCTGCGTCGGTCGCGGAGGTACTCGAGCTCGGCCGAACCCTCACCCGGGTGGTAGAACGGCGCGCTGCCATCGAAGTTGTAGTGGTCGTCGATGTCCTGGTCGGAGATCGGCAGCTCGAGCCGGTCGCGGAACGACTTGAGGCTCGCCAAGTTGAGCTTCTTCATCTGGTGGGTGGCGTTGCGGCCCTCGAGCGCGTCGATCGTCCAGCCCTTGATGGTGTGCGCCAGGATCACGGTCGGCTGGCCGACGTGCTTGGTGGCGGCGTCGAACGCGGCGTACACCTTGCGGTAGTCGTGGCCGCCGCGCGGGAGGAGCTCGATCTCCTCGTCGCTCATGTCCTCGACCATCTTGCGCAGTCGCGCGTCCCCGCCGAAGAAGTGCTCGCGGATGTAGGCGCCGGACTCGACCGAGTAGGTCTGGAACTGCCCGTCGGGTGTCACGTTCATCTGGTTGACCAGGGCACCGTCGACGTCGTGGGCCAACAGGGTGTCCCACTCGCGGCCCCAGACGACTTTGATGACGTTCCACCCGGCGCCGCGGAAGTAGGCCTCGAGCTCCTGGATGATCTTGCCGTTTCCGCGCACCGGCCCGTCGAGCTGCTGCAGGTTGCAGTTGATGACGAACGTGAGGTTGTCGAGCTCCTCGCGCGCGGCCACGCCGATGGCGCCGAGCGACTCGGGCTCGCCCATCTCGCCGTCACCGAGGAAGGCCCAGACGTGCTGCTGGCTGGTGTCCTTGATCTTGCGGTTGTGCAGGTAGCGGTTGAACCGGGCCTGGTAGATCGCGTTGATCGCGCCGAGACCCATGGAGACGGTCGGGAACTCCCAGAAGTCCGGCATCAGCCGCGGGTGGGGGTACGACGAGAGCCCCTGACCGGGACCGTGCTGCACCTCCTGGCGGAAGTGGTGCAGCTGGTCGTCGGTCAGCCGCTTCATCAGGTAGGCGCGGGCATAGACGCCGGGGGAGGCATGGCCCTGGATGTAGACCTGGTCGCCGCCACCGGGGTGGTCCTTGCCGCGGAAGAAGTGGTTGTAGCCGACCTCGTACAGGCTCGCGGCCGAGGCGTACGTCGCGATGTGGCCGCCGACCTCGAGTCCCTTGCGGTTGGCGGAGGAGACCATGACCGCGGCGTTCCACCGGATCAGCCGGCGGATCTGGCGCTCCATCTGCTCATCACCCGGGAACCACGGCTCACGCTCGGACGGGATGGTGTTGATGAAGTCGGTGCTGCGCAGGGCCGGCACCCCCACCTGCTTCTCACGGGCGCGCTCGAGCAGCCGGAGCATCAGGTAACGGGCCCGCTCGCGACCGCGCTCGTCGGTCATGGCGTCGAAGGAGTCGAGCCACTCCTGGGTCTCGTCCGGGTCGATGTCGGGGAGCTGGGTCGGCAGGCCCTCGTGGATCACGGGGCGGGTGGGACCAGGATTCGCTTCGGCACTCACACACTCATCGTTGCACGCGACACGCAGGGGCGAAATTTACCCGCCGGTACCGTCGCGGAGCCTCCTGCGGAGGCCCCGTTGTGGAGGAGCGGGTTGCGCGCCCGCGTGAACTCGGGTGGACTACGCCCACCGTGCCGCCGCCGAACCCGGCGCCGGCAACCCCGATGTCTGGAGGAGTACGTGAGTCCGACCGCTGGAGGCGGTTCCGCGAGCACCGACGCGCCCGCAAGCCCGGCCGAGCGGTTGGGCTTCAAGCCCGGCCTGGTGGTGCAGGAGCTGGGCTGGTACTCCGACACCGACGACGAGCTCCGCATCTCGATCGAGGACGCCATCGACGCCGACATGGTCGACGGTGACTACGGAAACGTGGTCGACGCCGTCGTGCTGTGGTGGCGGGCCGAGGACGGCGACCTCGTGGACGGCCTGGTGGACTCCCTGACCGACCTGGTGGGAGGCGGGGCGATCTGGTTGCTCACCCCCAAGGTCGGACGTCCGAACGCCGTGGAGGCCGCCGACATCGCCGAGGCGGCCCCGATCGCCGGCCTCGCCACCACCACGACCGCGGCCGTGAGCAAGGAGTGGTCGGCCACCCGCCTGGTTGCCCCCAAGACGCCAGCCTGACCGTTCAACCTGCTCCGGCCATGAACCCAGGAAAGGCCTCCCGTTGATCCCCACCCTGTCCGAGGTCGTCGGCGTCGCCGGCAACGCCGCCACCGGTCTGCGTGTGCTCGGTGGCGCGGGGATCATCCGGCCCTACTCGCCGGCGGTGCTGGCCGGGATCGGCAGGGTGCTCAAGGACTGGGGCACCGGACCGGCCGGCGGGTTCACGGTGAGGGCGCTCTCCTCGCCCGACCGGCTCGGGCTGATCGACGAGCGCGGTGAGCTGACCTTCGGCCAGATGCACCGCCGGTCGAACGCCGTGGCGCGGGGACTGCAGGACCTCGGGGTCCGCGAGGGCGACTCGGTGGCCATCATGTGTCGTAACCACCGCGGCTTCGTCGACGCCTGCATCGGCATCGCCAAGGCCGGCGCCGACATCCTGCTCCTCAACACCGCCTTCGCCGGCCCACAGCTGGTCGACGTCCTCGGGCGCGAGCAGCCGTCGGTGGTGATCCACGACGAGGAGTTCACCTCGATGCTGGCCAGGGCCGACGTCGGCACCCGGGTCATCGGCTGGGTCGATTCCGCGTCCGGCGAGCCCACGCTCGACGGCCTGATCGAGGCCCACGACGACGCCGACCTCGAGGCGCCCGAGCACCACGCCCGGGTCGTGATCCTGACCTCCGGCACGACCGGCGCCCCCAAGGGTGCCCCGCGCAGCGAGGCCGG
>JBPCQY010000061.1:0-4688 GCA_050997635.1 Nocardioides sp.
CGAAGGGGTCCTCGTCGGGGTACGACGTACCCGGCTGGTGCTGGAGGTACATCTGCATCGTCGGCCGCATGCCGTCGGGCGGCGTGCCCATGTTGGCGTTGTCGATGTGGTTGCCGTCCGGCAGGCCGTGGTCGGTGTTGGCGCCGTCGTCGGTCTGGGTCTCCACGGCGTCGCGGTCCTTGCCGTGCTTGGAGGCGTTGACGCGCTGGAAGTTGCCCGCGGCCTCCGTGAACCCGATCGGCCCCTTCTGCAGGTGGTCGTGCCAGTTGTTGACGTAGTAGAAGACCTGCGCGGCGTTCTGCTTGCGGTTGACCCGCCACGAGTAGGGCTTGTTCGGGTTCCACGAGCAGGGGTACGGCTTGCCGCAGAACTCGCTGGCCGAGGCCGGGTGGAACGGCTTGAGCCGGTAGTTCCAGCGATGGGCCCTGCGCGGGCGCACCTCCTCGGACCTGGACGCCCTGTCGTTGTCGTTGACGTCGGAGTAGGCGTGGCTGTTGTTGCCGCTGAGCCGGTGTGCGTGGGGGCCGAGCCAGCCCTTCTTCGTGTAGTTGACCCGGATCTGCTTTCCACCGCGACGAGCGCGGGGGAAGTACTGGTAGGCGGTGCCCTCGGAGGAGGCGTCCGACGACAGCGGGCGGCGTTGCAGGACGCGACCGGTTGCGGCGTCGAGCACCGAGGACGTCGGGTGCGCGGTCGAGGTGATGACCGTCCACCAGCCGGGGTGGGCGCCGGTCGGCGTCACGAACAGCACCCGGGTGGCCCGGTCGCGGCTGTCCACGGCCCGGTTGGAATCGCCGAGCCGAGTGCGGGCGGCGATGATCGCGGCCTGGGCGGTCGGGATGCGGCTCGGAGCGGCCGTGTCGGCGGTCCTCGCGTTGACCGGCGAGCCGCCCACGGTCAGCAGACGGCCGCGTCGGTTGACCGACGCGGTCAGCCCGTTGCCGTAGACCGTGTGGCCGGAGATCCGCTCATGGAAGTAGAGGTGGTGGGTCCCGGTGATGTCGCGGTAGTTGCGGGTGAGCCGGAACTGCTTCATCGAGACGTCGGGGATGCCCAGCGCGGCTCGGTGTGCGGCGACGTACCGCCTGGCGACGGACTGGGCACGGGCCTTGCTACGGCCCGTGAGGAAGCCGTCGAGCCGGGTCAGCATCCGGACCGAGCCGGTGCTCCCGTCGATGTCGAGGATCGCGTCGCCGGGGAGCGACGCGCGGAACTGTGTGGTGGCCGCACGGTCGTTGGCCTTGCTCGCCGTGCGGAGCTCGCGAGCGCGGGCACCGGAGCCCTGACCCCGGCTGGAGTCGTAGAAGCCGCTCGGGCTGGCCGAGCCGGCCTTGTGACCGGCCTCGCCGCGCACAGGCGCCGAGCCGCTGCCGGCGGCGTACGACTGGCCGCTGGCGACCGCCAGGGCGAGTACGGCGGCCGCGGCGGTGCCGACCTGGATAGCGCGTGCTCGGCTGCGGGCACGGGGTGAGTGCGTCATGGGTCTCCTCGTCGGTCGTCAGACAGTGCTCACCTTGAACCAGCCGGCGGCCTGGGGCAAGAGGCCACGCGCAATTTGAGCGCTAGGACTGCGCGACCCGGGCCCGGACCTCGTCGATGGCGTCCCAGTCGTTGACGTGCATACCGGCCACGACCTGGTCGCCACGCCACCAGTACGCGCGAAACACCCGGCCGGGCACGTCGCCGGTCAGCTCGACCCGGTCGTACCCCTCGGGGCCGGTGTGCCCGACGTACTCCATGCCGAGGTCGTACTGGTCGGTGAAGAAGTACGGCAGGTCGCTGGCCTCGGTCGGCTCGCCGGCCAGGGTGGCGGCCAGGGCCTTGCCGTGCTTGATGGCGGTGTCCCAGTGCTCGACGCGGATCGGGTGGCCGAGCACGGGATGGTCGGCGTTGGCGACGTCGCCGATCGCGTGCACGTGCGGGTCGGCGGTGTGCAGCTGGGTATCGACCCGGATGCCGTTGTCGACGGCGAGCCCGGCCGCCTCGGCGATCTCCACGTTGGGCACGATGCCGACGCCCACCACGAGCGTGTCCACGTCGACGGCGGAGCCGTCTCCGAGCGCGATCGTCGCACCGTCGCCTCGCGCGGTGATCGCGGTGACCTCGACGCCGGTGCGGAGGTCGACGCCGTGCTCGCGGTGGAGGTCGGCGAAGACCTGGGCGACCTCGGGACCGAGCACCCGCAGCAACGGGAGGTCGAGCGACTCGAACACGGTCACCTCGGCGTCGTGCTGACGCGCCGCCGAGGCCACCTCGAGGCCGATCCAGCCGCCGCCGATGATGCCGATGCGAGCACCCTTGGTCAGCCGCTCACGGAGGCCGAGGGCGTCGTCGATCGTGCGCAGGTAGGTCACCGGCACTCCGCTGTCGTCGGCGAGAGGGAGTGGCCGCACCCGCGAGCCGGTGGCCAGCACGAGGTGGCTGTAGTCGAGCCACTCTCCCGCCACCTGCACCCGACGCCCGTCGCGGTCGATCGCCGTCGCCTCGGCACTGGTGCGCAGGTCGACGTCGTGCTCGGCGTACCACTCGCGCGGCTGCACCAAGGCGTCGTCGGGCTCGGCCTTGCCGAGCAACAGGTCCTTCGACAGCGGCGGTCGCTCGTACGGCGGGTGGTCCTCGTCGGCGACCAGCGTCAGCGGGCCGTCGTACCCCCGCTCGCGGAGCTCGGAGACGAGGGTGCCAGCGGCGAGGCCGCCGCCCACCACGATGATCGGGTCGGAGTCACTCATCCGGCGATCCTACGGTGCCCTAGAATCCCGTCGCGGGTGCGGAGAGCACGGCGTTGTCGGTGATCTCGAAGAAGTCGCGGGGCTCGAAGTCGAACGACGAGGCGACCAGGTTCGACGGGAACGTGCGGATGCGGGTGTCGTAGGCCCGGACGTTGCCGTTGTAGAACCGGCGCGCGGCGGCGATCCGGTCCTCGGTGTTGGTGAGCTCATGTTGGAGCTGGAGGAAGCTCTGGTTGGCCTTGAGATCTGGATAGGCCTCCACCCGCGCCATCACCCGGGCGAGGGCACCGCCGACCGCTTCCTCGTAGCCTTCGCGCTGGGAGGGCTTTTGGCCGGCGTGGGCGCGGGCCTTCTCCCGGGCCTGGGTCAGCGTGGTGAGCAGGTCGCGCTCGTGTGCGGCGTACCCCCGCACCGTGGAGACCAGGTTGGGGATCAGTTCGTGGCGCCGGGTCAACTCCACGTCGATGCCGTGCCAGGACTCGTCGACCAGGGTGCGCTGACGGACGAACCGGTTGTACATGACCATCAGCGACAGCAGCAGGACGACGACGACGGCGCCCGCGGCGTACGCGACGCCGATCACGGATGCGCCGTCCACTGCTGCCAGACGAACGACGGGATCCGGTCGAGGATCATGTCCATCAGGCTCAGCTTGGCCTCGACCTCGGCGATGTCGTGCTCGCCGTCGCCGATCAGCAGCAGGCAGCCGTGGTCGAATCGCCAGGCCAGCTCGGGCCAGCGCAGCAGCATCTCCATCATCTGCGGCGTGCGCACGTCACTGGCGAACTTGCGCTCGGAGCACCGCACCGTGAACGCGCGGTTGAGGTCCTCCGACTCCAGCTCGATGTCGCTGTTGGTGATCCGGCCGAAGAAGCGGGTGATCATCCCCTCGGGCGTCACAGACAGGCCGGGGAACGGCACGCCCACCTCGGTCACCAGCACGGAGAACGAGTGGGTGGTGGAGTGGGAGTGTCCATCGGCGTCGGTCGAGGTGGTTTCGTACTGGTAGTCGAAGGCGGTCATCGAGCGCCCGTCGTAGGTCCCGCGCAGCACGTTCGAAGCCTGCCGGGAGCTGCCGGTGCCGAACGGCGCCCCGTCGAAGCGGGCGCGCAGCTGGCCGTCGTCATGGCGCGCGTAGGTCCAGCCCTTGGCTGCGGCCCAGGCCGCCAGTCCCTCCCGACGCTTCTTTTGCCGGACGAGACCGACGATCGCGAGGGCGATTATCACGACGACGAAGGCGATGAAGGTCCAGAAGAAGATCGTCGGAAGCACGGCGGGAGTCTAGATGGCCTGGATCGACCTCGCCTGAGATTGGGACGTAATCTCACGCTCGGTCGCTCGTTGCGGAGTCGAAGGGCGCGTTCGCGATGTCCGAACCCGCGTGGGACGCCAAGCACCATCAGGCCTGGTACTCCGACGGCAACACTGCTTCTTCGTCGTCCGACTGGTCAAACGGGGTGGGCCATCTGCTCGACTGAGCGCCCCGTCAGAGCTCGATGACGCCGGCGCGGTGCCGCTGGGCCAGGTCGCGGTAGACCTGCGGGTTGTGCTCGACCCACGGCTCGGCGCTGCTCCCGGCGACCGGGCCCTTGACCCGGGCCGGCGTACCCATCGCGACGACGCCGTCGGGGAGGTCGCTGCTCACGACCGCACCGGCGGCGACCAGGGTGCGGGCGCCGACGGTGACGCCGTCGAGCACGATGGCACCGTTGCCGATCAGGGCCTCCTCGCCGACGGATGCCCCGTGCACGACGCACAGGTGCCCGACCGTGGCGCCGGACCCGATCACGCACGGTTTGTCGACGGGTGCGTGCAGCACTGAGCCGTCCTGCACGTTGGCGCCGGCGCGCACCACGATGGGCCCGAAGTCCCCGCGCAGCACAGCGCCGTACCAGACCGAGGCGTCCTCCTCGACGGTCACGTCACCGATGAGGCTGGCGGTCGGCGCGACGAACGCGG
>JBPCQY010000147.1:0-4599 GCA_050997635.1 Nocardioides sp.
TTGGTCGGGCTGACAGGATTTGAACCTGCGGCCTCCTCGTCCCGAACGAGGCGCGCTACCAAGCTGCGCCACAGCCCGATCGCCACCACCCGAGGCCGGGCGGCAAGCAGGCGCAACCATACCGGAGCGTGCGAGGGGCCCGGCAATCGAGGGGAGAGCGCGGGATCACCTCGAGGTGAAGGTCAGCAGGGTCGCCTCGGGGCGACACGCGAACCGGATCCGGGCGTACGGCGAGGTGCCGAGGCCGGCGGAGACGTGCAGCCACGAGGAGCCCGGATCACCGGGCAGCGAGACCGCCGGGTGCCGGTGCAGGCCCTTGGCCCGGGCGGTGTCGAGATCGCAGTTGGTGGTCAGGGCACCGACGAACGGCAGACAGATCTGGCCACCATGCGTGTGCCCGGCGACGATCGCGTCGTACCCGTCGGCGGCGAACTGGTCGAGCACCCGCAGGTACGGCGCGTGCGCGATCGCGATCCGCACATCGGCGTCGTCGTCGGCAGGGCCGGCGACAGCGGCGAGGTCGTCGTAGCCCAGGTGCGGGTCGTCGACGCCCGCGAACGCGATCCGGGTCGTGCCGATGGTGACCTCCTGGCGCTGGTTGGTCAGATCGACCCACCCCGCCGAGGTGAAGGTCTGGCGCAGCTGGGGCCAGGGCAGCTGGCGGGTGTGGGTGTTGCGCTGCCCGTCGTCGGGCAGCACGTAGCGCAGCGGGTTGCGCAGGGTCGGCGAGAAGTAGTCGTTGGACCCGAACACGAAGACCCCGGGCACGTCGAGCAGCGACCCGAGGGCGCCGCGCACGACCGGCACCGACTCATGATGTGCGAGGTTGTCACCGGTGCTGATCACCAGGTCGGGACGCAGGTCCTGCAGCGACTCGACGAACTCCTGCTTGCGGCGCTGCCTCGGCATGATGTGGAGGTCGGAGAGGTGCAGCACCCGCAGCGGTGCGTGCCCGGGAGGGAGCAGCGGGACCTGCGCCGTACGCAGGGTGTAGGCCCGGGCCTCGGCCAGGGCGTACGCCGTGACCGCGGCGCCCGCCACGAGTCCTGCGCTGGTCAGCCGGCCGGTCGCGCGCAGGTGGTCCACGCCGCAAGGCTGCCACAATGGCTCCCATGAGCGCCCTCAAGGACCGACTGCGAGCCGATCTGACCACCGCCATCAAGGCGCGCGACGAGGTGCGGTCCTCCACGATCCGGATGGTGCTGTCCGCGATCACGAACGCCGAGGTCGCCGGCAAGACCCAGCGCGAGCTCAGCGACGACGACATCGTCGGCGTGCTCTCGACCGAGGCCAAGAAGCGGCGCGAGGCCGCGCAGGCCTTCGCCGACGGCGGGCGCCAGGAGATGGCCGACAAGGAGGTCGCCGAGGCCGCCGTCGTCGCCGAGTACCTGCCCGCTGCGCTGACCGACGACGAGCTCGTCGCCCTGGTCTCCTCGGCGATCGGCCAGCTCGGCGTGGCCGGCGAGGGTCAGCGCGCGATGGGCAAGGTGATGGGTGCGATCGGGCCCCAGGTCAAGGGCCGGGCCGACGGCGCCGCCGTCGCGGCGGAGGTACGCCGCCAGCTCGAGCCCCGGTAGGCCCCAGACCAGTGGGTCAGTGCTTGTGGTTGCCGTTGCCGTGACCGTTCCCGTTGCCACCGCCGCCGCCACCGTGGCCGCCGCCGCCGGAGTGGTGCGTGGGCGGCGGGGGAGGAGGCGGAGTCGGTACGCCGTTGGAGCGGTAGAGCGTGATCGTGGTGCCGCTGGCGACCGAGCTGTCACCGCTGGGGTTGGTGTAGGCCACCGTGTCGGCCGGGTAGGAGGAGTTCACGTAGCTGCCCTGGGTCACCCGGAAGCCGGCCTGGGTCAGCAACGACTCCGCCTGGGTGAAGCCCATGCCGTTGACGTTGGGCACCGTCGACGGGATGCCGGCGATGTCCTCGCCGGACGGGCTGACGAAGTCGGAGCCCTTGAGCCAGGTCGAGATCGTCTTCATGGCATCGCCCCACATCGGGCCGGCCGTGGTTGAACCGTGGGCGGCCTCGATGTAGGAGCCGCCGACGTTCTGCCCGTTGAGGGTGATCCAGTGGCCGAGCCGGTTGGCGCCCGCGATCATCGAGGCGGTGGCCAGCTCCGGGGTGTAGCCCATGAACCAGACCGACATGTTGCTGTCGGTGGTGCCGGTCTTGCCGGCCGAGGGGACGCTGAGGTTGATGCCGGCGTCGTACCCGAAGCCGCCCGGCTCCTGCACGCCCCGCAGCACCGAGTTCACGGCGTCGGCGACGGGCGCCGAGATGACCTGCTGGCACTGCTCGGGGTAGGCCTTGAGCTGGTTGCCCCTGGCGTCGTCGATCGCGGTCACGGGGCGCGAGTCGCAGTGCAGGCCGCGGCCGGCGAACGTGGCGTACGCCTCGGCCATCTCGAGCGGACTCACCGAGGCGACACCGAGGGTGAAGCTCGGCACCATCTCGCGGGCCTTGTCGGTCAGCTGGATGCCCATCTGCCTGGCCAGGTGGAACGGCATGCAGAGACCGGTCTGGAGCTCCAACTTGGCGAAGAAAGGGTTCACAGACTCCCGAGTTCCGTAATAGAGGTCCATCGTCCCCGACTTCGTGGACGTGTTCACCGTCCACGTGTCGGTACTGGTGAACTGCTGGCCGCCGCAGACGCGGAACTGGCTCATCGGGATGTGCACCCGCGGGGGCGCGTAGATCTTCTCGGTCAACGGGATGCCCTGCTTGATGGCCGCGGCGAGCACGAACACCTTGAAGGTCGAACCGGGCTGGAAGCCTTGCGAGTCGCCGTACTGGCTGGGGACCACGTAGTTGAGGTAGGTCTCGCCGGCCTTGGCATCGCGTCCCATGGGCCGTGACTGGGAGATCGCCTTCACGTCGCCGGTGCGTGGCTGCACCATGGCCAGCGCTCCGATCGCCTGGTCGGTCTTGAGGACGTGGTGGTGCACCGAGGTGTCGGCGGCCAGCTGGTCTCGCAGGCTGATCGTGGTGTGGATCGTGAGGCCACCGGTGAGCAGCATCTTGCGTCGGTCGGCGACGGTCTTGCCGAGCGAGGGGTCGTGCTCGAGGTAGCTGACGACGTAGTCGCAGAAGAACGGCGCCCGCGAGTTGACGCAGCCGTTCGGGGTGGCGACGATGTGCAGGCCGAGGTCCTGCTTCTTGGTCTTGTCGGCCTTGTGCTGCGAGATGACGTGGAGCTGAGCGAGCCGGTCGAGGACGACGTTGCGCCGCTGGAGCGCCTTGTCGGCGTAGCGCACGGGGTCGTAGCCGACGGGGTTCTTCACCAGCCCGGCGAGCAGCGCCGACTGCGGCAGGGTGAGGTCCTTGGCGTTGGTGTCGAAGTAGTGGCGAGCGGCCGCCTGGATGCCGTAGGCGCCACCGCCGAAGTAGGCGATGTTGAGGTAGCGCTCGAGGATCCAGTCCTTCGAGTAGTGCTGCTCGAAGGCGATGGCGTAGCGCAGCTCGGTGAGCTTGCGGGCGTAGGTGTCGGCGGTGGCCGCCTTGCGCTCCTTGGCCGTCTTCGCCTGGTCGAGCAGGGTCAGCTTGACCATCTGCTGGGTGATCGACGAACCACCCTGGACCGACGCGCCATTGTTGGCCTGGTTGGTGATCAGGGCACGCAGGGTGCCCTTCATGTCGAGGGCCCCGTGCTGGTAGAAGCGGTAGTCCTCGATCGAGACGATCGACTTGACCATCTTGCGCGAGACCTGGCTCAGGGGGACGTTGATGCGGTTCTGGTCGTAGAGCGTGGCGATCACGTTGCCGACCCCGTCGACGATGCGCGTCTGCTGGGCCAGTGGCTCGGTCTGGAGCTCGGTCGGCAGCTTGTCGATGGTCTTGGAGACCGAGCGGGCGCCGATGCCGAGGATGCCTGCGAACGGGATGGCCAGACCGGCCGCGACCACGCCCATGACCACGGCGACGATGGCCATCACCCCCAGGTGCGAGAGCACACGGGCAGGCGAGAGACGCTCGGAATCCGGCACGGACATGGGTTCAGGGTACGTGACCGGGCCATGGTGCTCCATTCCACGGACTAGTCCCCGAGTCGGGAGTAGCCAGTTGGGACTAGTCATATGGGACTAGTGGGAATGAACCGGACGTGTCTGTCGGCACCCGGTGAACTTTCTTTACCTTGGTCCCCTCGGGAGCTCAGCTCCCAGGGGAAGCGCCGCAAGGCGTCACGACCAAGAAATCATGGGGGCAAGTCATGTGGGTTGAGGACTGGGCATCAATGGCAGCGTGCCGGGCGACGCAGCAACCGGACCAGCTGTTCGTGCGGGGTGCCGAGCAGAACAAGGCCAAGCAGGTCTGCGCCGCGTGCCCGGTGCGCAGCGAGTGCCTCGCCGAGGCGCTGGACAACCAGATCGAGTGGGGCGTGTGGGGTGGTATGACCGAGCGTGAGCGTCGGGCCCTGCTGCGGCGCAAGCCGAACGCCTCGTGGCGTGCCGTGCTCGAGGCTGCGCGCACCAAGGGCAGCACTGCTCCTGTCGCCGCGTCCTCGGTCGGCGGACGGTTCTAAGGCTTCGGCTCGGGGGGGGGTCCGCCGCCCCCGAGAAGAGCAACAAACCGCCACACACCCCCGACCCCCCTTCCCTTCCCCCCCA
>JBPCQY010000230.1:0-6362 GCA_050997635.1 Nocardioides sp.
TGGTGCTGCTCGTGCGCAACACGTTGACCGACGCCGCAGCCGAGGGCGCGCGGTACGCCGCCACCGCCGACCGCTCACCCGACGACGGCGCGGCCCACACCCGCGACCAGATCGCCGACGCCCTGACCGGGCGATTCGCCGACGGTGTCTCGGCGCGGATGGTCACCATCGACGGCGCACCCGCCGTCGAGGTCTCGGTGCACGTGGTCGTGCCGGCGCTCGGCATCGGTGGCCCGGCCATCAGCCTCGACGTCTCCGGTCACGCGATCGAGGAGTCGCCGTGACGCGCCGTCGGGACGACGACGGCAGCGCCCTGGTGGAGCTGGTCTGGCTCGGCATCCTGCTGCTGCTGCCGATGGTCTGGATCGTGCTGTCGGTCTTCGAGGTGCAGCGCGGCGCCTTCGGCGTCAGTGCCGCGGCGCGGTCGGCGGCCCGCGCCTACGCGCTCGCGCCCGACGACCCCACGGGCTACGCGCGAGCGCGGGAGGTGGCCCGGGTGGCGCTGGCCGACCAGGGCATCGACGGCGCGCGCTTCACGCTCACGGTGAGCTGCACGCCGTACCCCCACGACTGCCACTCCGGTACGTCGGTGATCACCGTCCGCATCGGCTCCGGCGTCGCGCTGCCCCTGCTGCCGAGCTCGCTGGGCGGCGGGGCGCCGCGCTTCGCCCTCGACGCGACCCAGACCGTGCCCATCGGCCAGTTCCGGGAGGTGACCGGTGCGACCCCGTAGCCGCGACGAGCGCGGCCAGATGACCATCATGATCGTGGGGTTCGCGGTCGTGCTGGCGATGGCGGTGGCCGTGGTGACCGACGCGTCCGCCGCCTACCTGCGCCGCCAGGGCCTCGACACCCTGGCCGACGGCGCCGCCCTGTCGGCCGCCGACGCGGCGGCGTCGGGGGACGAGGCCTACCACGGCGGGGTCGGCGCCGAGCTCGTGCTCACCGAACCGGAGGCCCAGCGGGCCGTCGTGGACTACCTCGTGCGGGTCGGGGCGTATGGCACCTATCCCGGGCTCGCCCCCCACGTCAGCGTCGACCGGGCCGACCACCGGGTCACCGTCTCGCTGAGCGCGCCCCTGCACCTGCCCCTCACCGTCCCCGGCTCGCCCGACCGGGCCAGCGTCGGCGCCACCAGCTCCGCCGAGGTCACGATCGACCCCTGAGGACAAACTGTTGAATGAGGAACGGTTTGTTACTCAACTGTGGAAGAGCGGTGGCAACGACGTGGGTTTCTCGTGGTCTGGGCGCTGCGAAGGTTCTCTCATTGCCCCAGACACCGGGGCACCTACCCGGGGGACCCTCCAATGAAGCTCACCGCCAGCCGCAAGATCCTGGTTCCGTTCGCCACGATGCTCGCTGCCGGGGCGGTCGCCGTCGGTTCGGGTGCGACGTTCTCCTCGACCTCGACGCACACCGTCTCGGTGACCTCGGGCACGCTGCACCACACCAACAACCACGACACCTCGGCGCTGACCGTCAAGAACATCAAGCCCGGTGACAGCCTCGACGGCGTGCTCACCATCAAGAACGACGGCACCCTCGACTCGACCCTGGCCCTCAAGCCCACCGCGCAGACGAGCACCTTCGCCGCCGGCGCGCTCAACCTGAAGATCGTCGAGACCGGTGTCGCCACCCCGGTCTACGACGGTGACTTCTCCGGCCTCGCCTCGCAGACCTGGGACCTGGGCGCCCTGCCCGTCGGCAACACCGCCACCCTGACCTACACGGTCTCCATGCCGACCACCGCCGGTGACGTCAACCAGGGCAAGACCGCCTCGGCCGGCTTCCAGTACACGACCACGCAGACCGGCAGCAACAGCAGCATCAGCTGGCTGCCGTGATCCAGACCGCCGGGGGGTAGGGGGTCACGCCCGGTGCCGCGAAAGCGGCACCGGGTCGTGCCCACTCCCGGGCAGACCGTCTCGTCGTACTCGGAACGCAGATCGGAGGACCCGTCATGGAGATCACGCCACACGCACGTCCGCGCCGTCGCGGTCGGGGCCGTCGCCTCGCGGTCAACGTGCTGTGCGCGCTGGTGACCCTGGTCGGCATCGCGTTCATTGTCCCGGCCGCCTTCGGCCTGCAGCGCTACGTCATCGCCGGCCAGTCCATGACCGGCAGCTACGACCTCGGCTCGGTCGTCTTCGAGAAGGTCGTGCCCGTCGGCGACCTGCAGGTCGGCGACGTGATCACCTACCTGCCGCCGGCGGACTCGGGCATCGACCACCTGGTCACCCACCGCATCGCGTCGATCAGGGGTCACGAGCTGCGCACCCAGGGTGACGCCAACGCCGACCCCGACCCGTGGACCTTCGCGCTCACCGGGGCCACCCAGCCGCGGGTCTCCTTCGGTGTCCGGTACGTCGGGTACGCCTTCCTGGCCCTGCAGAACCCCACCACGCGGATCACCCTGATCGGCATCCCCGCCGGCGCGATCGCGCTGTTCAGCCTCGGCGAGCTGATCGTGGCTCTCCGCCGCCGACCCAGCCCGGCAGAGCCTGGCACGGCCTGAGCCATGCTGCGTCGCCTCCTGTTCCCCCTCCTCGCGGCAGCCCTCGCGCTGGCCGCGATGAGTGGCGTCCCGGCCAGTGACGCGACCTTCGTCTCCACCAGCACGTACGGCGCGCAGGTCAGTGCCGCCGCCGACTGGGCCGCGCCGACGGTCTCGGTGACCAGCCCGGGCGCCAACATCGCCGGCACCACGACCATCTCCGCCACCGCTGCCGACACCGGCACCGGGGTGGCCAGCGTGGTCATCGCGTACTCGACGAGCGACTCCGGCACCTGGACCACCCTGTGCACCGACACCAGCGCGCCGTATTCCTGCAGCTGGGCGACCACCGGCGTCGCCGACGGCAGCTACGACCTGGTGGCGATCGCCACCGACAACGCCTCGTTCACCGCGACCTCCGAGACCGTCACGACCCGCGTGGCGAACAACCTCCAGGTCGTGCTGGCCCCGATCGCCGACCCCGTGCGCGGCTCGGTCACGCTCAAGGCCGACTACCTCAACCCCAGCCCGACCATCGCGCTGAAGCTCTACTTCGAGTACGTCGCAGCCGGCGGCAACAACTGGACCGCCGTGCCGGGCTGCGGCAACACCGGCGCCACCTCCACCACCCGCACCTGCACCTGGGCATCGACGGTGACCGGCGACTACGACATCCGCGCGGTCGGCACCAACGGCGGCTCGACGACGCTGTACGACTACCAGTACGGCGTGACCATCGACAACACCGCGCCGAGTGTCGCGCTAACCGTGCCGACCGGCACCCTCTCGGGCACGGTGCGGATGAGCGCCACGGCGACCGACGCCGACGCCGGCATGGACAGCGTGGCCTTCCAGTACCGCAAGACCGGAGCCGCGAGCTTCACCACCGCCTGCACGGTCAGCGGCACGCCGTACGCCTGCTCGCTGAACACGACAGCACTGACCGATGGCGGCTACGACTTCCGCGCCATCGGCACCGACCTGGCCGGCAACACCACGACCACGGCGACCCAGACCCGCACCGTGGACAACACCATCTCGTCGGTCTCGATCACCAGCCCGAGCGCGGGAGCCACCGTCAGGGGCACGGTCAGCGTCACCGCCGACGCATCCTCCAACCGCGGGGTGAGCAAGGTGGTCTTCGAGACCCGGGCCACCGGCACCAGCACCTGGACCGCCCTCTGCACGACCACCACCTCGCCGTACACCTGTGCGTGGAACACCAGCGCCATCGTCACCGGCAACTACGACCTGCACGCCGTGCTCACCGACGGCGGCGGCACGGTCACCACCAGCGCCACGGTGGCCGTCTCGATCGACAACTCCACCCTGCGCGCTCAGGACATCCAGGCCACCAACGTCACCACCGTGGGCAAGCCCGCGGCGGGCGACCGGCTCCTGTTCACCTACTCCAACACCGTCAACCCGGCGACGATCCTGGCCGGCTGGACCGGCGCCTCGACCTCGATCTCGGTCACCTTCAAGGACGCGAAGGTCCCCGGCGCCCCGGTCGCGGGGCAGGACTATGCCACCTTCGGGTCGGTCAACCTCGGCAGCGTGTCCTTCCCGGAGAGCTACGTGAAGGCCAACAAGTCCGCGGTGTTCGCCGCCACCATGGTGGCCTCCACCCAGACCGTCGCCGGGGTGTCGGTGACCGTCGTGACCGTGACCCTCGGTACGACGACCGGCGGCGCCAACATCACTACGGCGACCCAGACCGGCACCATGACCTGGACGCCGTCGACCGCGGCGAGGACGCTGGGCGGGGTGGCCTGTTCGGCCACGGCCGCCACCGAGTCCGGCACGCTCGACAAGGACCTGTGATGGCGGCGATGGAGCCGGAGGACTGCGTAGGATTCCCGACCATGGCGCGGGTGCTCGTGGTGGAGGACTATCCGGACATCGCCGCGCCCCTGGTCCGGACCCTCGAGCGTGAGGGGTACGACGTGACCTGGGTGGACCACGGCCAGGCCGCGCTCGACGAGCTCGCCGGCACACCAGTCGACGCGATGATCCTCGATCTCGGCCTGCCCGACATGGACGGCCTCGAGGTGTGCGCCCAGGCTCGCGCGTCCGGCTTCGCCGGCGGCATCATCATCTGCACCGCGCGGGGCGACGAGCTCGACCGCGTCGTCGGTCTCGACAACGGGGCCGACGACTACCTCGCCAAGCCGTTCAGCCTCGCCGAGCTGCAGGCCCGCGTGCGGGCGCTGCTGCGCCGGGCGGCCCCGATCGCCGCGGAGGCTCCGGCCCCGGCCGACGGCCTGCACATCGACCGACCGGGTCGCCGGGTCACGTTCGCCGGCACTTCGGTCAACCTCACCACCAAGGAGTACGACGTCCTCGCGCTGCTCGCCGAACGGTCCGGGGCCGTGGTCGAGCGCGACCGCCTGATGACCGAGGTCTGGGACGAGAACTGGTACGGCTCGACCAAGACCCTCGACGTGACCGTGGGGCGGCTCCGGCAGAAGCTCGAGGACCTCGGCGTACCCGAGCGGGTGGTGACGGTGCGCGGGGTCGGCTTCCGCCTCGAGCGCGGCGGCGCCGATGCGTAGGCGGCTGACCGCAGCCTTCCTGCTCATCACGCTGGTCCTGCTGCTGGCCTTCACCGTCATCCGCGGCTTCGCCGTCCGCGATCTGCTGCACCAGCAGGAGTCGGCCGACCTGCGTGACGACGCCCGCTTGATCGCCACCTACGTCGAGGACCGGATGGCCAGCGCACAGCCGGTGAGCCGCGGCTATCTCGAGATGCTGCTCGATGCCGACCAGAGCCTGCGGGTCTTCACGCCGGGCCACCAGCCCGTCGAGGTCCAGGGCGGGGGTTTCCGCGCGGCCGCGGCCGCACACGAGCCGGTGACCGCGTCGGCCGTACGCGGCGACGTCCGGGTCGAGCTCGACCAGGCGTCGAGCACCCTCGCCAACACGTTCCACCAGACCCTGCCACCCCTGCTGCTCCAGCTGCTCGTGCTCACGGGGGTCGCCGCGCTCCTCGGGTACGGCGCCGCCCGCTGGATCTCCGCGCCGTTCGACCGGCTCGCCGAGGCCGCCGCGGCGCTGGGCCGCGGCCGGTTCGATCTCGACCTGCCCGAGACCACCATCCCGGAGGCGCGGGCCGTCGCCGGCGCACTGCGGGTCAGCGCCCACCAGCTCGAAGCCCGCCTCGGGCGGGAGCGCACCTCGTTCCAGTCGGCCTCGCACGAGCTGCGTACGCCGCTCACGAGCCTGCGCCTCGAGCTCGAGGACCTTGGCACGCGCCCTGACCTCGACCCGGAGCTCGCGGCCGGACTCGACCGTGGCGTCGCCGCGGTCGACCAGCTGCAGGCCACGGTGGCCAGTCTCCTGGAGCTCGCGCGGCACCGCAGCGTGATGGAGGGCGCCGAGGAGCCGCTCGCCGAGCTCGCCCAGCGCGTGGCGGACCACTGGGCCGAGCAGCTGAGCGACACCGGCATCTCGGTGCTGGCCTCGGTCCAGGGCGACCCGCAGCTCCCGATCACGCCGGGCCCGGTGGAGCAAGCGCTCGACCAGGTGCTCACTCGCCTGCGGTCGGGTGCCAGGGACCGGGTGCGGCTCGACTTCGAGGCCGACGGCACCCAGCTGCACATCGGCGTGTCCGCGGCGGCGCGCAGCGACACCTCGGTGGTCGCCTCCGGTGAGCCGCTCAGCGCCGTACTCGCCGCACTCGGAGGTCGCTGCGCCGGTGACCCGTTCGACCAGCCGGGTCTGCGCATCTGGCTGCCCCAGCGCTGAGAGTCGCACCGAACCAACTGCGTCGCGCCGGCATCAGACCTGGTGACCGCAACCCACCCCTCCTGACCGGGGGAGGTGGCGGCGGGCTCATCGGGGGAGAGCCCGCCGCATTCCTCACCAG
>JBPCQY010000014.1:0-8959 GCA_050997635.1 Nocardioides sp.
GTGGGGTCAGAGCGAGGCGGCGCGCCTGGCGATGGCCGACTTGCGGTTGGCCGCCTGGTTCTTGTGGATGACGCCCTTGCTGACGGCCTTGTCGAGCTTGCGCAGGGCGGAGGTCGCCGTGGCGGCGGCGGTGTCGTTGTCGCCGGCGTCGGCGGCCACGCGGAACTTGCGTACGGCGGTCTTGAGGTCGCTCTTGACGGCCTTGTTGCGCTCGCGCGCCTTCTCGTTCTGCTTGTTGCGCTTGATCTGGGACTTGATGTTCGCCACTGATGAGCCTTCGGTTCGGTGTCGGGGGCTGCGGAGTCGAGATGCTGCTGGGGCGCGGCACACGTCGCCACACACGCGAGGAGAAACGATACCGGAACCCGCCACCGGGGACGAAATCGAGCGTCAGGGGAGTCCCAGGCGCCGGGCGGCTCCGGCCAGGCAGCGCCCCGACTCCGTGCGCCGGAACGCGCTCATCGCGGGCAGCCCGACGTCCTCCGCGGTGAGATCGCGCCAGGCGAGGTGGTTCCCGAAGCCCACCAGCCACGCGGTCACGGCGTTGTCCCCGGCCGCCCGCAACGCCGGCGAGTCGGCGATGGATACGTCGAACCAGGCGGACTCCACCCGTTCGAGCCGGGCGAGCAGCGGGTCGACCCACGCCGGCCCGACCGCCGTGGTGCCCCAGTCGACGAAGACCAGCTCGCCGGAGGGGCGGAGCAGGAGGTTGTCGTTGCGGATGTCCCAGTGGACCAGCTGGTCGTCCCCGCCTGCCGCGAGGTCGAGGAGCACCTCCCGCCACGGGGGCGCCGCGTCGGCCAGCCACGCGGGCACCAGGCCGACGGGAATCTCGGCGGCGTGCTCGAGCGACTCCGCCCACTTCCGGAACGCCGAGCGCACCGAGATCGGCCCCACGTCGCCCATCGTGCGCGCTCGTTCCTCCGGCACGGGCACCACGGCCAGCCGCACGTCGAGCCGGTCGGTCGCTGCGAGCAGGGTCGCCATCTCCGCGTCGTCGGCCAGGTCCGGATGCCGACCCTCGACGTCCTCGATCAGCACGCCGACCCACCCGCCGTCGTCGTAGGACGCGAGCAGCCCGGCCCAGAGTGGGTCCCGTCCGATCAGCGACAGCGTCGCGATCTCGCGGCGAAACAGCTCCGGCGTCACCGGGTTGAGCTCCGCCCCGACGGCCTTGACGAAGCCGCGACGACCGTCGGCACCGACGAGTCGGGTCACGCAGCCCGGCGACATGCCGCCCTGCTGGTCGGCCCACGAGACGACGGGTGAGCCGAGGGCGTCGTCCACCCACCCACGCACGACGGCCGGCACAAGATCGTACGGCATGTGGACGCCCGCCGCCCGCGGTGCGCTCACCAGCCGCGCCGCTCGGCGAGCCACGCCCAGACCACCTCGCCCTGCCAGCGCTGCGCCTCGCGGATGTACGGCGAGGTCGGCGGCACCGGGTCGTCGGCGGCCTTGAAGAAGTAGCCACAGACCAGCGCCAGCACGATGTCGACGTGCTCCGAGGGGACCTCGCGCGTCAGGGCCCGCTCCCGGAGCACCGCCTCGACGTCGAGACCGTCGCCGCGCGGCCCGATCAGCATGATGACCGTGTCGAGCCACGCTGCGCCCATGACCGGCCAGTTCCAGTCGCAGAACAGCGCGCGACCGTCGGTGGTGAGCAGCGTGTTGTCGTCGCGGACGTCGGTGTGCACGAGCGTGTCGCCGGACGTGATCGGCGCGTACCCGGTGGCCAGCTCGGCCGTGTCTTCGAGGTGCAGGAGGTCGGGCCGGGTCGCCCGGACGTGGTCCCAGTACGCCGGCCACCCGGCGAACTCCTGCTCGAAGGAGTCCAGCGCCAGAGGTGGCGGGGTCAACTCGCGGGCGCAGGTCTCGAGGGCGTCGAGGGCGAGGTCGAGGTCGGCCTGCCGCCAGGGTCGCGCGGGCGTGCGGGACTCGACGTACTCGATGCCGAGCACGACCCAGTCGGCGTCGATCTCCCACAGCAGCCGGGGCGCGGGGGCCGCTGCGGGCAGGGTGTGGAGCTTGCGCGCCTCCTCGCGGTAGGACTCGGCGAACATCCGCTGCGCCTTGGCCGAGGCGGCCTTGACGAAGTGCCTCGAACCATCCGCACACCTCAGCACCGACGCGAAGCCGGGCGTGAAACCGGTGCCCTGCGAGAGCGCCTCCACCACGGGAGCGCCGCACCGCTCCTCGATGGCAGCCCGGACCGCCGCAGGCAGGTGCGGCCAGGTGAGCCGCTGCGCGGTCCGGCCGTGCGGGATGGTCGTCGGGATCACGCGGCCCATCCTCGCGTACGGCGGGGCCGCGCCGCCCCACGTTTTCGCGGTTTCGAGACGCGTCACGCATTCGGTCGCTGCGCTCCAGCCCGCGTCGACGCTCCTCAACCTCCTCGCTCCACCCTCGGCCTCGCTGGCTCCGCCGAGAGCGCTCGGATTCTTGGCGATTCCTCAGCGGAAGGGTGGTCCCGGGGGCTGGCCGGGAGTGGTAGACCGGCACCCGTGCTGAGATTCTTCGTGCTGGGTGTCCTGCTGTTCCTGGGGGCCGTGACCACGTTCGCGGCCGCGATCGGCGGGCCCGGCTGGTGGATCCTGCTGGCGGTCGTGGTGCTGCTCCTGCTGGTGGCGATCTACGACCTGGTGCAGCGCAGGCACTCGATCCTGCGCAACTTCCCGGTGCTCGGGCACCTGCGGTTCCTGATGGAGGACATCCGGCCCGAGCTCCAGCAGTACTTCGTCGAGCGCAACTGGGACGGCCGCCCCTACGACCGGGACACCCGCTCCTCGATCTACCAGCGCGCCAAGAACCTCAAGGAGGAGCAGCCGTTCGGCACCGAGCGCGACGTCGACACCCCCGGCTATGAGTACCTCGTGCACTCCACCCGGCCGGTTGACCCGGCCACGGAGCCGCCCCGCGTCCGGATCGGGGGCAAGGACTGCACCAAGCCCTACGAAATGGCCCTGATGAACGTCTCGGCGATGAGCTTCGGCGCCCTCAGTGGCAATGCCATCGAGGCCCTCAACAAGGGTGCCGCCCGAGGCGGTTTCGCCCACGACACCGGCGAGGGCGGCCTGAGCAAGTACCACCGCAACGGCGGCGACCTGGTCTGGGAGATCGGCTCGGGATACTTCGGCACCCGCACCAAGGATGGCGACTTCGACCCGGACAAGTTCGCCGAGACGGCCACCGATGATCAGGTGAAGATGACCTCGCTCAAGCTCAGCCAGGGCGCCAAGCCCGGCATCGGGGGTGTGCTGCCCGGCGCCAAGGTGACCCAGGAGATCGCGGACGCGCGCGGCGTCCCGAAGGGCGAGAAGTGCGTCTCGCCGGCCTACCACCGAGTGTTCTCGACGCCCCGCGAGCTGGTGCTGTTCATGGCCCGGATGCGGGAGCTGAGCGGCGGCAAGCCGGCCGGTTTCAAGCTCTGCTTGGGCTCGCGCGCCGACTTCCTTGCCATCTGCAAGGCGATGGTGGCCGAGGGCGTGACCCCCGACTTCGTCATCGTCGACGGCGGCGAGGGCGGGACGGGCGCGGCGCCACTGGAGTACGAGGACCACGTCGGTACGCCGCTGACCGAGGGCCTGCTCAACGTGCACAACGCGCTGGTGGGCGTCGGCGTGCGCGACCAGGTGAAGGTCGGCGCGAGCGGCAAGGTCGCCAGCGGGATCGACATCGTCAAGCGGTTGACCCAGGGTGCCGACTACACCAACTCGGCACGGGCGATGATGATGGCGGTCGGCTGCATCCAGGCCCAGACCTGCCACACCAACACCTGCCCGGTCGGGGTCGCGACCCAGGATCCCAAGCGCGCACGTGCCCTCTATGTACCCGACAAGCTCGAGCGGGTGCACCACTACCAGGAGCAGTGCGTGCAGCAGGCGATGCAGGTGATGGCCTCGATGGGACTGCACGGTCCCGACGACCTGCGGCCGCACATGCTGCGCCGGCGCATCGACCACGACGAGGTCAAGAGCTACGCCGAGATGTTCCACCACCTCGAGCCGGGTCAGCTGCTGGCCGAGCCGCCCGCGGGCCGCTGGGCCCGTGACTGGGCGCTGGCCGACCCCGACCGCTTCACCCCCTGACCGGAAGGAAGACCGTGCCTACCGTTGCCGAACTGCTCATCGAGGCGCTCGCCGACCACGGCGTCACCAGCATCTGGGGGGTCGTCGGCGACGCCCTCAACCCCGTCACCGACGCGATCCGGAGGGAGGAACGCGTCGAGTGGATCGGCGTACGCCACGAGGAGGTGGGCGCCTTCGCCGCCAGCGCCCAGGCGCAGCTGACCGGGGACCTCGCGGTGTGCATGGGCACGGTCGGGCCGGGCGCGATCCACCTGCTCAACGGCCTGTACGACGCCAAGAAGTCGCATGCGCCCGTGCTCGCCATCTGCGGGCAGGTTCCGCGCGAGGACATCGGCAGTGACTTCTTCCAGGAGGTCGACAACGACGCCGTCTTCGCGGACGTCGCGGTCTTCCACCGCACAGTGACCGAGGTCGACCAGCTCCCGGGGCTGCTCAGGCAGGCCGTGAACGCCGCGCTCCAGGAGTCCGGGGTCGCGGTGCTGACGCTGCCCGGGGACGTCGGTGCGCTCGTCCTGCCCAAGCACACGACCACTCCGTCGTTCGTCGCGGACCGTCCCCAGGTGATGCCATCGTCCGAGTCGTTGGCGGCCGCGGCGCAGGCCATCAACGCGGCGGGCTCGGTGTGCCTGCTCGTCGGTCACGGCGCGCTCGGCGCCCGGCCCGAGGTGCTCGAGCTCGCCGAGCGGCTCTCGGCGCCCATGGTGCTCACGCTCAAGGCGAAGGAGGTGATGGAGGACGGCAACGACTTCGAGATCGGCCAGTCCGGCCTGATCGGCAACCACGCCACGGCCGTCGCCTTCGAGGACTGCGACCTGTTGTTCCTGGTCGGCACCGACTTCCCCTACCGGAACTTCCTGCCCACGGGGAAGCCCGTCGTGCAGCTCGACCTGCGCGGCGCCCACATCGGACGGCGTACGACGGTCTCACACGCGCTGGTCGGCGACACTGCCCTGGGCCTGCGGGCGCTGCTGCCCCTGCTCGACGCCAAGACCGATCGGAGCCTCCTCGAGAAGGCCCGGTCGTCCTACGAGAAGTGGCGCGAGCACCAGCAGCAGTTCACCGACCCGGCGTACGACCACAAGGCGACGGGCCTGATGCGACGCAAGGTCGACAACCCCGACGCTCGCGTGCGGCCCGAGCTGCTCGCCGCAATGGTCGACCGGTACGCCGCACAGGACGCGATCTTCACCACCGACACCGGCATGTCGACCGTCTGGCTCTCGCGGTTCGTCCGGATGACCGGGAGCCGGCGCCTGATCGGCTCCTACAACCTCGGCTCGATGGCCAACGCGATGCCGCAGGCGCTCGGCGCGGCCGCCCTGGACCGCTCGCGCCAGGTGGTCGCCTTCTGCGGAGACGGCGGTCTGTCCATGCTGATGGGCGACCTGATCACCGCCGTCAGCCACCGGCTGCCCGTCAAGCTCGTCGTCTTCGACAACGGCCGGCTCGGTATGGTCAAGCTCGAGATGGAGCAGGTCGGGCTGCCGGCGTTCGGCACCGTGCTGCACAACCCCGACTTCGCAGCCGTGGGCCGGGCTATCGGCCTGCACGGCATCCGGGTCGAGCGCCCGGCCGACGTCGAGGACGCCGTCCAGGCGGCGCTGGCGTACGACGGGCCGGTGCTGCTCGACGTCCTCACCAACCCCGACGAGGTGGCGATTCCGCCGAAGCCGACCCTGGCCCAGGGCTGGGGGTTCGCGATCGCCAAGTCCCGCGAGTTCGTCGACAGCGCCGAGTAGTCGCCCTCAGCGGTGCCGGTGCCGGTGCCGGTGCCGCAGCGTCGCCGCGGACCAGCGGCTGGTCCACGGGGTGTCGCGGCGTACGTGCTCGCCGGTGCCGGGAGCGTGCAGCATCCGGACCTCGCCGTGCCGGCGGCGCAGGAAGATCGCCACGTGGTAGACCGCACCGCTCCGGGCGTGGAAGAAGAGGAAGTCGCCGCGACGCAGGTTGCGCTTCTTGATGTGCCGCATGAAGTGCGCCTGCTCCGACGACGTGCGGGGTACCCGGTCGAAGCCGGCGCGGTGGGTGGCGAAGTAGACGAGCCCGGAGCAGTCGAAGGCGCGCGGGCCGTCGGCGCCCCAGCGGTAGGGGTCGCCGATCTGGTGGACGGCCACGTGGCGGGCGTGCCGGATCCGGTCGGCATTGCTGGCCGAGGCGGGCGCGGCCAGCGAGATGGCGAGCAGGAGTGCCAGCGGGACCAGGACGAGGGCCCGGGGCAGACGCAGGACGGACATGACGTTCCCTTCGGCCGCCTGTGAGGTGAGCTGGTGCGTCAGCAGTGTCAGCCGGGATCGCCGGTATTGCAACAGGTTCGCGGGAATTGGTTCGTCGCGGTCGTACGGTAACCGGATGACGAGTCGACGTGATGAGATCGCTGTTCTGTCCCGGGGCCTGGACCAGGCCCACGGCCTGCTGTCGGAGACGACCGACCAACACCTCGTGGCGCAGACCCCGTGCGAGGAGTGGAAGGGCGCGGACCTGGTTGACCATCTGGTCGCGTCGCCGGGCAGGTTCGCCCAGATGGTGCGCGGCGAGGAGGTCGACTGGACCGCCGAGACGCCGCACGTCGAGGACGACCCGGCCGGCGTGTTCCGGTCGCGCGCCGACGAGCTGATGCAAGCCTGGGAGGACGCGGGGGACGCCGAGGTTCCGATGGGTCCGGACTGGCAGACTGCCGAGATCGCGGTGCACACCTTCGACCTCGCGCGCACTCTGGGACGGCCGACCACGGACCTCGACCGGGAGGTGGCCGAGCGGGGCCTGGCCCTGATGCAGGCCAACCTCACCGACGACCAGCGCGGCGACGCCTTCGCCGCCGAGAAGCAGGCGCCCGAAGGGGCCGATGGCTACCAGCGCATCGCGGCGTACGCCGGCCGCGAGGTCTGAGGAGGTCGCAAAGGATTCGTGAGCGCGCCCGGGGTCTGGGACAATCGGGGCGTCCCCAGCATCCGTCAGAGAGACCGCCGTGCCCACGATCCCCGCCGCTCCCACTCCGGGTGCGACCGACCCCGCGACCATCCGCAACTTCTGCATCATCGCCCACATCGATCACGGCAAGTCGACGCTGGCCGACCGGATGCTCCAGCTGACGGGGGTCGTCGACGAGCGCAGCGCGCGGGCGCAGTACCTCGACCGGATGGACATCGAGCGCGAGCGCGGCATCACCATCAAGAGCCAGGCCGTGCGGATGCCGTGGACCGTGCCCGCCGGCAACGCCGAGGGCGCCGATCCGGGCACCTACGTGCTCAACATGATCGACACGCCTGGCCACGTCGACTTCACCTACGAGGTCTCGCGCTCGCTCGAGGCCTGTGAGACCGCCGTCCTCTTGGTCGACGCGGCCCAGGGCATCGAGGCCCAGACGCTGGCCAACCTCTACCTGGCGCTGGCCGCCGACCTGCACATCGTCCCGGTGCTCAACAAGATCGACCTGCCGTCCGCGCAGCCGGAGAAGTACGCCGCGGAGCTCGCCGGCATCATCGGCTGCGACCCGAGCGACGTACTCCGGACCTCGGCCAAGACCGGTCTGGGCGTCGAGACGCTGCTCAACGAGATCGTCAAGCAGACGCCGGCGCCCGTGGGTGATGCCGACGCCCCGCCGCGGGCCCTGATCTTCGACTCGGTCTACGACACCTACCGCGGCGTGGTGACCTACGTCCGGGTCGTCGACGGCAAGCTCAGCCACCGCGACCGGATCAAGATGATGTCGACCAACGCCGTCCACGAGATGCTCGAGGTCGGCGTGATCAGCCCCGAGCCGGTCAAGGCGGGTGACCTCGGCGTCGGTGAGGTGGGCTACCTGATCACCGGGGTGAAGGACGTGCGGCAGTCGCGAGTCGGTGACACCGTCACCAGCCAGCACCACGGCGCGACCGAGGCGCTCGGCGGCTACAAGCACCCGAACCCGATGGTCTACTCCGGGCTCTACCCGATCGACGGCGACGACTACCCGACGCTGCGCGACGCCCTCGAGCGGCTCCAGCTGAACGATGCGGCGCTGGCCTTCGAGCCCGAGACGTCCGGGGCCCTCGGCTTCGGCTTCCGGTGCGGCTTCCTCGGCCTGCTGCACATGGAGATCACCCGCGACCGCCTCGAGCGCGAGTTCAACCTCGATCTCATCTCGACCGCCCCCAACGTGGTCTACGAGGTCGTCATGGAGGACGGCCGGGTCCACACCGTGACCAACCCGAGTGAGTATCCCGAGGGCAAGATCGCCGAGGTCCGCGAGCCCGTCGTACGTGCCACGATCCTGAGCCCCAGTGACTACATCGGCACGATCATGGAGCTGTGCCAGACCAAGCGCGGCAGCCTCCAGGGCATGGACTACCTGTCCGAGGACCGCGTCGAGATGCGCTACACCTTGCCGATGGGCGAGATCGTCTTCGACTTCTTCGACCAGCTGAAGTCGCGCACCAAGGGCTACGGCTCGCTCGACTACGAACGCTCCGGTGAGCAGGCGGCCGACCTGGTCAAGGTCGACATCCTGCTCCAGGGCGAGCCCGTCGATGCGTTCTCGGCGATCGTGCACCGCGACGCGGCATACGCGTACGGCGTGATGCTCGCCGGCAAGCTCAAGGACCTGATCCCGCGCCAGCAGTTCGAGGTGCCGATCCAGGCCGCCATCGGCGCGCGGGTGATCGCCCGCGAGACGATCCGTGCGATGCGCAAGGACGTGCTGGCCAAGTGCTACGGCGGCGACATCACCCGCAAGCGCAAGCTGCTGGAGAAGCAGAAGGAGGGCAAGAAGCGGATGAAGATGGTCGGCCGGGTCGAGGTGCCCCAGGAGGCCTTCATCGCCGCGCTCTCCAACGCGCCGACCGGAGAGAAGGCCGGCAAGAAATAGCCGGTCGCCGGTGACCGGCCCGGGGTCG
>JBPCQY010000048.1:0-9519 GCA_050997635.1 Nocardioides sp.
GGCCGCCGCCTCGCAGATCGTCGGGTCGACACCGCGCTCGTTGCGCTTGCCGGCCTCGGAGGTGAGGCGATGGCGACGCCCGGTGCGGAACATCGCCACGGCCTCCCAGTGCGCCGCCTCGATCACGACGGTCGAGGTGGACGCCGACATCTCGGTCGTCGCGCCGCCCATCACGCCGCCGAGCCCGATCACGCCGGAGTCGTCGGTGACGACGAGGTCCTCGGTCGACAGCTCGCGGGCCACGCCGTCCAGCGTGGTCAGCCGCTCCCCCACCCGCGCCCGGCGTACGACGAGAGGGCCGGCGAGCTTGTCGCCGTCGTACCCGTGGATCGGACGGCCCAGCTCGAGCATCACGTAGTTGGTGACGTCGACGGCCAGCGAGACCGAGCGCATGCCCGCCTGCTGCACCCGCCGCGCGATCCAGTCGGGCGTGGCCGCGGTGGCGTCGAAGCCCGAGACGGTGCGGGCCACGAAGACCGGACAGCCGGCCGGGTCGTCGACGACGACGGGATGACCCTCGGAGTTCGGGGCCGGGGTCTCGCGCAGCGCCGGGTCGACGTACGGCGCCCCGAAGGCCAGCGCGGCCTCCCGCCCGACGCCGCGCAGCGACAGGGCGTAGGCGCGGTCG
The DNA here is from genome assembly GCA_050997635.1 of Nocardioides sp. Classification (GTDB taxonomy): domain Bacteria; phylum Actinomycetota; class Actinomycetes; order Propionibacteriales; family Nocardioidaceae; genus Nocardioides. The sequence continues at coordinate 629 of JBPCQY010000048.1, forward strand.
GGATTGATCTCGAACTCGATGACCCCCTCGTCGAGACCGAGTGCGCCGAACGCGTCGTCACCGGGCTCGCCGGCAGTCGGTGGCAGCACGATGATGCCATCGTGGTCGTCGCCGAGACCGAGCTCGGGGGCCGAGCAGATCATGCCGGCCGAGACGTGTCCGTAGGTCTTGCGCGCGGAGATCTCGAAGCCGCCCGGCAGCACGCCGCCCGGGAGTACGACGACGACCAGGTCGCCGGGTGCGAAGTTGTGCGCGCCGCAGACGATGCCCTGCGGCTCACCCGATCCGTTGGCGTCACCGACGTCGACGGTGCACCAGTTGATGGTCTTGCCGTTCTTCTGCGGCTCGGGCTCCATCGTCAGCACCCGGCCGAGCACGAGTGGCCCGGTGATGTCGGCGCGGTGGATGGCCTCGAGCTTGAGCCCGAGGGCGGTCAACCGCCGGGCCAGCTCGTCGGTGGAGACGTCGGCCGGCAGCTCGGCGTACTCGCGGATCCAGGAGACGGGTGCCCTCATCAGTGGTCACTCCCGAACGCGGAGGAGAAGCGGACGTCGCCCTCGAAGAAGGCACGCAGGTCGCCGGCACCGTGCCGGAACATCAGGGTGCGGTCGATGCCCATGCCGAACGCGAAGCCGGTGTAGCGCTCGGCGTCGATCCCGCAGGCGGCGAGGACGCGCGGGTTGACCACGCCGCAGCCACCCCACTCGATCCAGCCCTCCCCCCGACACGTGCGGCACTGGCTCTCGGGGACGTCGCCGACCGCAACCACCCCGCTCCCTCTACATACGAAGCAGACCAGGTCGACCTCGGCCGACGGCTCGGTGAAGGGGAAGAACGACGGCCGGAACCGGGTGCTGATCCCGTCGCCGAAGAGCTGGGTCGCGAAGTGGTCGAGGGTGCCCTTGAGGTGGGCCATGGTGATGCCCTCGTCGACCACGAGCCCCTCGACCTGGTGGAACATCGGCGAGTGCGTGGCGTCGTACGGGTCGGTGCGGAAGACCCGGCCGGGGCAGATCACGTAGATCGGCGGCGCGCGGGTCAGCATGGTGCGGGCCTGCACGGGTGAGGTGTGGGTGCGCAGCACCATGTGGTGGTCGGCGGGCGAGGTCCAGAAGGTGTCCTGCATGGTGCGCGCCGGGTGGTCGGGCCCGAGGTTGAGCGCGTCGAAGTTGAGCCACTCGGCCTCGATGACCGGACCCTCGGCGACCTCCCAGCCGAGGCCCACGAAAAGGTCGGCGATGAAGTCGGTCGCGAGCGTGATCGGATGCCGGGAGCCGCGCGGCAGCCGGTCGGTGGGCAGGGTGACGTCGACGACCTCGTCGACGAGCATCCGCTCCTCGGCCTCGGCCTCGAGCACCTGCTGGCGGGTGCCGAGCGCCTGGTTGACCGCGCCGCGGGCCTGGCCGACGCGCTGGCCCGCCTCCTTGCGGGCCTGGGGCGGAAGGGCACCGATCTCGCGGTTGGTCAGCGCCAGGGGCGAGCGGTCGCCGGCATGGTCGAGCCGGACCTGCTTGAGAGTGGCCAGGTCGGGGGCCGCGTCGATGGCGACCAGTGCCTCGTCGCGCATCCCGGCGACCTGCTCGGCCTGGAGCGGGGTCACCTCGACGGGGTCGTACTCGGAGTTGGGGCCGGACATCATTGCCTTTCGAGGGAGGGCGGGGCCAAGTCTAGGAAGATCTGGCCGCGGCCCGCGAACGGGTTGTTCCCCCGGCGTACGGCGCGGCTCAGCCGAGCGGTCCCACGACCGGCCAGGTGGTGACGATGCGGGCGCCCCCGCCCGGCGCGTCGGTGATCTCGACCTCGCCGCCATGGGCCCGCACGAGCCCGTTGACGAGGTAGAGCCCCAGGCCCGAGCCGCCGCGCGAGCCCTGGGTCCAGAACTTTGTGAACGCCCGCCGCCGGATCTCCGGGCTGATGCCCTCGCCCTCGTCGTCGAAGACGAGCCGGAGCAGCGGGCCCGCGCTGGCGGTGATGGTGACCCGGCCAGCGCCGTGGCGAATGCCGTTCTCGACCAGGTTGGTCACCACCTGGGTGAACTTGTCGGGATCGACCCAGACCAGGGGCAGGTCGTCGCCCGCCTCGTAGGCGATGTCGTGCGGCGCACCCGCCTGGACGTTGTCGATCACCCGGCCGACGAGGGTTGAGACGTCGGAGGGTCGCTCGTAGAGCGAGAGCCGGCCGGTGTCGAGCCGGGCCACGTCGAGCAGCTCGGTGATCAGGCGGCTGAGCCGGTCGGAGTCGGCGTGGACGGTGGTGAGCATCAGCTTCTTCTGGTCGTCACTGAGCTTGTCCCAGCGGTTGAGTAGCGCCTGCACGAAGCCCTTGACGCCGGTCAGCGGTGAGCGCAGCTCGTGGGCGACGGTGGCGACCAGGTCGGACCGCTCGCGGTCGAGCCGCAGCCGACCTCGGGCCGAGCGCAGGCTGACCGCGACCCGGGTCACCGGTCCACCGCGTCCGGGGCGCACCAGGCGGGCCGTCACCAGGACCTCGTCGCCGTTGGGCAGAACCCAGGTCTGCTCGGGTACGCCGGAGCGGGTGCGGATCCCGTCGTAAGGCGTGTTGCAGCCGAACCAGCTGCGCCCGTGGTGGTCGCGCAGCGCGAGCACCTCGGCCAGGGTGTGCCCGACCACCTGGTCGCGGTCGATCCCGAGCATCCGGGCGGCCGTGGTGTTGACCAGCTCGACCTCGCCCTCGGCGTCGGCGATCACCACGCCGTCGGGCAGCGCGTCCAGCAACGCCACGTCCTCGAGCTCCGTCACGGGCGCAGCCTAGTTCGTCAGCGACGTGCCGACTCGTAGAGGCAGAGCGCAGCGGCCGTCGAGACGTTGAGGCTCTCGGCGCGCCCGTGGATGGGGATCCGCACGCGATGGTCGGCCAGCGCGGCCAGGTCGGCGGGCAGGCCCCAGGCCTCGTTGCCGAACAGCCAGGCCACCGGGCCGGCGAGCGGGGCGTCGTACAGGTCGACCTCGCCGGCGCCGTCGGCGGCGAGCACGGTGAAGCCGGCTTCCTGCGCCGCCCGGACCGCGACGGCGGCGTCGGGCTCGACGGCGATCGGCAGGTGGAACAGGCTGCCGACGCTCGCCCGCACCGTCTTGGGGTTGTGAGCATCGACCGACGAACCGGCCAGTATGACGCCGGTCGCGCCGGCGGCGTCGGCGGTGCGGATCACGGTGCCGGCGTTGCCGGGGTCGCGGACGTCGGCGCAGATGACGACCAGGGGTTTCGAGACGGGCGCCGGAGCGCCCTCCTCAACCAGCGTGGAGAGCACGGTGGCGAGCGGGACGTCGACGAGCTGGGCGACGGCCACCAGGCCGGCCGGGGTGACGGAGTCGCTGAGGGAGGCGAGCGCCTGGTCGGTCACCAGCGTGACGACCGGAGCAGCAGCCAGCAGACCGGCGTACGCCGTCGCAGCGGCCGGCGTCGCGAACACCTCGACCACGCAGCCGGGCACCGACAGCGCGCCCTCGACGGCCTTCGGGCCGTCGGCGAGGAACAGCCGCCGCTCGGCGCGAACCGAACGGCGGCTGAGCCTGCGGGCGTCCTTGACGCGGCCACTCCTGACGGTGAGGGGGTTTCGAGACAGGCGCTGCGCGCCTTCCTCAACCACCGGCGGAGACAGGCGCTGCGCGTCTTCCTCAACCACCGAAGGGCCTCAGGCCGACACCTTGGGCGCATTGACGTCGTCGGGCAGCGCCGCCCGGGCGGTCTCGACGAGAGCCGCGAAGGCGGGCGCGTCGTGGACGGCCAGCTCAGCGAGGATCTTGCGGTCGACCTCGACGCCGGCCAGGTGGAGGCCCTGGATGAAGCGGTTGTAGGTCATGCCGTTGGCGCGGGCCGCAGCGTTGATCCGCTGGATCCACAGCCTGCGGAAGTCGCCCTTCCTGGCCTTGCGGTCCCGGTAGCTGTAGACCAGCGAGTGGGTGACCTGCTCCTTGGCCTTGCGGTACAGGCGCGAGCGCTGGCCGCGGTAGCCGCTGGCGCGCTCGAGGGTGGTACGACGCTTCTTCTGGGCGTTCACTGCCCGCTTGACGCGTGCCATGGTGTTACTCCTTGTGACTCAGGTGTGGTCTCGACGGGCTCGACCACCGAACGGGGGACGGACAGCGCTCAGAGACCCAGCATCTTCTTGGCACGCTTCACGTCGGCCTTGTCGAGGTCGACGGCACCGGCGTTGCGGCGGTGCTTCTTGCGGCTGCCGGTGGTCGGCTGCGAGGCGAACGCAGCGCCGGACTTCCGGCCGGCTTGGAGGCGGCGGATCTTCCCGCTGCCGGTCACCTTGAACCGCTTGCTGGCGCCCGAGTGGGGCTTGTTCTTCGGCATGGTGGTCTCTCTTCTCTCGTCTACGTCGTTTCTCGGACTGTGTCCTGGTTCTCTCGATCGAGTCCTGACTTCGTCAGGCCTCGATCTCGGGATCCAGGTTCTCCGAGCGGCCGCGTTCCCTCTTCTGGGCGACGGCGTGGCCGGCATTGTGGGCGGTGCGCTCGGCGCGCTCCTCGGCCTCCTCAGCGGCCCGGGCGGCCATCCGGTCGGCCTTGGCGGCCTGCATGTCGACCTTGGCCTCGGCCTTCTTCTTGTGCGGCCCGAGCACCATGATCATGTTGCGGCCGTCCTGCTTGGGCGCCGACTCGACGAACCCCAGCTCCGTGACGTCCTCGGCGAGTCGCTGCAGCAGCCGGAAGCCCAGCTCGGGACGGTGCTGCTCGCGACCACGGAACATGATGGTGATCTTGACCTTGTCGCCCGCCTTGAGGAACCGCACGACGTGACCCTTCTTGGTCTCGTAGTCGTGCGCGTCGATCTTCGGGCGGAGCTTCATCTCCTTGATGATGACGTTGGTCTGGTTGCGGCGTGTCTCACGGGCCTTCTGGGCGTTCTCGTACTTGAACTTCCCGTAGTCCATGAGCTTGCAGACCGGCGGCTTGCCCATCGGGGCGATCTCGACCAGGTCCAGGTCCGCTTCCTGGGCGAGCTTGAGGGCCTCGCCGGTGGGGACGATGCCGACGGTCTCACCGTTGGGTCCGACAAGCCGGACCTCGGGTACCCGGATCCGGTCGTTGATGCGTAGCTCGGTGCTGATGTGTCCTCCAGGGGGTCTTCGAACAGGTCGTGGTGGGAGGACCGCTGCCCCGAAATGCAGCTCGGGGCCTCCCGGTCGACGCACGGGAGCCCCTACGGATCACCGGGCCGACGACGTCGTACGTCGTCCGCCTGGCGGACCGGACCCGACAACCTATGCCCTGAATCTGCTCAGCGCGGCGGTCGATGCGGGTGGGAGGGAGCCTCCACTTGTCTGATCCGGCTCAGCCTCGAGCCGGATCGGTCACGGGCAAGGGTACAAGCAGGCGGATGCGAATGCACATTGCGCGCACCCAGGGCTCAGCCGGGCTTGATCCAGGCGGTGCGCTCCCCCACCCGCGCCAGCGTCCACCCGGACGCGACCGCGACCAGGTCCTCGCCCTCGATCGCGATCATCGTGGGGCCGGCGACGTCGATCACCAGGGCGTCGGCCTGGTCCTGCACCGCGGCCTGGGCCGCGGTCTGGGTGCTGACCGGCACCGGCCGCGCGTCGGGTTCCCAGGCCGTCAGGCTCGCCTGCCCGGTGAAGGCCAGCAGGCCTTGGCGGCCGTCCGGCCCCTGCAGGAGTACGGCGGCCAGGTCGCTGGACTTGTCGTGGGCGAGCCCGTCCGCGTCGTACTCGATCTCGCCGAGGAGGGCCACCACGGGCACCAGCAGCCGACTGCCCTGGAGCGCTGCCAGCGCGTCGACGTACCGCGCAGGGTCGGCGGAGTACGACGCGATCGCGGCGCTGACGGCCGGATCCGCGTCGCCCGTATCGCCCGGAAACCCCGGGTCGGGGATCAGGCCCCCGCCGAACCGCGGGTCCGCGTTGCGGTGGGCGCACATGCGGCCATGGTCCCATGTGCCACGCTGGTCTCGTGAACGACGTGTCCTGGGGCGCCCTGGCCCTCGCACTCGCCGTGCTGGGCGGCCTCTACACCTGGCGCGCCTGGCACCGGCGCGGCCTCGGAGCAGCCGTCCGCGGGGCCGGCTACACGCTGGTCCCGGTGGCGGCCTGGCTCACCGGGTCGCTGGAGCTGTTCGGCGACTACGTCGACGACACGAGCCGGTGGCTGACCCGGCTGGCCTTCAACCCGGTGGTGTGGTTCGGCGTGGCGCTGGCCGTGCTGGCCGTGCTGCTGATCGGGGTCGGCGGCGTGCTGTCGCGGCGTTCGGAGCCGGCCGAGACTCGCAAGTCGAAGAGGCAGAAGGGCCGGCCCGCCGTTGGCGCCGCTCCCCCGCCGAAGAGCGGCCCGGTGGTCGACGACGAGATGGCCGAGATCGAGGCCATGCTGAAGAAGCGCGGCATCTCCTGATGGCGGCCGGCGACGGGCCGTCGTACGTCGATCGCAACCGCTTGTGGGCCCGCCTCGACCATGCCGTGCAGGCCCTGCCCGAGCGGCCGCCCACGCCGATCATGGTCGTCGACCTCGACGCCTTCGACGCCAACGCCGACGACCTGATGAAGCGGGCGGCCGGCAAGCCGATCCGGGTGGCCTCCAAGTCGCTGCGGGTGCCGGCGCTGATCGGCCGCGCCCTCGAGCACCCCGGTTTCGCCGGCACCCTCGCCTACCACCTGCGGGAGGCACTGTGGCTCGTGCACCACCGGGTCAGCGACGACGTGCTGGTCGGCTACCCGAGCGTCGACCGGGTCGCTCTGACCGAGCTCGTCGAGTCGCCCGTGACCGCGGCGTCGATCACGCTGATCGTCGACAGCGTCGAGCACCTCGACGTCATCGACTCGGTGCGCGCCTCCAAGGCGGTGCCGGTGCGGGTCGCGATCGACGTCGACGCCGGCCTCAGGCTGGGAGGTCAGCACGTCGGGCCCAAGCGCTCCCCGCTCTACGACGCGGGCGAGGTGGTCCGGCTGGCCCGCACGATCGTGGCCCGCGACGGCTTCGCGCTGGTCGGCGTGATGACCTATGAGGGCCAGGTCGCCGGCGTACCCGACGACGTGCCGGGACAGCGCGCGAAGTCGCTGGTCGTACGCCGCCTCAAGGGCGCCTCGATGACCCAGCTGACCGAACGGCGCCGCGTCATCGCCGACGCCCTGGCCCAGGTGGCGCCGCTGGAGTTCTGGAACGCCGGTGGCTCCGGCTCGCTGGACCGGACCGCGGCCGACCCGACGGTGACCGAGGTCGCCGCTGGCTCCGGCCTGCTGGTGCCGAGGCTGTTCGACCACTACCGGGGCTTCGAGCCGCGCCCGGCGTCGTACTTCGGGTTGCCGGTGACGCGCCGCCCGAGCGAGACCCTGGCGACCGTGCACGGCGGTGGCTTCGTGGCGTCCGGTGTGCCGGGCGACGACCGGCTGCCGGTGCCGTGGGCGCCGCCGGGCCTGCACCTGACCAGGCTCGAGGGCGCGGGTGAGGTGCAGACGCCGCTGACCGGCCACCCGGCGGCGCTGCTCGAGGTCGGCGACCTGGTCTGGTTCCGGCACGCCAAGTCGGGCGAGCCGTTCGAGCACGCCAACGTCGTGCACCTGCTCAGGGGCGACGAGTTCGTCGAGACGGTGCCGACCTATCGGGGCCTGGGAAACGTGTGGTGAGCAACGCCGAGCAGGTCGTGGAGCTCGCGCTCTCGCGGCCGCCGACGTTGGGTGCGGGCCGGCTGGTCTGCGTCGACGGTCCGGCCGGGTCGGGCAAGACCACGCTGGCCGACGAGGTCGCCTCGCTGGTGCAGGCGCCGGAGATCCACATGGACGACCTGTTCGAGGGCTGGGACGGGCTGCCGAGGATCACGGCACAGCTCGACTCGATCCTGCGGCCGCTGGCGCAGGGCCGCCCGGGCCGCTACCGGCGCTGGGACTGGCCCGCCGACGACTGGGCCGAGACCGTCGTCGTACCTCCCGTGCCGCTGCTGGTGCTCGAGGGCGTCGGGTCGGGCGCGCGGGGGCACTCCGACCTGGTGACGGTGCTCGCGTGGGTGGAGGTGCCCCACGACCTGCGGATGTCGCGCGGGCTCGAGCGCGGCGGTCACGAGGTGGCCGAGCGCTGGGCGCGGTGGGCCGCCGACGAGCAGTCGCACTTCGTGCGGGAAAGCACTCGCGACCGCGTCGACCTCACCTTCGACGGGACGCGCGGACGGCTCGTCCTGCCCTAGCGAAACTAGGGGGTCGAAACTCAGGCGTGTGTCTCGAGTCTTCGCGCAGCCTCCGGGAGACGTGCGTGATTGATCCGGTTGTGGACGTGGCGGTCGATGGTGGCCAGGGCGCGTTGGACCTGCCTGGGGTGTGGCCGGCGCGGTGTCGCGTGCGGCCAGGGTTGGCGGCTGTTTGTCGCTCCCAAGGTCCTATCGTGTCGGTCATGAGCCATGACCCGACGGTGCTACCGCCGGACCTGGTAGTGCCTATCGACGATGGTGCGGCGGACCATCTCGTGGGTCTGTCGGTGCCGGCCGTCGCGTCGTCTTACCCTGGTCATCAAGGACGGCCGCGTCGAGCACGTGATCTATCCCGTGTTCCCACCGGACCAGGCAGCCACCGACGTACTCGCCATCCTGCGTCGCTGACCGCGCACGCCCGACTTTCCCAACCTCGCCTCAGGGCGAGTCCACGCAGGGTAGAGAGAATCGCTGGGGTTCGCGCTCGCGCTCTCTCGTGTGGCTGCCCATACCGATGACCATGGCTGCCCACAGCACGATCGCGCTACGGGACCGGTTCACGAGCGACGCCTGGCGACGGCTACTCGTAGTGGGTCCACATTCGCAGCACATGGACGACGTGGCGATCGGGGAAAACCTCGTAGACAAGCCGATGCTGGATGTTGATGCGTCGCGAGTAGCAGCCCGCCAGGTCACCGACAAGCTTCTCGTACCGTGGGGGTGTACCGAACGGG
>JBPCQY010000060.1:0-23102 GCA_050997635.1 Nocardioides sp.
ACCCGCCTGGCGGCGTTCTTCTACAGCGACATCCCGCCGGTCGCCGGCCCGGTGCGGTCGATGCGCGCCAGCGACATCGACATCGTCTCGTCGGTCGGCGCCTCGATGGTGACCAGCGGCGCGGCCGGCAAGACCATCGCCCGGATCAGGGGCGCAGGCATCCCGTTCTACGGTGAGGGCGCCAGGGGGTTCTACCGCGACAGCGGCCGCATCGCGCCGTACAACCTGTTCGTGAAGCTCAAGGACCTCGCGACCTCGGTCAAGAAGAAGGCCGCGACCGTCCCCGACTACTTCGACTTCGGCACCCAGAAGGATTTCCCCAAGGGCGCGAAGGCCACCTCGATCAGCGCGAAGTTCTCCGGTGGCCACACCACCGAGTGGAAGTACGCCCGCGGGAAGTACACCAACCTCAACTCCAACGCCCCCCACAACGACCAGTTCCCGGCCACGTCGGTGCTCGTGCTGCGGGTCAAGGAGGGTGACGCGGGCTACCTCGACCCGGCCGGCAACCACGTCCCGGAGACGCTGTTCACCGGCCAGGGCAAGATGTGGCTGTTCCACCACGGTCGGGTCGTCCAGGGCTTCTGGCACAAGGGCAAGGTCGGTGAGCCGGTCTCGCTGACCGCCAGGGGCAAGGACCTCAAGGTCCCCGCCGGTCACACCTGGGTGGAGCTGGTCCCGATCGCCGGTCACGTCAGCTTCACGAAGTGACGTCGGGGCTGCCGGCCGCCTCGGCGGGCGGCAGCGCTACGCCGGCCTCGGGCAGCGAGCGGATGCCGGTCAGGATGAAGCCGATCGCGGTCTCGACGCGCGCGGCGGCCTCGGTGGGGTCGTCGGCGCTGGAGACCGCGGCGCCCGCCGACGACATCGCGCCGAAGAAGATCCGGGCGAAGGTGTCCTGCATGTCGGCGTCGAGGTCCCACTCGCCGGTCGAGAGCACCGCCGTGACGATCTCGAGCACGTTGGCGAACGTCGAGCGCTCCTCGTGCTCGCGGAAGCGTTCGTAGCCCAGCACCGCTGGGCCCTCCTGGATCACGATCCGCCGGTACGCCGGCTCCCGGACGACGTCGAGGAAGGCGCGCAGGCCTGCCAGCGCCTTCTCCCACGGGTCGCGGTGGCCCTGGAGGGCGTCGCGGATGCTCTGCGAGGCTTCGCCCTCGACCTTCTCGAAGACGGCCTCGAAGAGCGCCTGCTTGCCCGAGTAGTGGTGGTACAGCGCGCCCTTGGTCACCTCGGCGCCGGCCACGATCGCGTCGAGTGACGCCGCGACGTACCCGTGCTCGGTGAAGAGCTCCTGCGCGACGTCGACCAGCGCCCGCTTGGTGGTGGCGGAGTACTGCGCCCGGCGGCTCGACCCGGTCACCGTGGGTACGACGCCCTGGGCCACCGGGAGCCTGGGCAGCGGGAGCCTGGGCTCCGGGAGCTCGGGCACCGGGACCTTGGCCAGCCGGCTGCGGGCGCTCTTGGTCATGCGGGCGACTCTAGTGCCGTGAATACGTACCAACAGTATGTGACCGGAGGGCCACCCCGGCCCCGTCCAGCCCATGGACCTGCAGGAAGCCGTCATCACCGCCTGGCGCGCCACCGCCGAGGAGCTGTCCGGCGTCCGCCCGTGACCACCGGGGCGAACCCCACGGGCTGAGCGACCGGCTGATGGCGACGCTCGTCGCCTGACTGTCCCGTCGGCCTCGGTCGGCGGCGGGCATGATGGAGGCATGGACCCCGTCGCGCCCGGCGTACTGCTGCTCGCGACGCCCGCCATGCTCGACCCGAACTTCGCCGAGAGCGTTGTGCTCGTCCTCGACGCCGACCACAACGGAGCGATGGGCGTGGTCTTGAACCGGCCCTCGTCGGTGCCGGTGGCGGTCGTGCTGGAGGGTTGGGACGGTGTGCTCGCCGAGCCGGACGTGCTCTTCCGCGGGGGACCGGTGCAGCCCGACGGTGCTCTCGGCGTGGGGTGGCTGCGCGACGTCGACGACGTGCCGCCGGGCTGCCGCGGCGTCACGGCCGAGCTGTCGATCATCGACCTCGACACGCCTCCTGCGCTCGTGGACCAGCGGGTGCGCGGGATGCGGATCTTCGCCGGGTACGCCGGCTGGGGGGCCGGTCAGCTGCAGGGCGAGATCGCGCAGGGGGACTGGTACGTCGCCCCGAGCGAGGGCGCCGATGCGTTCCGTGCCGACGGCGAGACGCTGTGGCGCGACATACTCCGGCGTCAACCGGGTCAGCTCGCCTGGCGCGCCACCCGCCCGGCCGACCCCGACCTCAACTGAGGGACGGTCCCCGTCGACCGCGTAGGGTGCAACCTGTGACCACCATCGGATTCTCGACCGACACCGACGTCCGCGAGGACCGCCGGACCGTCCCGACCGACGAGGGCGATCACGAGCGTTTCAGCCACTACGTCGACAAGCACAAGCTCACCGAGGCGATGGTGATGGGCTCGTCCGTGGTGGCCCTGTGCGGCAAGGTCTGGGTGCCGAGCCGTGCGCCGGAGAAGTTCCCGGTGTGCCCCGAGTGCCAGGAGATCTGGGAGTCGATCAAGCCCGGCGGCGACGGGGACGGCGGCTCCGACGCGTGACCGAACGGCCCGACGCCGTTCCTCCTTCTGCTGCACTCACGCCGGCCTGGCCGGACCGTGCGGCCTGGGGCACGGCCACCTCCCTGCGCGCGTGGCAGACCGCGGCGCTGACCGACTACTTCGCCCGCAGCCCGCGCGACTTCCTCGCCGTGGCGACCCCCGGAGCCGGCAAGACGACGTTCGCACTCTCGGCGGCCGTCGAGCTGCTGGGCCGCAGGATCGTCGACCGCATCGTCGTGGTGGCCCCGACCGAGCACCTCAAGCTGCAGTGGGCCGAGGCCGCGGCCACGGCCGGGATCCCGATCGACCCGTCGTACTCCGCCGGATCGGGGAAGACGGCCAGCGACTTCGTCGGCGTCGCCGTGACGTACGCCGGCGTGGCGGTCAACCCGCTCGCGATGCGGATCCGCACCGAGCGGTTCAAGACGCTGGTGATCCTCGACGAGATCCACCACGCCGGTGACGCGCTGTCGTGGGGCGAGGGCGTGCGCGAGGCGTTCGAGCCCGCGGCCCGGCGGCTCGCGCTGACCGGTACGCCGTTCCGCTCCGACGTCAACCCGATCCCGTTCGTGACCTACGCGCCCGGCGCCGACGGGATCCCACGCTCGGTGGCCGACTTCACCTACGGCTACGGGCACGCGCTGGCCGACCACGTCGTACGTCCGGTGCTGTTCCTGGCCTACTCGGGCCAGATGCAGTGGCGCACCAGGGCGGGCGACGAGATCGCCGCGCGGCTCGGCGAGCCGCTCACCAAGGACCTCACCGCGCAGGCGCTGCGCACTGCGCTCGACCCGGCCGGGTCGTGGATGCCCGCCGTGCTGACGGCCGCGGACCGTCGCCTTTCCGAGGTACGACGCCACGTGCCCGACGCCGGCGGGCTCGTCATCGCCTCCGACCAGGACGACGCGCGCGCCTATGCCGCGCTGCTGAGGTCGATCACCGGCGAGAGCGTGACCGTGGTGCTGTCGGATGAGAAGGCGGCCTCGAAGAAGATCACCACGTTCGCCGACTCCGACCGGCGCTGGATGGTGGCGGTGCGGATGGTCTCCGAGGGCGTCGACGTGCCGCGGCTGGCCGTCGGCGTCTACGCCACGACGATCGCGACGCCGCTGTTCTTCGCCCAGGCCGTCGGCCGCTTCGTGCGCGCCCGCAACCGGGGCGAGTCGGCGTCGGTCTTCCTGCCGTCGGTGCCGCACCTGCTCGGTCACGCCGCCGAGATGGAGGTCGAGCGCGACCACGTGCTCGGGCGCCGGGTCGACAACGAGGACGACATCTTCGCGGCCGAGGCCGACCTGCTGGCCCGGGCGCAGGCCGGGGACGCCGCGTCCGACGACCTGCTCGGGTCGTTCGAGGCGCTCGGGTCGGACGCGCGGTTCGACCGGGTGCTCTTCGACGGCGGCGAGTTCGGGCACGCGGGCGAGGTGCACGTGGGCTCGGAGGAGGAGATGGACTTCCTGGGCATCCCCGGCCTGCTCGAGCCCGACCAGATGCGCCAGCTGCTCCACCAGCGCCAGACCGACCGGGCCCGTCGCCACGCCACGGAGGCGCCGGCCCCGGCCGAGGTCAGCACGCACGAGCAGCTCGCCGTACTCCGGCGCGAGCTGAACGGCCTCGTCGCGGCCTGGCACCACCGCACCGGACAGCCCCACGGCAGGATCCAGGCGACGTTGCGCAAGGAGTGCGGCGGCCCGCCCGCCGCCATCGCGAACGCCGACCAGCTCGGCGCCCGCATCGACCGTCTCCGCACCTGGGCCGCCGAGCGCCGTTCGGGCTAGGACTGGGAGCGGGCGAGGGGGAGGACCCGGTGGGGGACCTGGGTGGCGAGGGCGATCACGGTCGAGCTGCGCACGATCGCGGCGTGCTGGAGCACCCGGTCGATGACCCGCTGGAGGTCGGCGTTCGAGCGGGCGACAACTCGCGCCCAGAGGTCGCCGGCGCCGGTGATCGTGTGCGCCTCGAGCACCTCGGGGATGGTGGCGAGGTGCGCCGCGACGGCCTGGTGCCCGCCGTGGTCGGACTCCTGCCGGATCTCGAGCGTCAGGAACGCCGTCACCGGGTAGCCCAGCGCCTCGGGGGAGAGCTCGGGACCCCAGCCGATGATCACCCCGCTGGCCACGAGCTTGTCGAGCCGCGCCTGCACCGTGCCGCGGGCCACGCCGAGGCGCCGCGACGTCTCGAGTACGCCGATGCGGGGTTCGGCGGCGAACAGATCGAGCAGTCTGACGTCCAGATCGTCCACTTTTGCTCCTCAGGGTGGACACGATGACCACTGATTCGTCGTACTGTTGCACACTTTGGCAATCCTCGGCCATGGTGGAGGCATGACCACTGACATCCCCTCCACCGGCGGTGCGCTCACTGTCGATGAGATGAAGGCAGACCTCACCCTCGACCAGCTCAAGCAGCTCGTCGGACTCGTCGAGTACGACGAGGACGCCGACGTCTTCCCGGTCACCGGCTGGGACGCCATCGTCTTCGTCGCCGGCAACGCGACCCAGACCGCGCACTACTTCCAGGCCGGCTGGGGCATGGAGCTGATCGCCTACTCCGGCCCCGAGAACGGCAACCGCGACCACAAGTCGTTCGTGCTCAAGTCGGGCTCGATCAAGTTCGTGATCAACGGCGCCGTCGACCCCGACAGCCCGCTCGCCGACCACCAGCGCCGGCACGGCGACGGCGTCAGCGACATCGCCCTCGAGGTGCCCGACGTCGACCAGTGCATCGCCCAGGCCATCAAGGCCGGCGCCACGGTCGTCCGCGAGCCCGAGGACATCACCGACGAGCACGGCACCGTGCGCATCGCCGCGATCGCGACGTACGGCGAGACCCGGCATACGCTGGTCGACCGCAGCCGGTACGACGGCGTCTACCTGCCCGGCTACGAGCCCCGCACCTCCTCGTGGGTCAAGAAGGCCGACCAGCCCAAGCGGCTCTTCCAGGCGCTCGACCACGTCGTGGGCAACGTCGAGCTCGGCGAGATGGAGACCTGGGTCGACTTCTACAACTTGGTGATGGGCTTTGTGAACATGGCCGAGTTCATCGGCGACGACATCGCCACCGACTACTCGGCGCTGATGTCGAAGGTCGTGGCCAACGGGAACCACCGGGTGAAGTTCCCGCTCAACGAGCCGGCGGTCGCGAAGAGGAAGTCCCAGATCGACGAGTACCTCGAGTTCTACCGTGGCCCCGGAGCCCAGCACCTCGCGCTCGCCACCGGCGACATCATCGCCACCGTCGACGCGCTGAGCGCCAACGGCGTGGAGTTCCTCAACACGCCCGACTCCTACTACGAGGACCCCGAGCTGCGCGCCCGGATCGGCGAGGTGCGGGTGCCGATCGAGGAGCTCCAGCAGCGCGGCATCCTGGTCGACCGCGACGAGGACGGCTACCTGCTCCAGATCTTCGCCAGGCCGATCGGCGACCGGCCGACGGTCTTCTTCGAGCCGATCGAGCGGCACGGCTCTCTCGGCTTCGGCAAGGGCAACTGCAAGGCGCTCTTCGAGGCGATCGAGCGCGAGCAGGACGCCCGCGGCAACCTGTGAGCCCTGCCCGGCGAGCGATCAGTCGAGGTCGCCGACCGCGATCAGCTCGGCCTCGTCGGCGCTGCCGTGCTCGGGCACGCTCGGGCGCAGGTGACGCGCGCCCCCGGCCAGCACCGCGACGCCGACGAACACCGCCGCCGCGCCCATCCAGAACGGCGCGTGGACGCTGACGTTCTCGCCGAGCTTGCCCGCGGCCCACGGAGCGACGGCACCGCCGGAGAACCGGACGAAGGAGTACGCCGCCGACGCCACCGGCCGCTCGACGGGTGCCGCGCCCATCACGGCCTCGGTGATCACGGTGTTGTTGACGCCCAGGAAGGCGCCGGCGATCACCACGCCGACGACCAGGACGGCCTTGTGGTCGGTCCACACGGCCATCGCCGCGAGATCGAGGCCGAACAGGGTGAGGGAGGTGAGCACGGTCGGCACCGAACCGATCCGCCGCTGCAGCATCGGCGCCACCCAGACGCTGGAGATCGCCAACAGCAGGCCCCAGCCGAAGAAGATCAGGCCGACCTGGCGCGCGGTCATGGCGAGCGGGAAGGGCGTGAACGCGAGCAGCGTGAAGAAGCCGACGTTGTAGAACAGGGCCGTCAGCGCGATCGTCAGCAGGCCGGGGTAGCGCAGGGCGCGGAACGGGTCGGCCAGCGACGTACGCCGCGCGGCCGGCGGGGTGGCGGGCAGCAGGAAGGCGGTCGCGACCAGGGCGATCGACATCAGCACGGCCACCCCGAAGAACGGCGCGCGCCAGCTGATCGAACCGAGCTCGCCACCGAGCAGAGGCCCGGCCGCGATGCCGAGCCCCAGCGCTGCCTCGAACAGGATGATCGCCTGCGCCGTCGAGCCGCGGGCCGAGACCACGATGGTCGACAGCGCGGTCGCGATGAACAGTGCGTTGCCGAGCCCCCAGCCGGCCCGGAAGCCCACGATGCCGCCGATCGAGCCGGCCGACCCGGCCAGCGCCGAGAACGCGATGATCAGCACCAGCCCGGCCAGCAGCGTCTTCTTGGCGCCGATCCGGCTCGACACGACGCCGGTGATCAGCATCGCCACGCCCATCACGGCCATATAGCTGGTGAAGAGCAGCGAGACCTGGCTGGGCGAGGCGCCGAGCTGGTCGGCGATCGGCTTGAGGATCGGGTCGACCAGGCCGATGCCCATGAACGCGATGACACACGCGAAGGCGACCGCCCAGACCGCGCGGGGCTGGGAGAAGAACGAGCCGCTGGTGGTCGCGGCGGTGTGGTCGTGGTGGGGGGTGGTGGAGGTGCTCACTCAGGCCATATTACATAGGAAACCTATGGAGTCCAACTGCGGGCCGCTTGACGGACGCGGAGGCGAAGAGGGTAGGAATGTCGCAGGTCCGCTCACCTGCGGGCCAGCCCATGTCTC
This sequence comes from Nocardioides sp., assembly GCA_050997635.1. Lineage (GTDB taxonomy): Bacteria > Actinomycetota > Actinomycetes > Propionibacteriales > Nocardioidaceae > Nocardioides. The sequence goes on from JBPCQY010000060.1 coordinate 7,516, forward strand.
GGAGGTTCCACCACATGACGTCTAGCCAGCCCACCCGCCGCGGCGTACTCACCGGAGCCACGGCCGCGGCCACCGTCGGCGCCACCGCCTCGGTGGCGGCCAGCCCGGCCCAGGCCGCCCCGAAGCGCCACCACCGGGTCAAGCGAACCCGGCTCACCGTGCTCGGCACCACCGACCTCCACGGCAACGTCTTCAACTGGGACTACTACCAAGACACCGAGTACGACGACAAGGCGCACAACGACATCGGCATCGCCAAGGTGCAGACGATGATCAAGCAGAAGCGGGCCGAGCGTGCGGGCGAGCCGCTGCTCATGCTCGACGCCGGCGACACCATCCAGGGCACGCCGCTGGCCTACTACTACGCCAAGGTCGAGCCGATCACCGCCGGCGGCATGCACCCGATGTCCAACGCGATGAACCTGATCGGGTACGACGCCGCCGCGCTGGGCAACCACGAGTTCAACTACGGCATCGAGCTGCTCCGGAAGTGGGAGTCGCAGCTCAACTTCCCGCTCCTGGCGGCCAACGCGGTCGACCCGTCCACCCACCTGCCGGTCTTCGCGCCGTACCTCATCAAGAAGGTGCCGGTCGACGGCGGTCCGGACATCAAGGTGGGCATCCTCGGGCTGACCAACCCGGGCATCGCGATCTGGGACAAGGCCAACGTCGAGGGTCGCATCGAGTTCCCCGGCCTGGTCGAGCAGGCCAAGATCTTCGTGCCCCGGCTCAAGAAGCACGGTTGTGACGTGGTCGTGGTTGCCGCCCACTCCGGCGCCGACACGTCCTCGTCGTACGGCGACGCGCTGCCCTACCCGGAGAACGCCTCGTCGCTGGTGGCCGCGGAGGTGCCCGGCATCGACGCGATCCTGGTGGGGCACGCCCACGTCGACATCCCCCAGCGCTACGTGAGCAATCCCCACCACCAGCAGGTGCTGTTGTGCGAGCCCGACTACTGGGGCATGCGACTGGCGGTCATCGACCTCGACCTGAGGCGCCACGGCCACGGCTGGAAGGTCACCGGCGCGACCTCCACCACCCTCAACAGCAACACGGCCACCGAGGACCCCGAGGTGGCCGCCGCCGTACGCGCCCAGCACGACAAGGTCGTGACGTACGTCAACACCGTCATCGGTACGTCGACCCAGGCAATGTCGGCGGCGCGAGCGCCGGTGGAGGACGTGCCCATCATCGACTTCGTCAACTACGTGCAGGCCGACGCGGTCAAGTTTGGGCTCACCGGCGCCGACGCCGGGCTGCCGGTGCTCTCGATCGCCGCGCCGTTCAACCGGTCGGCGTCGTTCAAGGCCGGCGAGGTCACCCGGCGAGACGTCTCCGGGCTCTATATCTACGACAACTTCCTGTTCGGTGTGCGGGTGACCGGTGCCCAGGTGAAGGACTACCTGGAGTACTCCATGAACTACTTCAAGCAGGTCTCCGGCCCCGGGCCGTTCCAGATGGCCGACGTCACCAACGCGGTGACCGCGACCGCCCCGAACGGCACCCCCGACTACAACTTCGACACCGTCGCCGGGCTCGACGCGCCGCTGACCTACGACGTCGACATCGCCCAGGCGACCGGGTCGCGGGTGCTGAACCTGGCGTACGGCGCGGTGCCGGTCGCGGCCGACCAGCAGTTCGTGCTCGCGGTCAACAACTACCGCCAGAGCGGCGGCGGCGGCTTCCCGGCGGTCTCGACGGCGCCGGTGGTCTACAGCAACTCCACCGACATCCGGCAGCTGCTCATCAACTGGGTGGGCGTGCACCACACCATCGACCCGGCGCAGTTCGCCTCCGTCGACTGGCGGCTGGTCGCCGACGGGCAGCCGATCACGGTCACCTGAGGATCAGAGGCCGTCGTGGCCGGGCTGCTCGAGGACGTCGCGCAGCACGGCCACGGCGGTCGCGATCTCGGCGCGGGTGTGGGTGGTGCGCTCGAGACGCCGCGCCACCGCCTCGCCATTGTCACGGCGTGCCCCGGCCAGGCGCTCTCGACCCGCGTCCGTGAGTGAGACGAGGGTCTTGCGGGCATCCGCCGGGTCGGTCTGCTTGGCCACCCAGCCAAGCTGCTCGAGCTGGGAGACGGTGCCGGACATGGTCGGCTGCGAGGTGCGGTCCGCGTCGGCCAGGGCCGTGATGCCCAGTGCGCCGAACTGGTCGAGCAGCGCGAGGACCCGGGTCCCGACCGGCTGGTCGATGCGTCGCCGTACGGCGCGCACCAGCCGGGCCGCCTGCACGACCAGGTCACTGCCGAGATCCTCCAGCTCGCTGCCCATGCTGGCGAGGCTACCGACCCGAGTCCGGCACGATGGGTCCATGGCGACCTACATCGCGTTCCTGCGGGCCATCAATCTCGGTGCCACGCGCAAGTTTCCCAAGGCCGCGATCCTGGAGGCCTGCGAGGACGCCGGCTGCACCGACGTCGAGACCTACCTCAACACCGGCAACGTCCGCGTGACCACCTCGCTGCGTGGCCGGGCCAGGGTCGAGCAGGCGCTGGAGCAGGCGTTCCGGGCCGAGGCGGGGTTCGACGTACCGACCGTCGTCTTCACGCCCAAGGAGCTCTCGGCCATCGCGGCGCACGCGGAGCGGCTCTCGGCCGACCACAGCGGGCTGCACTACGTCTCGCTGCTCAAGAAGTCGCCCACCAAGGCCCAGGTGGCGAAGCTCGACGGTGCGGGCAAGGAGGGCGAGCGCGCCGTCGCGGAGAAGCGCGGCGTCCATCTGCTGCTCGGCAAGGACTACCACACGGCCAGGCTCACCAACGCGGTCGTCGAGAAGCACCTCGGGCCGGCGACCAACCGCAACCTGACGGTGATCCGGACCCTGGCCGACAGGTGGGGCGCCTGATGGGTACGGTCGCGGGCATGGCGGATCTCGACATCGGCATCGCGGACGGCGTCCTGCGGCTCACGTTCAACCGGCCCGACAGCCTCAATGCCCTGACCGCCGAGATGTCCGACGGTCTGGCCCACGAGCTCGAGCAGGCCACGACGTACGCCGAGGTGCGCGCGGTGGTCATCACCGGCACCGGCGCCGCGTTCAGCGCGGGCGCCGACATCTCCGGCACCGACGCTCACGAACACTTCGACGTCGACGCCCTGGACCGGGCCAACCGGATGGTCCGGGCCGTCACCCGGCTCGACAAGCCGGTGCTGGCCGCGGTCAACGGGGTGGCCGCCGGTGTCGGCTGCTCGCTGGCGCTGGCCTGCGACCTCGTCGTGGCGGCCGAGTCGGCGTCGTTCCTGCTCGCCTTCGCGCGGATCGGGCTGATGCCCGACGGCGGTGCGAGCGCCACCGTCGCCGCGTCGGTCGGCCGCGCCCGGGCGATGCGGATGGCGCTGTTGGCCGAGCCCCTCACCGCTCAGGAGGCGTACGACGCCGGGCTGGTCACCCACGTCGCGCCCGACGCGGCGTACCCCGAGCTGGTGGAAGAGTTGACCGCTCGCCTGGCTGCCGGCCCACCGCTCGGACTGGCCGCCGCCAAGCGCGCGGTCAACGCGACCACGCTGCACCTGCTCGACGACGCCCTCGAACGCGAGCGCACCGAGCAGACCATGCTGCTGCGCACCCGCGACGTCGCCGAGGGCATGCGGGCGTTCTCCGAGAGACGCCGGCCCGAGTTCACCGGCGAGTGACGGTGACACCCGCTTCCCGAAGCTCGCCCAGCGCGCGGTTGGTCGACTCCGGGGCGACGCCGGCGCACAGGTCGGTCAGCAGCCGGGTGGCGAAGCCGTGCGCGACCGCGTCGAGCGCCGTCGCGCGCACGCAGTAGTCGGTCGCGAGGCCGCACACGTCGACCTCGCGGACGTGGTGCGCACGCAGCCAGGCGGTGAGGTCGGCGCCGCCCGTCGTACGACCCTCGAAGCCGGAGTACGCCGCGACGTACTCGCCCTTGCAGAAGATCGCGTCGAACGGCTGCGGGTCGAGGTTGGGGTGGAACGCCTCCCCGTCCGTGCCGACCTCGCAGTGCACCGGCCACGAGTCGGCGAAGTCGGGCTCGTCCGACCAGTGGTCACCCGGGTCGATGTGGTGGTCCTTGGTCGCGACCACGACGTCGTACGCCGGCGCCCCGGGGCCGCGTTGGGTCCACCGGTGCAGCAGGTCGCCGATGTCGCTGGCCACCCGCGCCCCGCCGGTGACGGCCAGCGACCCGCCCTCGCAGAAGTCGTTCTGCACGTCGACCACGATGAGCGCCCGCGTCATGATCCGAGGCTAGCGCCGGGAACAATCCGGCAGAAACCGCTGACGAATTGCTCATCGGTCCGGCGTTGGCCGGCCACGTGTCAGCGGTTTCTTTCGCCGACGCCATGGAGCCGCGGCGCTCACTCGAAGACAGTGGGAAGGACCGGCTCCCCGCGCGACATCTGCTGGGCCGCGAGGGGCAGCTCCGCGCGCGAGCGTGCGTGCCGCGCGCGGGCGTCGTCGAGAGGCTCGGCGCCGACCACCTCGCCGTCGCGCACCAGGGGCACCAGCAGCGAGCGGTCGCCTGTCCTGAGCGGAGTCGAAGGGTCGCCGTCGCCGGTGGGCGCCGTGCCGATGCCGACCACCTCGGCCTGAGCGACTCCCTGCGGGGAGAGCCGGCGCAGGGCGTACTTGCGGCCGCCGAGCGAGGTCTTCTCCTTACTCTTCTTGGCCACCGCGACCAGCTCGCCCGACTCGTCCTCGCGGGCGACCAGCTTGTAGACGAACCCGCATGTCGGCTCGCCCGAGCCCGTGACGAGCTGGGTGCCGACGCCGTAGCCGTCGACCGGGGCCGAGGCCAGCGAGGCGATGGCGAACTCGTCGAGATCGCTGGTGACGATGATCCGGGTCTTGGTGGCGCCGAGGGAGTCGAGCTGCTCGCGCACCTGGCGGGCCAGCGCCCCGAGGTCGCCCGAGTCGAGGCGGACGGCGCCGAGGCCGGTGCCGGCCACCTCGACGCCCAGACGCACCGCCTCGGCCACGTCGTAGGTGTCGACGAGGAGCGTGGTGCCGACGCCGAGGGCGTCGACCTGGGCGCGGAAGGCGTCGCGCTCGGTGTCGTGCAGCAGGGTGAAGCTGTGGGCGCTGGTCCCCGCCGTCGGGACGCCGTACCGCTGCCGGGCGGCGAGGTTCGACGACGTCGCGAACCCGGCGACGTAGGCCGCCCGGGCCGACGCGACCGCCGCCTCCTCGTGGGTACGCCGCGAGCCCATCTCGATGCACGGCCGGTCGCCCGCGGCCATCGTCATCCGGGAGGCGGCCGAGGCGATCGCCGAGTCGTGGTTGTAGATCGAGAGCAGCAGGGTCTCGACCAGCACGGCCTCGGCGAACGTGCCCTCGACGATGACCAGCGGCGAGTGCGCGAAGTAGGTCTCGCCCTCGGCATAGCCCCAGACGTCGCCGGAGAACCGGTAGGAGGCGAGCCAGCGCAGGGTCTCGGCGTCCACGACGTCCCTGAGCACGGCAAGCTCGGCGTCGCCGAACCGGAACTCCCGAAGCGACTCGAGGGCGCGGCCGACGCCGGCCACCACGCCGTACCGACGGCCGTCGGGCAGCCGTCGGGGGAAGAGCTCGAAGACCGACCGGCGCAGGCCCGCCCCGGAGCGCAGGGCTGCCTGCAGCATGGTCAGCTCGTAGTGGTCGGTGAGCAGTGCGGTCGACGGCACCCGGCAAGGCTAGGGCCACCGGCCGGTTGTGCCACGATGGGAGGGTGTCCACAGCAAGTCCCGTCGAGGTGGAGCCCGACCGCAGGACCGACGAGCTGACCGTGCTGGCCAAGCCGTGGGTGACCATCGTGTGGAACGACCCGGTCAACCTGATGAGCTATGTGGCTTACGTGTTCACCAAGTACTTCGGCTATCACAAGAAGAAGGCCGAGAAGCTGATGCTCGAGGTGCACCGGGACGGCAAGTCCGTGGTCAGCAACGGCACCCGCGAGGAGATGGAGCGCGACGTGCAGGCCATGCACGAGTACGGCCTCTGGGCCACGCTGGAGCAGCAGTGACCAGCGCATGAGTGGCTTCACGCGTCACCGCCGCAGCGGCCGGATCATCGCGACGTTCTCCGGCTTCGAGGCCGACCTGCTGCGCTCGCTGGCCGGCCAGCTGGTCGAGCTGTTGCGCAACCAGGCCGCCGTACCCCGCGAGCACGCCGACCCGTTCGAGGCCCTGCTCGACTTCGACGGGCCCACGACCGAGCCCGACGACCCGGTGCTCGCCCGCCTGTTCCCCACGGCGTACGCCGGCGACGAGGAGGCGGCCGGCGAGTTCCGGCGGTTCACCGAGGGCGCGCTGCGCGACGGCAAGGCGGCGACGGCCGCGGCCGTGATCGAGGCGCTCGAGGAGGCCGGGCTGCCACCCGAGCTGGGCGAGGAGCGGCTGGTCATCGACGTCGAGCTGGACCCGCCGGCAACCGAGGCCTGGCTGAAGTCGCTCACCGACGTCCGGCTCGCGCTGGCCACCCGGCTCGGCGTCGAGGAGGGCGACGAGGAGTACTGGCACGCGCTGTCCGAGGAGGACCCACGGGCCCAGGTGCACGACATCTACCAGTGGGTGGGTTACCTGCAGGAGACGCTCGTCGACGCCCTGTGGTGAGGTCGCCGGTACGCCGCCTCACTACGCTTGTCGCGTGCTCACGATCGACCAGGCGACGTACGACGCGATCCTCGCCCACGCCAGGCGCGACCATCCCGACGAGGCCTGCGGCATCGTCGCCGGGCCCGAGGGCAGCGACCGCCCCGAGCGGTACGTCGAGATGGTCAACGCGGCGGGCAGCCCCACGTTCTACGAGTTCGACTCCACCGACCTGCTGCGGCTGTACCAGCAGCTGGATGCGAACGGTGAGGAGCCGGTCGTCGTCTACCACTCCCACACCGCCACCGAGGCCTACCCGAGCCGCACCGACATCGGCCTGGCAATGGAGCCGAACGCCCACTACGTGCTGGTCAGCACCCGCGCGCACGGGAATAACCAGGGCCCGGTGGAGTTCAGGTCGTATCGGATCGTCGACGACGTCGTGACCGAAGAAGACGTGAATGTCGTCGCCGAACTGCCCCCCAGCTGACGGCCCCCGCAATCCCAAGGAGACACCGATGCCCGTCGAGGTCCGGATCCCGACCATCCTGCGCACCTACACCGGTGGCGAGAAGGCCGTCGACGCCGCCGGCGCCAGCCTCCGTGCCCTCATCGACGACCTCGAGTCGAACCACCCCGGCATCAAGGACCGGCTCCTCGACGGCACCGACCTGCGCCGGTTCGTGAACGTCTACATCAACGACGAGGACGTGCGCTTCCTCGGCGGCCTGGAGGCACCCCTGAGCGAGGGCGACCAGGTCGTCGTGCTCCCCGCCGTCGCCGGAGGCTGATGCGCGCCGGGCTCAAGCCCTAGAGTGCCGGGATGGAGCCCACCGAGCAGCGTCGTACCTTCGTCCTCGTCGACGGGGAGAACATCGACGCGACGCTCGGGTCCAGCGTCCTGGCGCGCCGTCCCGAGCCCGAGGAGCGGCCGCGCTGGGAGCGGGTGCTCAAGTACGCCGAGTCGCTGTGGGACCAGCCGGCGACCGGGCTGTTCTTCCTCAACGCCTCGGGAGGGCACCTGCCCAGCAGCTTCGTCCAGGCGCTGCTGGCGCTCGGCTACCGGCCGGTGCCGCTGTCGGGCCGCAGCGACCAGAAGGTCGTCGACATCGGCGTGCAGCGCACCCTCGAGGCGATCATCGGCCGCGACGCCGACGTGCTGCTGTGCAGCCACGACGGCGACTTCCTGCCCCAGATCGAGGCGCTGGCAACCGGCGACCGCAAGGTCGGGCTGCTCGGGTTCCGCGAGTTCGTCAACGCCCAGTTCGCCGGCCTCGGGGTCCCCGTCCACGACCTCGAGCACGACGTGAAGGCGTTCAACGTCGCGCTGCCGCGAGTGCGGATCATCGACCTCGACGAGTTCGACCCGGAGTGGTTCCTGCGCTGAGACATCAGTGCCTGCGACCGCAGGCAGGCACGCGGCGACGACCGGTGGTCCGCCGGGTGCCATCCTTGACGTCATGCGCTACGACGACCTGCTCAGCTCGGTCGGGGGCACTCCGCTGGTCGGGCTGCCGCGCCTCTCGCCGAGCCCCGACGTACGCCTGTGGGCCAAGCTGGAGGACCGCAACCCGACCGGCTCGATCAAGGACCGACCGGCGCTGAAGATGGTCGAGGAGGCCGAGAAGGACGGTCGTCTGCGCCCGGGCTGCACCATCCTCGAGCCGACGTCGGGCAACACCGGCATCTCACTGGCGATGGCCGCCAAGCTCAAGGGCTACCGGATCGTGTGCGTGATGCCCGAGAACACCTCCCTGGAGCGGCGCCAGCTGCTGCGAATGTGGGGCGCCGAGATCATCTCCTCACCCACAGCCGGCGGCTCCAACGAGGCCGTCCGCGTGGCCAAACAGGTCGCCCAGGAGCACCCCGACTGGGTGCTGCTCTACCAGTACGGCAACGCCGCCAACGCCCTCAGCCACGAGCAGGGCACCGGCCCCGAGCTGCTGGAGGACCTGCCCTCGATCACGCACTTCGTGGCCGGTCTCGGCACCACCGGCACCCTGATGGGGGTGAGCCGGTTCTTCCGCTCCGCCAAGCCGGGCGTGCGCATCGTCGCCGCCGAGCCCAGGTACGGCGAGCTGGTCTACGGCCTGCGCAACCTCGAGGAGGGCTTCGTCCCCGAGCTGTACGACGAGACCCTGATCGACGCGCGCTTCTCGGTCGGCCCCCGCGACGCCGTACGCCGGGTGCGTGAGCTGCTCGAGACCGAGGGCATCTTCGCGGGCATCTCGACCGGGGCCATCCTGCACGCCGCGCTGGCCCAGGCCGCCAAGGCCGTGGAGGCGCGGGAGCGCGCCGACGTCGCGTTCGTGGTGTGCGACGGCGGCTGGAAGTACCTGTCCACCGGCGCCTACGAGGGCACCATCGACGAGGCGGGGGACCGGCTCGACGGACAGCTCTGGGCCTGACCCCGACCTCGGGTTAGGGTGACCTCGACCCCGGCCCGATACCACGCGGAGTGTGCTGTGCGCGAGATCGTCGTCTTCAGCGGAACTGCCCACCGGCCCCTCGCCAAGGCGATCTGCCGCCATCTCGGCGTCACCCTCTCGCCGGTCGAGATGACCCGCTTCAGCAACGACTGCCTGCAGGCGCAGCTGCAGGCCAACTGCCGCCAGCGCGACGTCTACATCGTGCAGCCGCTGGTGCCGCCGACCCAGGAGCACCTGATGGAGCTGCTGTTGATGATCGACGCCGCGCGGGGTGCGAGCGCCGCCCAGATCACGGCGGTCGTGCCGTTCTACGCCTACGCGCGCTCGGACAAGAAGGACGCCTCCCGCATCTCGATCGGCGGCCGGCTGGTCGCCGACCTGCTCTCGACCGCCGGGGTCGACCGGGTGCTCACGATGACCCTGCACGCGCCCCAGGTGCACGGCTTCTTCTCCGTGCCGGTCGACCAGCTGACCGCCCTCGGCGTACTCGCCGAGCACTTCTTGGCCCAGGACCTCTCCGACGCGGTCGTGGTCTCGCCCGACTTCGGCAACGCGAAGACGGCCATGCAGTTCGCCCGGCTGCTCGGCCTCGACGTCGCGGCCGGCAACAAGCGCCGGCTCGGCGACGACCGGGTCGTGATCGACTCGATCGTCGGCGACGTGCGCGGCAGGCGCGCCATCGTGCTGGACGACGAGATCGCCACCGGTGGCTCGATCGTCGAGCTGCTCGACCGGCTGGCCGACCAGGGCTGCACCGGCGCGGCCGTCGCCTGCACCCACGGGCTGTTCGTCGGCAAGGCGGTCGAGCGGCTGCGCAACCACCCGATGATCTCGGAGGTGGTGGTCTCCGACACGGTGCCGGCGCCGTCCGACTGGCCCGAGCTGAAGGTGCGCTCGGTCTCCGAGCTCTTCGCGGAGGCGATCGCACGGGTGCACGCGGGCGAGTCGGTCAGCGACATGTTCGACGGTGTCGACCCCTCGCTCGCGCCGCCGCAGGCCAAGCTGTTCGACTGACGCGCGCGTGACCTCCGTCGCTTCCGCATGCGGCGCAGGGTCCCAACATCTAACATCGGGCCTCGTGCCTGCGACGACGCCCGATGCCCCGCTCGGCATCTTCGACTCCGGGTTCGGGGGACTCACCGTCGCGCGCTCGGTCATCGACCAGCTGCCGCACGAGTCGATCCTCTACGTCGGCGACACGGCGCGTCAGCCCTATGGCCCGAAGCCGATCGGTGAGGTCCGCGAGTACGCCCTCGAGTGCCTCGACCACCTGGTCCGTCAGGGCGTCAAGGCGCTCGTGATCGCCTGCAACTCCGCCAGCGCCGCGGTGCTGCGCGACGCGCGCCAGCGGTACGACGTCCCCGTGGTCGAGGTGATCCTCCCGGCGGCACGACGCGCGGTGGCCGCCAGCCGCAACGACCGGATCGGCGTGATCTGCACCCGCGCCACCGCCGAGTCGATGGCCTACGACGACGCGTTCGCGGCCGCGCCCCAGGTCGAGCTCACCACCCGGGTCTGCCCGAGCTTCGTGGACTTCGTCGAGGCCGGGGTCACCGGTGGTGACGAGCTCCTCGCCGCGGCCCACGAGTACCTCGACCCGCTCGTGGACGCCGGCGTCGACACGCTGGTGCTCGGCTGCACGCACTATCCGCACCTGACCGGTGTCATCTCCTACGTGATGGGCGACGAGGTGACCCTGGTCTCGAGCGCAGAGGAGTGCGCCAAGGACGTCTACAAGATGCTCGCCACCACCGGCACCATGCGCGTGGCCGGGGACCCGGCGTACACCTTTCTGACCACGGGTACGCCCGAGGACTTCGAGACCATCGGGCAGCGCTTCCTCGGCCCCGAGCTGCGCGCCGCCTCCCAGTTCGTCGGGGGGCTCGGATGAGGCTCACCGTCGTCGGCTGCTCGGGGTCCTATCCCGGGCCCGACTCGCCCGCGAGCTGCTACCTCGTCGAGGCCGATGCCGCCGACGGTCGCACCTGGCGGATCCTGCTCGACCTCGGCAACGGCGCGCTCGGCACCCTGCACCAGTACGCCGACCCGCTGGCGATCGACGCGGTGTTCCTCTCCCACCTCCACCCCGACCACTGTCTGGACCTGTGCGGCTACTACGTGCTGCGCAAGCACCACCCCGACGGCGCCCGGCCGCGGATGCCCGTGTGGGGCCCTGACGGCACGGCCGAGCGGATGGCCCGGGCCTACGACCTCGACCCCGTTCCGGGCATGAGCGAGCAGTTCGACTTCCGGGCGTACGACGAGCCGGTCGAGCTCGGCCCGTTCGGCGTGGAGGCGATCCGGGTCGACCACCCGGTGCCGGCGTACGGGCTGCGGGTGACGGCGCACGGACGCACCCTGGCCTACACCGGCGACACCGGGCCCTGCGACGCCCTGCAGACCCTGGCGACCGGCGCCGACCTGCTGCTGGCGGAGGCGTCGTTCCACCACGGGCGGCACAACCCGCCCGCGCTGCACCTGACCGGACGAGAGGCGGGGGAGACCGCCACCCGGGCCGGCGTACGCCGCCTGGTGATCACGCACGTGCCGCCGTGGTACTCCCGCGACGACATGGGTGCCGAGGCCGTCGCGGCCTTCGACGGTGAGGTGACCTTGGCCACGTCGGGGCGGGTGCTCAGGGTCTGACCCGGGGTATCCCGGATGCGCGGGTGCGACCGCGTGCGGCAGGCTGTAGCCATGATCAGCGTACGGGGACTCACCCGCAGGTACGGCGCGTTCACCGCCGTCGACGACATCAGCTTCGACTGCAAGCCGGGCACGGTCACCGGCTTCCTCGGCCCCAACGGGGCCGGCAAGACCACGACCATGCGGGTGATGGTGGGGCTGACCCCACCCACCGGCGGCGAGGTCACCATCGGGGGGATGCACTACCGCGACATCCCCAACCCGGGCCGCCATGTCGGCGTACTCCTCGACGCGTCGGCGCAGCACGCCGGCCGCACCGGTCGCGAGGTGCTGATGCTGAGCAGCCGCACCATGGGACTGCCCGACTCGCGGGTCGAGGAGATGCTCGAGCTGGTCTCGCTGACCGGCCCGGAGGCCACGCGCCGGGTGCGCAACTACTCCCTCGGCATGCGCCAGCGGCTCGGCATCGCCAACGCGCTGCTGGGCGACCCGCAGGTGCTGATCCTCGACGAGCCGGCCAACGGCCTCGACCCGGCCGGCATCCGGTGGATGCGCGGCCTCCTCAAGAAGTACGCCGACCAGGGCGGCACCGTGCTCCTGTCCAGCCACCTGCTGCACGAGGTCGAGCAGATCGCCGACGAGATGATCCTGATCGGCCGCGGCACGATCGTGGCCCGCGGCACCCGGGCCGAGCTGCTGACCGGCGCGTCCGGCGGGCTCGCGACCACCCTCGTGACGGCGCTCGACAACCGGCAGCTCTCCGAGGCACTGACGGCCAAGGGGCTCTCGGCCACGCCCGCCGGCTCCGGCCTGCGGGTCACCGCATCCGCGATCGACGTCGGGCGGGTGGCCGCCGAGCACGCCATCGTCCTGACCGACCTCCGGGCCGGCGACGAGGGCGGGCTCGAGGACCTCTTCCTCGAGCTCACCTCCGACGCCCAGCGCGACGACCTCACCCAGCAAGGAGCCCAGGCATGACCGCCACGACGCTCGACGTCAGCCACACCGACGCCATCCCGTTCTCGCGCCTGGTGGTGGTGGAGCTGCGCAAGATGATCGACACGCGGGCCGGCCGCTGGCTGCTGTTCGCCATCGCCGGCCTGACCGCCTTGGTGCTGGCGATCCAGTTGATCGTGCTGCTGAGCCAGGACCAGGGGGCCACCTTCGGCTCCTTCGGTGCCGGCGCCAACATCCCGATGGTGATCCTGCTGCCGGTGCTGGGCGTGATGTCGGTGACGGGCGAGTGGAGTCAGCGCACCGCCATGGTCACCTTCGCGCTGGTGCCCTCCCGTGGCCGCATCATTGCGGCGAAGTACGTCTCGGCGCTGGTGATCGCCGTCGTCGCGGTCATCCTCGCCTACCTGCTGATGGCCGTGGTGAACCTGATCTTCGCCGGCGCCTCAGCCTACCCGTTGGTCTGGGACTCATCGCCGTTCGGCGTCTTCCTGACGTTCGTGCTCTACGTCATCGGCATGTCGACCGGCTTCGCGTTCGGCAGCGCGCTGCTCAACACCGCTGTGGCCATCGTCGTCTACTTCGTCTACAACTTCGTGCTGCCGGGCCTGATGGCGCTCGGGGCGTTCTACCTCAGCTGGTTCGCCGCCATCCACGCGTGGATCGACTTCGCGAACGCCCAGGGCCCCCTCCAGGGAGGTACGTCGGTGGCCGGCCGCGAGTGGGCGCACCTGCTGGTCTCCGGGCTGATCTGGCTGGGCATCCCGATGGCGATCGGCATCCGCCGGATGCTGCGGTCCGAGGTCAAGTAGATCGCCATTAGGGTCGGGGCCATGAGCAACCCTCGCAGCGACGGCCGCGCCGACGACCAGCTCCGACCCGTCACCATCACCCGGGGCTGGCTCGACCACGCCGCCGGCTCGGTGCTGGTGGAGTTCGGGAAGACCCGGGTGCTGTGCGCGGCCTCGGCCAGCGAGGGCGTGCCGCGGTGGCGCAAGGGCTCGGGCCTCGGGTGGGTGACGGCGGAGTACGCCATGTTGCCGGCCTCGACCAACACCCGCTCCGACCGCGAGTCGGTGCGCGGCAAGATCGGCGGTCGCACCCACGAGATCTCCCGGCTCATCGGGCGCTCGCTGCGCGCCGTGATCGACTACCAGGCGCTCGGCGAGAACACCATCGTGCTCGACTGCGACGTGCTCCAGGCCGACGGCGGCACCCGCACCGCCGCGATCACCGGCGCGTACGTCGCCCTCGCCGATGCCTGCGCGCACCTGAACGGACTCGGCGCGCTCACCGGCGACCCGCTCACCGGCTCGGTCGCCGCGATCTCGGTCGGCATCATCGACGGCGACCCGCGCCTCGACCTGCCCTACGAGGAGGACGTCCGCGCGGAGACCGACATGAACGTCGTGATGACCGGCGACGGCGCCTTCGTCGAGGTGCAGGGCACCGCCGAGGGGGCGCCCTTCGACCGCGCGATGCTCGACAGCCTGCTCGCCCTGGCCGAGAAGGGCTGCGCCGACCTGACCACGATGCAGCGCGAGGCGCTGGCCGGATGACCGCGCGGGTCTTCCTGGCGTCGCGCAACGCGAAGAAGCTCGTCGAGATGCGCCGGATCCTGGTCGACTACGTCCACGACGTCGAGGTGATCGGCCTGGACGACGTGACGGCGTACGACGAGCCGGCGGAGACCGAGCCGACCTTCGCCGGCAACGCCCTGCTCAAGGCGCACGCGGCCGTGGCGGCGACCGGCCTGCCGTCGGTGGCCGACGACAGCGGGCTGTGCGTCGACGCGCTCAACGAGATGCCCGGCGTGCTGTCGGCGCGCTGGGCCGGCACCGCCAAGGACGACGCGGCGAACAACGACCTGCTGCTGCAACAGCTCGCCGACGTCCCCGACGAACGCCGTGCCGCGCACTTCACGTGCGCCGTCGCCTTCGCCTACCCGGTCGGTGCAGCCGGCGTCTGCGAGCACGTCGTGCACGGCGAGATGCACGGCCGGGTCGTCCGGGAGCAGCGGGGGAGCGGAGGCTTCGGCTACGACGTGCTCTTCGTCGCGGACGCCACCGACGACGCGCGCACCAGCGCCGAGCTCGCCGTCGATGAGAAGGACGCGATCTCGCATCGCGGGAAGGCGATCCGGGAGATCGCACCCGTCGTCGCGGACGTGCTCACCGGCCTCTAGCTCGTGCGCCCGGTGAGACTCGAACTCACACTGGCAGGAACCTAAATCCTGGGCCTCTACCAATTGGGCTACGGGCGCGCGCGAGCAGTCTAGGTCCGCTCAGGAGGCCAGCCCCAGGTCGCGCCGCAGCTTGGCGACGTGCCCGGTGGCCTTCACGTTGTACTGCGCGAGCTCGAGCCTGCCCTCCTCGTCGACGACGAACGTCGAGCGGATCACGCCCTGGACGGTCTTGCCGTAGAGCTTCTTCTCCCCGAACGCGGCGTACGCCGAGAGGGTCGCCTTGTCCGGGTCGGAGAGCAGCGTGATCGACAGGGAGTCGCGCTCGCGGAACGTCGCGAGCTTGTCGGGCCTGTCGGGAGAGATGGCCAGCACCTGGTAGCCGGCGCCCTGCAGGGACGAGAGCGCGTCGGTGAAGTCGCAGGCCTGGGTGGTGCACCCCGGGGTCATTGCGGCCGGGTAGAAGTAGACGATCACCTTGTGGCCGCGGAACCCCGCCAGGGAGACCTGCTCGCCGGTGTCCGAGGTGAGCGTGAAGTCCGGTGCGATGTCACCGGGGGAGAGGCGGGTGGTGCTCATGGGTGGTCCTCCTGGCCGGGTCGGGCGCCAGCAGAGGGTAACCTTCTGGCGCGATGCCCCGCGACCTCTCGCGGGGTGGGGTTGGATTGAGTGAGGAGAACTCAGGTGGCGGCTGACACTAAGCAGCAGGGTGGCCCGGACTCCATCGAGACCGAGCTGGAGGCCTCCCGCGAGCGGCTTGCGGGCACCATCGACGAGCTACTCTACCGTGCGAGTCCGAAGACCATCGTCAAGCGTGAGGTCGCGACCCTCAAGGCGCAC
>JBPCQY010000168.1:0-14899 GCA_050997635.1 Nocardioides sp.
TGGTCGCGTGCGGGCGGGCTGCTGATCATCTCCGGCGCCTTCGGCATCTTCCGCAAGGACGTCCTGCTCGAGGTCGGCGGCCTCGCGACCGACTGCATAGGCGAGGACGCCGAGCTCGTGGTGCGCATCCACCGGCTGATCGGTGACCAGAAGCGCGATGCCTCGGTCGTCTTCGTGCCCGAGCCGGTCGCCTGGACCGAGGTGCCCGAGGACCGCGCCGTGCTGCGCAAGCAGCGCCGCCGCTGGCACCGCGGGCTGACCGAGATCATGGTGCGACACCGCGCCATGTTCTTCCGCCCCCGGTACGGCGTGATCGGCATGCTGACCATGCCCTGGTTCTTCTGCTTCGAGCTGCTCGCACCGATCGTGGAGATCCTCGGAGTCGCGTTCTTCGCGCTGATGTTGCTCGGGTTTGTCGTCGAGGGCTTCGTCGCGCCCGTGCGCGGGCTGGTCGACCCGCCGATCGTGGTGCTGCTGCTGACCGCATCCATCCTGTTCGCGGTCTTCGTGACCCTGGTCGCGCTGCTGGCCGAGGAGATCTCGTTTCGGCGCTATCGCGGACTGCCCGACCTGTTCCGGGCCATGTGGGCCGCCGTCGAGGAGAACTTCGTCTACCGCCAGGTCAACGCATGGTGGCGTCTCGGCGGGATCATCGAGGTCGTACGTCGCTCCAGCCACGACTGGGGCGACATGCAGCGCAAGGGATTCGGACCCCCGTGAGCAGCAGCGGACGCCCGGTGGCCAAGCTCGTCGCGCCGGTGATCATCTCGCTGGCCCTGGGCGCCCTGCTGATGGCCGTGCTCGCGGTCGGCGGCGTCGTCCTGTCGACGCGCACCGTCTCGCACCTCACCGACGAGGCGCAGCCGGCGGCCGCCGCCAACCAGGAGGAGCTCTTGGACCTCACCGACATCAAGGGTGCGGTGGGCGACTGGGCCCGCAGCGGGCAGCCGTCGTACCGCGCGGAGTACCGGCGTACCAAGGGGATGCTCCCCGGCCTGATGAAGACCGTGGACTACTACGCGGCCTCCGACCCCGAGCTGACCAGGCTGGTCGCCAGCCAGGAGAAGGCCGCGCGGACCTGGCTGAGCGAGTACGCCGAGCCGCGTATCTCCGCGCCGGGCGGACCCGGCACCTACCAGCCGCAGCGTTTCGCCCTCGGCGCCCGCACCTTCGAACAGGTCCGCTCCGCGCACCAGCTGACGACGGCTGCTCTGGACCAGCGGATCCGGGCGGCCAATGACCAGGCAGAGACGTGGCTGCGCACCACCATCCTCGCCGTCGTCCTGCTCGCGCTGGCCATGGCGTACGGCGTGGCGCGAGGCCGCCAGCGGCTGCTCGACGAGATCTCCGTGCCCCTGCTCGCGCTGGAGGGCGTGGTGCAGCAGATCACCCGCAACGAGGCGGACGTGCGAGCCGCCGACGCGGGGCCCCGGGAGGTGCGCGCGGTCGCGGCGGCGCTCAACCGGATGTCCGACGAGCAGACCAGGGCGCGGGCGGTGGAGGACCGCATCCAGGACGACCTGCGCACCCTCGACACGGCCAAGGACGACTTCGTCTCCAACGTCTCCCACGAGCTGCGCACCCCGCTGACCACGATCAACGGCTACCTCGAGATGGTCGCCGACGAGTTCGAGGGCCGCCTGGAGCCTCGCCACGAGCGGATGCTCGACGCGGCGTACCGCAACGTGGCGCGCCTCAAGCAGCTCATCGACGACCTGCTGACGCTCTCGCACGCCGAGTCACCCGGCACCGACCTGGAGGCCGTCGACCTGGTCTCCCTGGTCCGCGACTGCGTGACCGACGTGCGGATCACCGGAGCCCGGCGCGACATCAACGTCGACGTGCTGGCGCCCGACCGGCGTCTCCCCGTGCTGGCCGACCGGGCGATGCTCGGCCGCGCGATCCTCAACCTGCTCAACAACGCCGTGAAGTTCAGCCGCGACCACGGCCGGGTCCAGGTCGAGCTCGCCCAAGTGAGCCGGGTGGTCGAGGTCATCGTCCGCGACGAGGGCATCGGCATCCCGGCCGCCGAGGTCGACCGGCTCGGCAGCCGGTTCTTCCGGGCCTCGAACGCCGTGACCAACGAGATCGCCGGCACCGGGCTCGGGCTGCGCATCGTGCAGACGATCGTGGAGCGGCACGACGGCGACCTGGTGATCGAGTCGCGCGAGGGACAGGGCACCACCGTCACCCTGCGGATGCGGCTGCTGGGCCTCGACGAGGCCGCGGCACACGCCCGTCACCACGTCGTCGAGCAGGGTGAGGACCCGGCGTTCGACGGGAACATCGGTTGATTTCTGGTTGTTGAGGATCACTGGCACAATCGCCTGAGTTGGTTCCGGTTCACGTCGTCCCGCAAGTCGCGGGCCGGCGACCCGGCGGCCCCGAAAGGACACCTCATGAAGAAGGACATCCACCCGGAGTACACGCTGACCCAGGTGACCTGCACCTGTGGCAACACGTTCTCCACCCGCAGCACCGCGAGCACCGGACACATCCGTGCGGACGTGTGCTCCAACTGCCACCCGTTCTACACCGGCAAGCAGAAGATCCTCGACACCGGCGGCCGCGTCGCCCGCTTCGAGGCCCGCTACGCCAAGTTGGCCCCGGCCAAGACCGAGTCCAGCACCGAGTCCGCCAAGTAGCTTCACCACAGCGCCGGCCGCCCGTCCTCGACGGGGGCTGGCGCTGTCGTCTTGTCCGCACTCGTTCGGTGGTCGAGCGAAGTCCAGACCCATCCGACTGAGAGCGAGCGCACCGTGTTCGAAGCCGTCGAGGGTCTGCTCCCCGAGCACGCCGAGCTCGAGGGGCGCCTGGCCCTGCCCGAGACCCACGCCGACGCTCGCCTGGCCAAGCGCCTCAACCGGCGGTACGCCGAGCTGACCTCGATCATCGCCACCTGGCGTGAGTGGCTCCGGCTCGGGGACGACGTCGAGGCCGCCCGCGAGCTGGCCGCCGAGGACGAGTCCTTCGCCTCCGAGATCATTGCCCTGGTCGACCAGCGCTCCGCCGCCGAGGAGCGGCTGCGTCGCCAGCTGGTGCCCCGCGACCCGGCCGACGACAAGGACGCGATCCTCGAGGTGAAGTCGGGCGAGGGCGGCGAGGAGTCCGCCCTGTTCGCCGGCGACCTGCTCAGGATGTACTCCCGGTACGCCGAGCGGCGTGGCTGGACCGTGGAGATCCTCGATGCCACCGAGTCGGATCTGGGCGGCTTCAAGTCGGTCACGGTCGCCGTCAAGGCCAAGGGGACCACCGAGCCCGGCCACGCGCCGTACGGAGTGCTGAGGTTCGAGGGCGGCGTGCACCGGGTGCAGCGGGTGCCGGTCACCGAGTCGCAGGGCCGGGTGCACACCAGCGCCGCGGGCGTCCTGGTGCTGCCGGAGGCCGAGGCGGTGGACGTCCAGATCGACGAGAACGACCTGCGCATCGACGTCTTCCGCTCCAGCGGGCCCGGCGGCCAGAGCGTCAACACGACCGACTCCGCCGTGCGGATCACGCACGTGCCGACCGGCATCGTGGTGAGCTGCCAGAACGAGAAGAGCCAGCTGCAGAACAAGGAGCAGGCCTTGAGAATTCTCAGGGCGCGCTTGTTGGCCGAAGCCCAGGACGTGGCCCACGCCGAGGAGAACGCCAACCGCCGCAGCCAGGTCCGCACCGTGGACCGGTCCGAGCGGATCCGCACCTACAACTTCCCCGAGAACCGGATCTCTGACCACCGCACCGGCTACAAGGCCTACAACCTCGACCAGGTGCTCGACGGCGACCTGCAGCCGGTGCTCGACTCCTCCGTCGAGGCCGACCTCGCGGCCCGGCTCGGCGCCGCCCTCGAACCATGACGTCGCGCCGGGCCCTGCTCGTCGCCGCCGTCGCCCGGCTGCGCGAGGCCGGCGTCGCCTCCCCGGAGTACGACGCCGACGCGCTGCTCGCCCACGTGCTCGGCTGCCCCCTCTCGCGGCTCGTGCTCGTCGACGAGGTGGACACCCCCACCGCCGAGACGTACGACGCGCTGGTCACCCGCCGCGCGGCCCGCGAGCCGCTCCAGCATCTGACGGGCATCGCCGGCTTCCGCACGGTCGAGCTGGCCGTCGGCCCGGGCGTCTTCGTGCCGAGGCCCGAGACCGAGCTGCTGGCCGGCTGGGCGATCCAGGCGTGTGCCGGGCTGGACGCCCCGGTCGTCGTCGACCTGTGCGCCGGCTCCGGCGCGATCGCCCGCGCGGTCGCTGCCGAGGCGCCGCACGCGCGGGTGCACGCGCTCGAGCTCGACCCGGCGGCCCACGCCTGGGCAGAGCGCAACCTGGCCGGCACCGGGGTCGACCTGCGGCTGGGTGACTTCGCGACGGCGTTCGACGACCTGCTCGGTGAGGTGGACGTGGTCACCTGCAACCCGCCGTACATCCCCCTGGAGGCGTGGGAGTCGGTGGCCCAGGAGGCCCGCGACCACGACCCCGACCTGGCGCTCTGGTCGGGTGACGACGGCCTCGACGCGATCCGCACCCTCGCGGTGCGGGCCGCCCTGCTGCTGCGGCCCGGGGGAGTGCTCGGCTGCGAGCACGCCGACGCGCAGGGTGAGGCGGCGCCCGCGGTGTTCCGTGCGACCGGACGCTGGGACCGCGTCGAGGATCACCCCGACCTGGCGGGCCGTCCGCGGTTCGTCACGGCCCGGCTGGCACGATAAGGCGCATGCCAGCCACCCGCCTGACGACCGGTACCGACGAGGAGCGCGACACCGCCATCGAGGCGGCGAGCCTGGCCGTGCATCGCGGCGCCCTCGTGGTGATCCCGACCGACACCGTTTACGGCATCGGCGCCGACGCCTTCGACGCCGACGCGGTCAAGGCCCTGCTGGCTGCGAAGGGCCGGGGCCGCGAGATGCCGCCGCCGGTGCTGATCAGCTCGGCGACGACGCTCGACGCGCTCGCCCGCGACGTACCCGACTACGCCCGCACGCTGATCGAGGAGTTCTGGCCCGGCCCGCTGACGCTCGTGTGTACCGAGCAGCCGTCGCTGACCTGGGATCTCGGCGAGAGCCGCGGCACCGTCGCCGTCCGGATGCCGGACCACCCCGTCGCGCTCGAGGTGCTCGAGCGCACCGGCCCGCTGGCCGTGAGCTCGGCCAACCTGCACGGCGAGGCCGCCGCGACCGACGCCGCGGAGGCCGAGCGGATGCTCGGCGATGCGGTCGACGTGATCGTCGACGCCGGTACGTCGCCGGGCGGTGCGGCCTCGACCATCGTCGACGTGCGGGGGAGCACTGGCCGGCTGCTGCGCCTCGGCGCCCTCAGTCTCGAACGACTCAACCAGGCGCTCGACGGCACCGGCGCCTCGGTCGTCGACCCCGACGCCCAGGACTGACGCGTGCGCGAGTACCTCCTGGTCTTCCTCGTGGCCGCGGCCTCGACGTACCTGCTGACGGTCATCGCGCGTGAGATCGCCCTGCGCACCGGGGCGGTGGCCGCCGTACGAGACCGCGACGTGCACGCCGAGCCGGTGCCCTACCTCGGCGGCCTGGCCATGATGGGCGGCCTGGCGACGGCGTACGTCGTGGCCCACCAGCTGCCGTTCCTGTCCCGCAGCGACCCCCTAGTCTTTCACAACGCGGGCATCGTGCTCGCGGCCGGCGCGATGATCTGCGCGGTCGGGGTGCTCGACGACCTCTTCGAGCTCGACGCGCTGACCAAGTTCGGGGGCCAGCTGCTCGCCGCCGGGTTCTTGGTCTATGAGCAGATTCAGTACCTCTACCTCCCGCTGTCCGGCGGCAACCAGTTTGCCCTCGACCCGGCCCAGGCCGCGCTACTGACCGTGTTCATCGTGGTGGCCACGGTCAACGCCGTGAACTTCGTCGACGGGCTCGACGGCCTCGCCGCCGGCGTCGTCGGCATCGGCGCCCTTGCCTTCTTCGGGTTCTGCTACCAGCTGACCCGGCTCAACAGCGCGTCGCTGGCCTCGACCGGCGCATTGCTGAGCGCCATGCTCGCCGGGGTCTGCATCGGATTCCTGCCCCACAACTTCAACCCGGCCCGGCTGTTCATGGGCGACAGCGGCTCGATGCTGATCGGCCTGGTGCTCTCGGCCAGCGCCATCACCCTCACCGGGCAGTACTCCCCGTCCGAGCTCACCCAGGGTGCGCTGGGCTCCAACGCCAGCCTGGCCCCGACCTTCTTGCCGCTCGCGCTGCCGGTGACCCTGCTGCTGGTGCCGATCGCCGACCTCGTGCTCGCCGTCGTACGACGCACCCGGGCCGGGCGCTCGCCGTTCTCCCCCGACAAGGAGCACCTCCACCACCGGCTGCTGGAGATCGGGCACTCCCAGCGACGGGCCGTGGTGATCATGTGGATGTGGGCGGCGCTGATCGCGGGAAGCACCGTCGTGGTGAGCCTCTACACCGGGCCCACCATGTGGCTCGCGATCGGCAGCGCGACCGTCCTGACGGTGGTGCTGACGTTCGTGCTGCCCGTCCTGCACCGCCCTCAGCTGGTGGTCCCCCACGAGGACGGCTGACCCCCGGTTCACGGTCCCCCGGGACTTTGTGCTAGTTTTCACAAGCACCCGAGCACCCGAGAGATCGGCCGCCACATCATGACGACCGCACCCTTGCGAGACACGACCCCGAGTGGGCCCTGCGAGCGCCCGCGAGCCCGGATGTGCCGGTTCGTGGTGCCCCGCTCCTGTGGTAGTTTCACCCCTTCACCGAATCCCCACGGTGCGTGGTTCGGTGTTGCCCAAAATCCCAGCGAGAGCGACCTGGAGCGATGGCCGATGACGAGCTCGACCGAAACCTTCGAGGCCGCGACCTCGTGGGCCTCGGCGGTCTGCTCGCCGGTGCCGTCGTGGCCGGCCTGGTCCTCGGGCTCCTCCTCGACCGCGCCCTCGACTCGTCCCCGACATGGACCCTCGTCGGCATCTTCCTGGGGATGGTGGCCGGCGTCGCGGCCTTCTGGGTCCGCGTCAAAAACGCCCTTCGGTGACGATGTCCATGAGTGAGCCCGAGACGATGACCGACGCCACCACTCCCACCACGGACCCTGGTCAGCGCGCCTCCGTACGCCGGGTGGTGCGCGACCAGCGCAAGATCATCGGCGTGGCCCTGGTGCTCGCCGTCGCGGCGTACTGGGTGCTGGGCCAGCTCGGCGAGTGGCGCCTGGCCGGCTGCATCGCCGGCGGTGTCGGCCTGGGCCTGCTCAACCACCTGGTCACGGAGCTCTGGCTGCTGCGCATCATCAGCAACGGTGAGCAGCCCACCCGCTCCAAGCTGGCCTGGTCGACGTTCATCCGGCTGGTGACGCTCACCGTGGTGGCGGTTGCCATCGCCGTGTTCTTCTGGCCCGACGGCATCGGCCTGCTGCTCGGCCTGGCCGTGTTCCGCCTGATCGCCCTGGTGATGACCGGGCTCCCCTTGCTGAAGGAGTTGAAGAGCTCATGACTGGCCTCGCGCCGCTCGCGATCGACATCCACCCGGGCGAACACCCGGAGGGACATCTGTTCGGGCTCACCTTCAACCTCGACACCATCTGGGTGACGGTGGTGGCCGGGCTGGTGGTCATCCTGATGGGTTTCTGGGCGCGGCGGCAGCTCACCCGCGACACCGAGGACCACGTGCCCACCAAGCTCCAGCTGGTGTGGGAGACCATCGTCGGCGAGGTGACGACCCAGGTCGAGGACAACCTCGGCAAGGTCAACCCGTTCGTGGTGCCACTCGCGGTCGCGCTCTTCTTCTTCATCCTGATCGCGAACTGGATCGAGGTCATCCCGACCGAGCTCAACCCGAACGTGCACCTGCTGCCCTCGCCGACCGCCGACACCAACCTGACCTACGCCATGGCGGCGATGGCGATGATCGGCGTGTGGACCTTCGGCATCCGGCAGAACGGACTCAAGGGCTACTTCAAGCACTACCTCGAGCCCTACCCGTGGATGCTTCCGCTGGAGCTTCTCCAGGACCTCCTCAAGCCGGTCACGCTGGCGCTGCGACTCTTCGGCAACATCTTCGCCGGGGGAATCATGATCGCCCTGATCGGTTCCATGGTCAGTCTCACACCGGCCCACCTCCCACTCGGCGGCGTCGTCGCGGTCATCCTGACCGTGATCTGGAAGCTCTTCGACACGATGTTCCTGGGCGGCCTCCAGGCCTTCATCTTCGCGCTGCTGACGGTGCTCTACTTCGGCATGGCCGGCGGCCACGGTGGCGGCCACGAGGACGAGCACGCATCCGCAGAACCCGAACTCGCGGCCTGAGCGGACCTTCCGCCCAGCCGCACCAGAGGTAATCCAACGGCGCCAGACGGCGCGTGACCAAGGAGAAAAAGTGGCAGACAGCACCTCACTCGACTCGGCCATCAAGACTGCCGGCGCGTTCATCGGCGGTGGCCTCGCGCTGGCCGGTGGCGCCATCGGCGCCGGCGTCGGTGACGGCCTGGCCGGTTCGTCCTACATCGAGGGCGTAGCCCGTCAGCCCGAGGCCCAGGGTCGCCTGCAGACGATCTTCTTCCTGACCGTCGGCCTGGTCGAGGCAATGTTCTTCATCAACCTCGCGTTCATGGCGTTGTTCGTGTTCGTGCTCGGCAAGTGACGCGAGCCCGCACAACACTCCAGCACTGAAGACAGGAACCGATCCATGAGCAGCGTCACCTCTGTGGTGCCGATGGCGAGCAACTTCCTCGTGCCGAACGCCACGTTCCTCGCCGAGCTGATTGCCTTCGCGATCATCGTCTACGTCCTGGCCAAGTTCGTCATCCCGCCGATCAACCGCGCGATGACCGCTCGCCAGGACGCGATCCGCACCCAGTTCGCCGAGCTCGACGAGGCCAAGGCCGAGGCGAACCAGGCCGAGCAGGACTACAAGGAGCAGCTCAACAACGCCAAGCACGAGGCGGCGCGGATTCGCGAGGAGGCCCGTGACCAGGGCGTCCAGATCGTCGCGGACGCGCGGGAGAAGGCGCAGCAGGAGGCCGACCGCATCGTGCAGCACGCGCACACCCAGCTCGAGGCCGACCGCAAGTCGGCCTTCGCCCAGCTCCGCACCGAGGTCGGCAGCATCGCCACCACCCTGGCCGGTCGCATCGTCGGGGAGTCCCTCGACGACGACGAGCGGCAGAGCAGGGTCGTGGACCGGTTCCTCGCCGATCTGGAGGACGCGGAGCCGGCTCGGGGAGGGGCCCGCTGATGCAGGGCACGCGCGGTACGCGGTGGCAGGGCTCGTCGGCGGCGTCGCTGTCGGCCGTCGCCGACGACCTGGACGGCGCGCTGGCCGACGGCGGTGACGGCGCTCGTGCCGGAGCCAGTCTGTTCGTGGCGGCCGACATCATGCGCGAGCAGCCCGCGCTGCGCCGGGCGAGCACCGACCCGACCGTGCCCGGCGAGGCCAAGGCCGCGCTGGCGCGCGAGCTGTTCGGGCGCCACCTCGACGAGACGGCGACCCGCGTCGTGGCCAACGCCGTGGCGCGACGATGGGGTGCTGCCCGCGACCTGCCGGACGCACTGGCGCACCTCGCGGTGGTGGCGGTCGTGAAGGCGGCCGACGCCGCGGGTGAGGGCGATCGGCTCGAGGAGGAGCTCTTCGGGTTCAGCCGTGCGGTGGCCGACCACCCGGAGCTCCGCGACGCGCTGTCCGACCCCGCCCGGACGATCTCGGACAAGCAGGGCCTGGTCCGCAGCCTGGTGGAGGGCAAGGTGACCTCGTTCGCGCTCGAGCTGTGCGAGCGGGCGGTGACGGCCACCCACCAGACCGTGACCAGCGCACTGGAAGACTTCATCGAGCTCACCTCCGCGACCCGCGGCCGGCTCGTCGCTCGCGTCTGGTCGCCACGCCCGTTGGGCGAGCGCGACGCTGACCGGCTCGAGGCCGCGTTGACGCGGATCTATGACCGTCAGGTGCACCTCAACGTCGTCGTCGACCCGGACGTCCTCGGCGGCGTCCGCGTCGAGATTGGTGACGAGGTCATCGACGGCACCATTGCCAGCCGGCTCGACGACGCCCGACGGCGTCTCGTCGGGTGACCGGCCGACCGAGAACGTCACGACAGACCAGACAAGAGAGTAGGGATGAGATGACGGAGCTTTCGATCCGTCCGGAGGAGATTCGCGACGCGCTGACGAAGTTCGTCGAGGACTTCAAGCCCGAGACGGCCAGCACGGAAGAGGTCGGCACCGTGGCTCAGGCCGCGGACGGCATCGCCCGGGTCAGCGGTCTCCCGTCGGCCATGGCCAACGAGCTGCTGGAGTTCGAGGACGGCACCCTCGGCCTCGCGCTGAACCTCGACACCCGCGAGATCGGCGTCGTGGTCCTCGGTGACTTCGACAAGATCGAGGAGGGCCAGCCGGTCAAGCGCACCGGCGAGATCCTCTCGGTGCCCGTGGGTGACGGCTTCATGGGCCGCGTGGTCGACCCGCTCGGCACCCCCATCGACGGCCTCGGCGACATCGAGTCGACCGAGCGTCGTGCCATGGAGATCCAGGCCCCGACCGTGATGCAGCGCCAGTCGGTGAGCGAGCCCCTCGCCACCGGCATCAAGGCGATCGACTCGATGACCCCGATCGGCCGCGGCCAGCGCCAGCTGATCATCGGTGACCGGGCGACCGGCAAGACCACCATCGCCATCGACACGATCATCAACCAGAGGGCCAACTGGGAGTCGGGCGACGAGAAGAAGCAGGTCCGCTGCATCTACGTCGCCATCGGCCAGAAGGGCTCGACCATCGCCTCCGTGCGTGGCGCCCTCGAGGAGGCCGGCGCGCTCGAGTACACGACCATCGTCGCCTCACCCGCCTCGGACTCGGCCGGCTTCAAGTACCTCGCCCCGTACACCGGCTCGGCCATCGGCCAGCAGTGGATGTACGACGGCAAGCACGTCCTGATCGTCTTCGACGACCTGACCAAGCAGGCCGAGGCCTACCGCGCCGTGTCCCTGCTGCTGCGCCGTCCGCCGGGCCGTGAGGCCTACCCGGGCGACGTGTTCTACCTGCACAGCCGCCTGCTCGAGCGCTGCGCCAAGCTCTCCGACGAGCTGGGTGCCGGCTCGATGACCGGCCTGCCGATCATCGAGACCAAGGCGAACGACGTGTCGGCCTACATCCCGACCAACGTCATCTCGATCACCGACGGGCAGATCTTCTTGCAGTCCGACCTGTTCGCGGCCAACCAGCGTCCGGCGATCGACGTCGGTGTGTCGGTCTCCCGTGTGGGTGGTGCCGCGATGACCAAGGGTATGAAGTCGGTCACCGGCTCGCTCAAGTTCGACCTGGCTCAGTTCCGCGCGCTGGAGGCGTTCGCCATGTTCGCCTCCGACCTCGACGCCGCCTCGCGCCAGCAGCTCGACCGCGGCCAGCGGCTGATGGCCCTGCTCAAGCAGCCGCAGTACTCGCCGTACCCACTGGAGGAGATGACGGTCGCGCTGTGGCTCGGCACGACCGGTCACCTCGACAAGGTGCCGACCGACGACGTGCTGCGCTTCGAGAACGAATTCCTCGACTACCTGCGACGCGAGCACAAGGACCTGCTCGACGGGATCCGCGAGTCGCAGAAGTTCGAGGACAGCGATGACGAGAAGGTCGGCGCTGCCTACGACACGTTCCTGGACCAGTTCGAGACCTCCGAGGGCGAGTCGATCAAGCCGGGCACCGAGGCCAAGGCCGACCCGGTGAGCGACGACGAGCTCGAGCAGGAGCAGATCGTCAAGCAGAAGCGGGACTGACCGAAGTGGTCAACTCCAAGAGTCACGCGGGGTCCCCGCGGCCCGGGCACGCACCTCGCGGCGTTGTCCTCGGTCGCCGGGCCTCCGGCCCGTCTCCCTCGTCCGCCTTGCGATGCACACACCCGACCCACGGCTACCCTCGCGGGCCCCTTGGAGGTGACCACTGATGGCCGTATCACTGCGTGAGTACCGCGCGCGGATCAAGTCGACGGAGTCGATGAAGAAGATCACGCGCGCCATGGAGCTCATTGCTGCGTCTCGCATCATCAAGGCGCAGCAGCGGGCCCAGCAGGCCGCGCCGTACGCGCGCGAGCTGACCCGTGCCGTCTCGGCGCTGGTGACCTACTCCACCACCCAGCACCCGCTGACGATCGAGCCGGAGAACCCCAAGAAGGCGGCCGTCCTCATCGTCACCAGTGACCGCGGTCTGGCCGGCGCCTACTCCTCCAGCGTGCTCAAGGAGAGCGAGCGGCTCGCCGAGCGGCTGCGGGGTGAGGGCAAGGAGATCCTCACCTTCATCACCGGCCGCAAGGGTGAGGCGTACTTCAAGTTCCGTGGCCGAGCCGTGCGCCAGTCGTGGTCGGGTTTCTCCGACCAGCCCAAGTACGACGACGCGCGCGCCGTCGGCGAGGCGCTGATCGCGGCGTTCCTCGAGGACTCCGCGAGCGACGGTGTCGACGAGGTGCACCTGGTCTACACCCAGTTCAAGTCGATGCTGGTCCAGGAGCCGCACAGCGTGCGGATGCTGCCGCTGGAGGTCGTCGTGGGTGAGGAGAGGCCCAGCTCGGCCGACGTGCTCCCGCTCTACGAGTTCGAGCCGAGCCCGGAGGCGGTGCTCGACGCACTGCTCCCGAAGTATGTCCAGAGCCGGATCTTCTTCGCGCTGCTTCAGGCCTCGGCCTCCGAGCTCGCCGCCCGCCAGAAGGCGATGAAGTCTGCGACCGACAACGCCGATGAGCTGATCAAGAAGTACACCCGCGTCGCCAACCAGGCCCGTCAGGCCGGCATCACCCAGGAAATCAGCGAGATCGTCGGTGGCGTCAACGCCCTTGCCGACGCCAACGCCGCCAGCGACTGATCCACCGAGTCAGAGTGAGTGAGAGACATGACTGCCACTGTTGAAGAGAACAAGGACCAGGCCACCGAGGGTGGTGTGGGCCGCATCGCGCGGGTCATCGGGCCCGTCGTCGACATCGAGTTCCCCGGGGACAACATGCCGGAGATGTACAACAAGCTCGAGTGCAAGATGACGCTCGGCGGCGAGGACCGTCTCCTCTCGCTGGAGGTCGCCCAGTACATCGGTGACGGCGTGGTCCGCGCGATCTCGCTGCAGCCGACCGACGGCTTGGTGCGCGGAGCGCCGGTCCAGGACACCGGCGGCCCGATCACGGTGCCGGTGGGCGACGCCACGCTCGGCCACGTGTTCAACACGCTCGGCGAGTGCCTCAACCTCGACGAGGGCGAGAAGCTCGAGGTCAAGGAGCGCTGGGGCATCCACCGCAAGGCACCCGCCTTCGACCAGCTGGAGTCGAAGACCCAGATGTTCGAGACCGGCATCAAGGTCATCGACCTGCTGACGCCGTACGTCGAGGGCGGCAAGATCGGCCTGTTCGGGGGCGCCGGTGTGGGCAAGACGGTGCTCATCCAGGAGATGATCGCGCGCGTCGCGCGTGACCACGGTGGCGTGTCGGTGTTCGCCGGCGTCGGCGAGCGGACCCGTGAGGGCAACGACCTGATCGCCGAGATGGAGGAGGCCGAGGTCATCGGCCAGACCGCGCTGGTGTTCGGGCAGATGGACGAGCCGCCGGGCACCCGCCTGCGGGTCGCGCTGTCGGCACTGACGATGGCGGAGTACTTCCGTGACGTGCAGAACCAGGACGTGCTGCTCTTCATCGACAACATCTTCCGCTTCACCCAGGCCGGTTCCGAGGTATCGACCCTGCTCGGCCGGATGCCGTCCGCGGTGGGCTACCAGCCCAACCTCGCCGACGAGATGGGCACGCTGCAGGAGCGGATCACCTCGACGCGCGGTCACTCGATCACCTCGCTCCAGGCGATCTACGTGCCGGCCGACGACTACACCGATCCCGCGCCCGCCACGACGTTCGCCCACCTCGACGCGACCACCGAGCTCTCGCGCGAGATCGCCTCGCTCGGTATCTACCCGGCGGTGGACCCGCTGACGTCGACCTCGCGGATCCTGGACGCGCAGTACATCGGCAAGGACCACTACGACTGCGCGATCCGGATCAAGCAGATCCTGCAGCGCAACAAGGAGCTCCAGGACATCATCGCGATCCTCGGTGTGGACGAGCTCTCCGAAGAGGACAAGATCATCGTGTCCCGCGCCCGCCGGATCCAGCGGTTCCTGTCGCAGAACACCTACGTCGCCAAGCAGTTCACCGGCCTGGAGGGCTCGACCGTCCCGGTCTCCGACACCATCGAGGCGTTCAACAAGATCGCCGACGGTGAGTACGACCACGTGGCCGAGCAGGCCTTCTTCATGTGCGGCGGTCTGGACGACGTCGAGAAGAAGTGGGCCGACATCTCGAAGAGCCTCTGATGAGCGAGGGCAGCGAGCTCATCGATCGACACAGCGCCGATGGTTGGCCATGTGCGCCCGAGCAAAGCGAGGAGCGCTGATGGCCAAGACGATGCAGGTCTCCCTCGTCGCGGCCGACCGTGAGGTCTGGTCCGGCGAGGCGACCCAGGTCAACGCCCGCACCCTGGCCGGTCAGATCGGCATCCTCGCCGACCACCAGCCGGTGATGTCGGTGCTCGACGCCGGCCAGGTCGACGTACGCACGGTCGACGACGGGCACTGGGTCGCGGCCGTCGACGGCGGCTTCATCTCCGTGGCCAACAACCATGTGCGGCTTCTCTGCGAGTACGCCGAGCTGTCCCACGAGAGCGACTACGACGAGGCCAGGCGGCTCCTGGACGAGCGCAAGGCGAAGCTGGAGGGGGACAACTCCTGATGCCGGCGTGGGAATGGCTGCTCGATTCGGCAGCAGGCATTCTCGCGCTCGTCCTCGTCATCGGCATCGCCCTGATCGTGCGTCGCCGGGCACTGTCTCGGCATGGCGGAACCTTTGAGCTCAGCTATCGCGCCCCGCCCCGAAGAGACCGGCGCGGCTTGCTTTTTGGACCTGGTCGCTCCCCCGGTTCGAGCCTCCAATGGTTCCGGGTCTTCTCCCTCACGCCCCGGCCCA
>JBPCQY010000187.1:0-2784 GCA_050997635.1 Nocardioides sp.
CGCCCAAGCAAACATCCAGACCAGCTCCTGACGTCGGCGGCGGGAGGGGACAGCCTCCCGCCGCACCCGTCTAGTCGGATACGGGGGGAGAGCAATCAGGCCGATGACTCCGAGGATGTAGAGGCTGAGGACCGCGATGCTGTCGATGCCGAGACGAGCGTGTTGCTTGGCGGGGCGGAACAGGAGGCCGGCTATGTAGACGACGGTGAGCAGAGCTCCCAAGCCGGTGAGGTAGATGTCGGCGGCATGCAGGTTGGGCAGGACGGATTTGCCGGAGACCAGGACGGCGAGCAGGAACAAGACGGGAAGGAACGCGTTGCCGCCGAAGATGTCGCCGAAGGCGAGCTTGTAGTCGCCCTGCTTGACGGCGGTCAGCCCGGTGCTGAGCTCGGGCAGCGACGTCGCCGCCGCCAGGACGGTGGCACCGAAGAGCACCCCGGGGAGACCGACTTGGTCGGCTGCCGCGGTTCCGCTCTCCTCGGCGAGGGCGCCGGCGACGAGCGTGGCCAGGGCAGCGACCCCGAAAATGAGCACGACTCTGGTGGTGCTGACCCCACGACGGGCCGCGTCCTTGGCCCGGCTCCTCTGGGAGTGGCCGCGGGGCTCCGGTTGGCTGTCGGGCGCTTCGCCGCTGTTCGACCAGGGCAGCTTCGTCCCGGCGCGTTGGGTCAGCAGCAGCCCGGCCACCCATACGAGGGCGATGAGGACAACGTCTGGGGTGAGTCGCGCGAAGACGAGGTTCTTGGGCAGCTGGGTGCCCATCACCACCACGACCAGGACCGCCAGGACGATCGCGCCCTCGAGGACCAGGGTGAGGCGGGCCGCCTAGTAGGTCAATGGGCGCCGTTCGCGGACGCCGAACGCGTCCAACGCGACGAGGACCACCGTCTGGATGGCGATTCCACCCAAGATGTTGCTGACGGCGACATCTAGTTGGCCGCTTGCTGCGGCGCTGTAGGTGATGGCGATCTCCGGCAGGTTCGTGGCGACGGCGAGCAGGATCAACCCGCCGAGAGCCTGACCGAGGTGGGGCCGGTCAGCCAAGATGTCGGTGTAGTTCGACAGCGGGATGCCGGCAACCCAGATCTCGCCGCGCTACCGACGAAGGATCAGGATCTCAACCCACAATGGCAACGGCGGCAGGAGGTTCATCCTCGCATCCTAAAATGGAGCCAGCCGAACACGGGCAGGGCGCGGCCCGCGCGTGGCAACCAGGTGATCGAGGCAGAGACCCGGGAAGCCTCCTCCGTGAATTGGCGCGGTTAGCGCCGGGGCGCGTCAGGTGTACGGGCACGAGGCCGGCCCTCAGTTGGGGTAGGCAGCATCTCCTCACTGGGGGTCGACGCGTACCGAGAACCCCCTTCACCGGGGACCTTGGGTCCATGCGCGGGCCGAGGAGCTCCCGCGGGTGGGCATGACGACGGGTAGGCTCGCCGTTCCGGTGACCGCCCGAGTTCTGGACCTGGCGCGAGGCCGCACCGTCGCTCGGACCACGGCTTGCCCCTCAGTTTTTGACCAGCCCTGGTGTTACCTCCGGACGTTCCGCGGTGGGCCACCCAGAGCGTCCTTCAGACCCGGCACGGGCGGGCCTCCATGACGACGGCGCTCCCCATCAAGCTCTCCCATCACCCCGTACGGGTGAACCAGCGGAGGGCCATCTGGCTGCATCCTGTCCGCCGTCCCGCCGGCCAGGTGAGCCCCGCCAGCGGGTCGTGACTGTTGGGGGGCTCAACCGCCCCCGCCGCCGAGCGACCCCACCGCGCGGGAGACGACGATGAGCGAGGTGAGCAGCGCCGCGGTGGCCTCGAGGCCCATCAGCATCTTGGCCCGGGAGGTGAGAGGCATGGTGTCGGTCGGGCTGAAGGCGCTGGAGTTCGTCAGCGAGACGTAGAGGTAGTCCACGAAGACGGGCACCCACCCGGCGACCTGGCTGGAGCCGCGACGCACCTCCTCGACGGTGTCGTCGTCCTCGTCATGCGAGAAACGGAAGTCCGCCGGGGGCAGGTCGGGCCGGGCCAGCTCGTGCCGTGCGACGGGTCCGCCGCGGTCGAGCTCCCAGTAGAGCAGGGCGAAGCCGATGACGTTGGTCAGCCAGACCTGCATCGCCGCGACGAGCAGCGACCCACCTGACGCCTTCGGGTCCGCGACGGTCGCCACGAGCAGCCCGAGCGAGACGAGGTTGGCGAGCACCATGAGGGCGCCGAGCGCCACGGAAACCCAGCGCGACCAGCGGGTCTGACGCACCAGCCGACGCGGGTTGGTCACGACGAGGGCGATCAGCAAGGCGCCCTCGATGGTCGGGACGACGTACCGCGGTCCGACGGTGAGGCTGCTCGGCAGCAGCACGTAGACGACGGCCGCCACGACGACCGCGGCCGCCGGAGGCAGGCGGTGCTCACCCCGGTGCGTACGACGCCGCGGGTCGCCCGAGCCCGGGTCGTCCCGGTGCCTGTGCCCGCCCTCGGAGCTCGATGCCACGCCGCATCCTCCCAGCGACGGACCCGCCCGAGGCGGCGGCTCGCCGGAGGGAGTCTCTTGTCGGACCATCTGTGGGGAAGCCCCACGACCGGATGGACCCTCGTCACCAGACTCGTGGGGCGGGCGTACTTGGAGCGCCCCTGGGTCGTCGCTGCTGCCCCGCTCGCCTGCGGCGCACCAGGATCCCGCAGCCGCACCCTTTGTGAGGCCAACGCGCGCCGAACAGCACTCCGCGTCCGGTCGGTGAGCTCGGCCACCTCGCGCAAGGACCGCCCGGTACTGCTCGACGGCGAACGTGATGAACCG
>JBPCQY010000091.1:0-18689 GCA_050997635.1 Nocardioides sp.
TAGCCCAACGACACGGGCTCGTGGAGAGCCGGATGCGTGGAGACGCGCACGTCCGGTTCGGAGGGCGGGCTGGGGAAACGTAACGCCCGTAAGGGCGTCAACGCGCCCCAGTCCGACCCAACTCATCCATGCAGAGCACGACCGCCTGATCGGGAGGGTTCAGGTACAGCCCGACCACGTCGATGAGCTTCTCCTCGAACCGCGGGTCGTTGGAAAGCTTGAACGTCTTGACCAGACGCGGCTTGAGCCCGCGCGCGGACCAGACCCGCTGGACCGTGTCCTTGGAGACCCCGACCTTCTTCGCCATCGTGCGAGTCGACCAGTGAGTCTCCCCAACCGGTGTTGAGTTCTGGGTCAGATCCACGATCCGATCGACCACGTCCTGGGCGATGGTGGGCTTACGGCCCCGGCCCTTGGCGACCTTCCCGAACTTCGAGAGTCCCTGCTCGGCGAACCGGGATCGCCACGCACGCACTGTCACCGGCGTCACCCCGATCTGAATAGCAATCTGGGTGTTCGCGACGCCGTCTGCGGCGAGTAACAACGCCCGCGCCCGCTGGACCTGACGATGCGGCGCCGCCTTCGATCGCGACAGCGTCGTGAGCACTTCACGTTGGCCCTGGGAGAGCGCCAGTGGCGGAGCGGACTTCGGCATGCCTCAGTCTAGATCAGCAACGCCTAGCTATTTGCGCGACACACCACTAGGAGACCATCTAGTTTCTGTAACCTGTGTTCCATCTACGGCGTACGATCGGCCTATGGCGGACGAGGAGTGGAGCGGGCCGTCGTTGCGCCTGACGGCGCGGGGTGCGGCGACGCGAGAGCGTATCGTGTCGGCGGCGGCCGACCTGATGTACGCCCAGGGCGTCGCCGGCACCAGTCTCGCCGACGTGATGGCGGCCAGCGGCACCGGCACCTCGCAGCTGTACCACTACTTCATCGACAAGGACGCCCTGGTCGCCGAGGTGGTGCTCACGCAGATCGCGCGGATGCTCGACACCCAGCAACGACTCCTGGGGCGTGTGGACTCGGTGCGCGGGCTACGCCGGTGGCGAGACGCCGAAGTGCTGGGGGCCCGTGGCCCCGGCCAGCATGGGTGCGCGCTCGGCTCGCTGGCCAGCGAGCTCTCGTGCAGGTCCGAGCACTCCAGGCTCGCCCTGGCCAAGGCGATGGCCACGTGGGAGGGCTACCTGCGAGCCGCGCTGCAACGCATGCAGGACAACGGCGAGGTCAGGGCCGACGCCGACCCGGGCATGCTCGCCATCGGCATCCTGGCGGCACTCGAGGGCGGGCTGCTGCTGGCCCAGACCAGTCACGACCCGACCCGGCTGGAGCGGGCCCTCGATGCCGCGCTGCTCCAGCTCCGAGCCTAGGGTCGGCCCCGCACTCTTTCGTAAGAGTTCGTACCAGGTGATTACGTAACGTTGTTGTAGTGGAGATTCCATTTCCTTTCGACCGACAGTGGCTGAGCAACGTCAGCTCGTGCGATCGGGAACACCCGGTCGACAGAAGACAGAAGGCAGGAAGCAGATGGCTACTCAACGAAAGCAGATCGGCATCAGCATCGCGGCACTCGGGGTGCTGGCCACGGCAGGCGTGGCAACTGGAGTCGCAGGAATCGGCGGTGCCGCCGCTGTGTCCGCGCCGCTCGGGGCAGGTACCCTCGACCGGGTCGCTGCCGCTCCCACCCACAAGCTCGCCGCCGGAGAAGGTGCAGCGTTCGCAATGACCAACGCCACGAAGAAGAACGAGATCGTGCGCTACCGGCGGGCCGCGGACGGTACGCTCACCCGGGTGGGCACCACCTCCACCCGTGGCCTGGGGATCGGTGTCGACCTCGACACCCAGGGTCCGTTGCGGCTCAGCCAGGACCACAAGTACCTCTACGGCGTCAACGCCGGCAGCGACGAGGTGAGCGTGTTCCGGGTCAACGGCACCAAGCTCACCTTCCAGCAGAAGGTCTACGCCGTTGACGAGCCCACCAGCCTCACCATCCACCACAACCGCCTCTACGTGCTGGACGGGTCGGTTGCCTCCAACAGCATCCGCGGGTTCAAGCGAGGTAACGACGGCAAACTCAAGGCGTTGAAGGGCTCGATCCAGCCGCTCAGCTCGCCGATCGCCGTGCCTGGCGACATCGAGTTCAGCCCCGACGGTCGACTGATCCTGGTGACCGAGAAGACCACGGCGAACACATTGAGCCCTGCGATCGCGCTCGACGCGTTCAAGATCGACCGCAACGGCGTCGCCGGGCCGGCGAAGCGTGACCGGTCGCACGGCGTCCGGCCGTTCTCGCTGGGGTTCAACGGCAACAAGCAGGTGCTGGTCGCTGAGTCGTTCGACGCCTCAAAGGAAAGGTCTGCGGTGTCGTCGTACAAGGTGGGCGGCACGAAGCTCGCGGTGAACAGCGGATCGATGGGCAACAACCAGACCGACACCTGCTGGATCGTGGTGACCAAGAACGGTCGCTACGCCTACACCGCCAACTTCGGTAGCGGCACCATCTCCAGCTACCAGATCGCCGGCGACGGCAAGGTCACGCTCCAGCAGGGCGCTGCGGCCACCCTGCCCACCGGCAGCCAACCGGTCGACCTGGCCCAGACCGACGACAGCGGCTACCTGTACCTGCTGCTTCGCGGTGCCGGTACGGTCGCGCAGTTCAAGATCGGGCCGGCCGGCGCCCTGGTGCCGATCGGCACCGTCAAGGGCGGCCTCCCGGTCGCCGACGGCGCCTCGGGTCTGGCTGTCTACTAAAGCCAGCCCCGCCGCACCGGAACCTGACCCCGGCCGACGTCGAGCTCGACGTCGGCCGGGTGTTGCGGTGGTCCGCTCTGGTAGTTCAGGGCAACGCCGGATAGGAACATGCCATGTCAGAGCCACCTCCCCCGCCGCCTCCGCCGTCCTTTCCCGCCCGGCCCGCCGCCGTACCAGCCGCCGCCACCACAGCGGATCGTCCGACGGGGAGCCGCTTTGGTTTGTGCGCTGTGAACGCCTCCTGCAGACGGTCGGCGGTCATCGGTGGTGCCCGGCCGCCCGGGCACGGCGTCCGCCACCGACCGGCACCGTGCTCAGCCCGAGGTCGCAGGCGCCGAGATTCGCCCGGTTCGAAACGATGTCATGAGGGTGCCCGTGCAGCGATCGGCCCGATCATCGCGTTTGGAACGACGTCGGGCCCTCGACCCGTTCGGGTATCCATGCTGCGAGGTCGCGCCACCCGTAGCTCACGCGCGGATCCTACGGCGTCACGACGGGGCCGACACCCCATTAGGCTGACTCGGTGAGCACCCTCCGTCGTTCTTCGCCTCCCCCGCTGCGCTGCTTCACCCCACGCGGTTCTGGCCTCCTCCGCGTCGCTCCTCCTCCGGCGCACGACCCCGCGGGGACCCCCACCTCCGCCGCACAACGCTGCGGGGACCCCGCATGACCGAGATCGAGATCGGGCGCGCCAAGCGCGGCCGCCGGGCGTACTCCTTCGACGACATCGCGATCGTGCCGTCGCGCCGCACCCGCGACCCCGACGAGGTCAACATCTCCTGGCAGATCGACGCCTACCGCTTCGAGCTTCCCATCCTGGCCGCGCCGATGGACTCGGTGGTGTCACCCGCGACCGCGATCGAGCTCGGTCGCCACGGCGGCCTCGGCGTGCTCAACCTCGAGGGCCTCTGGACCAGGTACGACGACCCGACCGACCTGCTCGAGGAGATCGCCGGCCTCGACCACGATGCCGCCGTACGCCGGATGCAGCAGGTGTACGCCGAGCCGGTCAAGGCCGAGCTGGTCACCGAGCGGGTCAAGCAGGTCCGTGAGGCCGGCGTGACCGTGGCTGCCAGCCTGAGCCCGCAGCGGACTCGCGAACTGGCCAAGACCGTGGTCGACGCCGGGGTCGACCTGTTCGTGATCCGCGGCACGACGGTCAGCGCCGAGCACGTCTCGAGCCGGGCCGAGCCGCTCAACCTCAAGGAGTTCATCTACGAGCTCGACGTGCCGGTGATCGTCGGCGGCTGCGCGACGTACCAGGCCGCTCTGCACCTGATGCGCACCGGCGCGGCCGGCGTGCTCGTCGGCTTCGGTGGCGGCGCGGCCCACACCACCCGCACGGTGCTCGGCGTGGCGGTGCCGATGGCGAGCGCGGTGGCCGACGTGGCCGCGGCTCGTCGCGACTACCTCGACGAGTCGGGCGGGCGCTACGTGCACGTCATCGCCGACGGCTCGATCGGCCGCAGCGGCGACCTCGCCAAGGCGATCGCCTGCGGCGCCGACGCGGTCATGGTCGGCTCACCGCTCGCGCGCGCCACCGACGCGCCCGGCCGCGGCTTCCACTGGGGCACCGAGGCGCACCACGCCGACCTGCCGCGGGGCGAGCGGGTCGAGATCGGCACCGTCGGCACCCTCCAGGAGATCCTGTTCGGCCCGAGCCGGGTTGCCGACGGCACCATGAACCTCGTCGGCGCGCTCCGCCGCGCGATGGCGACGACGGGCTACACCGAGCTCAAGGAGTTCCAGCGGATCGAGGTCGTGGTCCAGTAGCAGGTGCGGGCCGGCGACTCAGGCATACCCGCGAGCCTGGAGCGCGTAGAGCTGGGCGTAGGCGCCGTCGGCCCGGATCAGGTCGGCATGGCCGCCGACCTCGGTGACTCGCCCGTCGGTGAGTACGACGACCAGGTCGGCCGCGGCGACCGTGGAGAAGCGGTGGGTGACCAGCACCGTGATCGCACCCTGGCGTCCCGCGCGGCGGGCGGCGTCGGCGTACCCCTCGAAGAGCGCGTGCTCGGTGGCCGGGTCGAGGGCCGAGGTGGGCTCGTCGAGCACGAGCAGCAGCGGCTGCCGGCGCATCATGCCGCGGGCGATCGCCAGCCGCTGCCACTGCCCCCCGGAGAGCTCGGTGCCGCCGTCCCAGCTGGTGCCGAGCTGGGTGTCGAGGCCGCCGGGCAGCGCGGTCAGCACGTCGGAGGCGGCGGCGTCCTCCAGTGCCCGAAGGGCCCGGGCGTCGCTCGCAATGGCCGGCAGGTCGCCGATGGTGACGGTCTCGCGAGCGATCAGCTCGAGGTTGGCG
This sequence comes from Nocardioides sp., assembly GCA_050997635.1. GTDB lineage: Bacteria > Actinomycetota > Actinomycetes > Propionibacteriales > Nocardioidaceae > Nocardioides. Next base: position 5,054 of record JBPCQY010000091.1, read on the forward strand.
TGGTCCTGGAAGGCGCCCGAGCACCGCAGCCGCCAGGCGTCACCGTCGAGGTCGGCCAGGTCGTGGCCGTCGACCAGCACCCGTCCGCTCGAAGGAGCGTAGAGGCCGGTGAGCACCTTGACGAGGGTCGACTTGCCGGCGCCGTTCTCGCCGACGATCGCCACCACCGACCCCGCGGGCAGGTCGAGGTCGACGTCGGCCAGCGACGGCTCGTCCTGACCCGGGTAGGAAAAGGTCAGCGACCGCAGCGAGATACCGTCGTACAGGCGCTCGGGCGGGGTGCCGGTGCCCGATGCCGCGCGCGCGGCGGCCACGCCGGTCTCGAGCTGGCGGTAGCGCCCAACCGTGCGGGTCACCTGGGCCAGCATCTGGATCGCCCATCGGCTGGAGGACACGACCTGCTGCAGCTGACCGATGACCAGCACCGAGGTGGCCACGACGCCGACCGCTGCCCGGCCGTGCGCCGCGTCGCGGGTGATCACGTACAGCACGAGGGCCGAGACGGCCAGGTAGAGCAGACCGGCCGAGGTGCCGGCGAGGTACTTCTTCACGTCGGAGCTCACGTGCGGACGCCGCCACGCCCAGCCCGCGTCGTGCAGCCAGCCGGCGACGACGCCACGCGTGCCGAGCACCCGCAGCTCGGACGCCGGAGCCGGGTGTGTCGCCAGCCCGACCAGGTGCTGGGTCAGGCGGCCGGGCTCGGCGCCGGCCTCCTCGGCCGCCCGGTCCCACCTCACCACCCAGCGGCCGATGAGCAGTCCCGGGAGCGAGGCCGGCAGCAGCCACAGCAGTCGCGCGTCGGCCGAGATGGCGACGGCCAGGGTCGCGATCGGGAAGGCCAGGCTCCGGACCGCGTTGGCCAGGTTGTTGTAGGCGCCACCGAGCGCGCCCTGGCGCTCGTTGACGATCTGGGCCTGGTCGCGGAAGGCCGGCGACTCGAGATGGTCGAGGGTCGGTACGGCGGCCAGCAGCGCGGCCACCCGGCGGTCGAACTCGTGACCCACCACCTCGTTGAGCCGCAGCCTGGCCTCGACGCCGATCCCGGTAAGGATCGGGGTCACCCCGAGCGCCGCAAAGGCCAGGGCGGCACCCGCCACCAGCCGGGACCCCGTGTGGGTGGCGATGCCGCCGATCATCAGCCCGAACGCCAGCGGCAGCAGAGCCTGCAGGACCGTGACGATCACCTCGACGAAGGCCAGCACGGCGGCCTTGCGGTCGAGTCGCCAGGCGGTAGCCAGCGGAAGCATCAGGTTGGCAAGCAGCGTCCTCACGGCGTCGTACCTCCCGCCAGCGCGAACCGCTCGGCCTGGAGCGCGAACATCCGGGCATAGTGACCGCCGCGGGCCACCAGCTCGGCATGGCTGCCGTCCTCGACGATCCGGCCCTGGTCGAGCACCACGATCCGGTCGGCGTGCCGGACGCTGGAGAGGCGGTGGCTGACCAGGATCGTGGTGACGCCGCGGGTGACCCGGAGGAAGTTGTCGAACAGCGCCGCCTCGGCCCGCACGTCGAGCGCGGCGGTCGGTTCGTCCAGCACGAGTACGCCGGCTCCGGCGTCGACCGCGGCCAGGGCCCGGGCCAGGGCCACCCGCTGCCACTGGCCGCCGGACAGGTCGGTGCCACCGGCGTACTCGTTGGAGAGCACCCGGTCCCAGTCGCCGACCCGACGCAGCACCGGGTCGCCGACGGCGTCGTGCAGCGCCCGCTCGGCGACGCTGTCGATGTCGGAGGGCAGGACGTGGTCGGAGAGCAGCGCCATCGCGACGTTGTCGCGCAGCGAGACGTGGTAGCGCACGAACTCCTGGAAGATCACCGCCACCCGCCGGCGCAGCGCGTCGTCCTCGCCCGGGTCACCGCCGTCCACGCGAACGGTCCCGGAGCAGGGCCGGTGCAGGCCGCACAGCAGCTTGATCAGGGTCGACTTGCCGGCGCCGTTGGGCCCGACGACGGCGACGCTGGTGCCGGGCTCGAGGTCGAGGCAGAGCCCGGCGAAGGTCGGCTCGCTGCGGCCGGGGTAGGTGAAGGTGACGTCGCGGAGGCTGACCGCGGCCGGCCCGGCGCCGACCGGCGTGAACGCGCGATCGTCGTACGACGGGAGCCGGCGTGCGAGATCGTCCATGTCGAGCAGCAGCGCCTGCTGCCGGTTGACCATGGTCTGGATGTCGCCGAGCATGCCCAGCCCCTCGATCTGGGTCATCGCCTGGGCCGAGGTCAGCAGCACGGCAGTGGAGATCGCGCCGGTCCAGGCGTCGTGGGCCAGGACGGCGAGTGCGAGGACATAGGCGGCCAGCATCAGCACCACGGCGACGTAGGTGGGTCGCAGCTTGTCGGCGCGGCCCCGCCACAGCTCACGCATCGCCGCGTGCCAGGTGGCCGAGAACCGGTCGAGCCCGAAGTCGCTCAGCCCGAACAGCCGCACCTCCTTGGCAGTGTCCCTGTCGATCAGCAGGTCGTGGTACCACCTGGAGCGGCGGCGGGTGCGGTCGCGGAAGATGTCCTCGAAGATCTGCTGGGAGTAGCCGGACCAGGTGGCGTTCATCGTCAGCGTCGCCACCAGCACCACCAGGGCCACCCACCACGACCACGACGCGAGCACGAGCAGCGCGGCGAAGCCCCACAGCCGCAGGTTGAGCACCTCCCAGGTCGACTGGACGCCGAGGAAGTACTGCTGGTTGATCTCCTCGATCGCGGCCTCGATCGACTGCCGGGTCTCGGGCACTTCGAGGTGCTCGATGCCGTGGGGGCGGGAGGCGAGCCGGGCCACCTTCTCCAGGAGGAGTGGCGTGGCCCGTCCCTGCTCGATGACCCCGACGATCTCGACGGCCGTGGTGAAGATCGGCTGCAGCACGAGCGCGCCGATGGTGAGCGCCAGCCAGCGGGTGTCGAGCTCACCGCGGACCACCCCGCCGACCAGGCGCCCGGAGCCGACCATCACCGCCGCCGCGGCCGCCGCCTGCAGCACGACGGCGACCAGCCCGAGCACGGTGTACGCGGGGGAGCACTCCCACAGCAGGCGGGCCAGCAGCACCAGCCCTCGTGCGAGACGTCGTAGCCGAGCAGTCATGAAGGCACTCTGACATCAAAATGACGTCACCGCAATGTCGTTGTGGTGTCAGAGTCGGGAGACCAGGCCCGCGAGACCGGACTCCACGTAGTCCGGCTGGCCCTGGTCGAGGCCGTGGATCACCTCGTGCCACGGGCCGAGCCGGTGCCAGACCAACGCCCGGGCGAGCTCGTCGTCGGTCGCGCCGTACGCCGTGGCGACGGCGCGTGCGAACGGCTCCGGGGCGCCGTACAGCACCCACGCGAGGTCGAGAGCCGGGTCGCCGACCCGGGCGTCGGTCCAGTCGATCACGCCACTGACCCGGTCGCCGTCGGCGAGCAGGTGCAGCGGGCCGAGGTCGGCGTGGGTGAGTGCCACGGGGGTGTTCCGGCGAGCGTCCGTCAGCACCGCCGCGGCCGGGGGCTGGTGCGAGCCGGGCACGAGCGGGAGTACGTCGCTCTCGAGCCGGTCGACCTTGTCGGCCCACCACCGTCGGGTCTCGGCCGGGTCGAGGATGCCGGTCCAGACCTCGTCCGGCAGGTCGTGCAGCGCGCGCAGGAACGCGCCGACGCGGGCGCCGTCCGCGGCGTCGAGGTGGTCGGACGGCTCGCCGGGCACGAGCCGGTGACGGATGCGGACCGGGTCCTGGCCGACCACCTTCGGCCGGGGTACGGCGAGCGGCAGCTCCGGGAGCCGGGCCATCAGCGCCACCTCGGCCAGCAGGGCGGGCGCCACGTCGGGCCGTTGCGGCACCCGCTCGACCCAGCGGCCCTCGAGGATCGCGGTGTCGCTGTCCCAGCCCTGCTCGGGCCGGCTGGTGTCGGCCAGCCGCTCGCGCAGCCAGCCGTCGAGCAGCGCGGCCGTGTCCGGCATGACCGGCGTGTCCGGGTCGGCCAGGACCGCGACAAGCTCGGCGAGGGTGACCCAACGGCCGTCGGCGACCTCCTCCGGCTGCCAGCGGACCTCACCGTCCCACTCGGTGACGAAGCGAAACGCATGGTAGGTCGTGTGGTCGTCCGCGTAGTCGGCCTCGCCGAGAGCGACGAGCGGGCTGGTGACGCCGAGCTCCTCCTCGGCCTCGCGGACGGCCGCTTCGGTGGGGTCCTCGCCGGCCAGCACGACACCCCCGGCCGCGAAGTCCCAGCGGCCGGGGTAGACGTCCTTGGTGTCGGTACGCCGGTGGAGGTAGACCCGGCCGAGCGGGTCGCGCACCACGACCGCGGTCGCCGCGTGGCGCAGGTTGCGCGCCCGCATCTGCGCGCGCGGGGCCGTCCCCGCGGGCCGCCCCCGCTCGTCGTACAGGGCCACGATCTCGTCCATGGCGCCATCCTGCCGGGACGCGGCCGCCCGGCGCACGCGAGAATGGCCGGGTGAACGACACCGGCGCCCTCGGACCCCAGTCCCGCGACGCCGCCCTGACGGCCCTCGCCGCGACCACCCAGCCGGGCGCAGAGCTCGACATCCTGGTCGTCGGCGGCGGCGTGGTCGGGGCCGGTACGGCGCTCGACGCGGTCACCCGCGGCCTGTCCACCGGCCTGGTCGAGCAGCGCGACCTCGCCTCCGGCACCAGCTCGCGCAGCAGCAAGTTGATCCACGGCGGCCTGCGCTATCTCGAGATGTACGACTTCGGGCTGGTGCGTGAGGCGCTGGAGGAACGTGGCCTGCTGCTCACCCGGCTCGCCCCCCACCTGGTGCGGCCGGTGCCCTTCCTCTACCCGCTGCACAAGACCGTCGAGCGCCCGTACGTCGGCGCCGGGCTGCTGCTCTACGACACCCTGGCCCACCTCGGGAAGTACGACGTCGGGCTGCCACGGCACCGGCACCTGTTCCGCAAGCAGGTCGCCCGGATCGCTCCCGACCTGCGCACCGAGAACCTGACCGGCGCGATCTCGTACTACGACGCCCAGGTCGACGACGCCCGCCTGGTGCTCACCATCGCCCGCTCGGCCGCCTCCCACGGTGCCCATATCGTCACCCGGACCCAGGTGACCGGCTTCCTCCGCGAGGGCGAGCGCGTCGTCGGCGTACGCGCCCGGGACCTCGAGACCGGCCGTGACCTGGAGATCCGCGCCCGGGTCGTGGTCAACGCCGCCGGCGTGTGGACCGACGACCTCCAGGACCTGCTGGGCGGTCGCGGTGCGCTCCGGGTCCAGGCCAGCAAGGGGATCCACCTCGTCGTGCCCCGCGACCGGATCCGCTCGGAGTCGGGCGTCATCACCCGCACCGAGACCTCGGTGCTGTTCGTGATCCCCTGGGGCCGGCACTGGATCATCGGCACCACCGACACCGAGTGGGACCTCGACAAGGCCCACCCCGCGGCCTCGCGCGCCGACATCGACTACCTGCTCGCGCAGGTCAACACCATCCTGCGCGAGCCACTCGACCACGACGACGTCGAGGGCGTGTACGCCGGGCTGCGCCCGCTCGCCGCCGGCGAGTCGGAGCCGACGTCGCGGATCTCCCGCGAGCACACCGTCGTCACGCCCGTGCCGGGCCTGGTGATGATCGCCGGCGGCAAGCTCACGACGTACCGCGTGATGGGCCGCGACGCCGTCGACGCCGCGCGTCCGACCCTGGCGGCACACCAGGTCTCGGTGCGCGACTCGATCACCGAGCGGGTGCCGCTCGCGGGTGCGCCCGGTTTCGAGGCCCGCTCCAACCAGCGGGTGCTGCTGGCGCGACGCGCCGGCCTGCACGTGGCCCGGATCGACCACCTTCTCGGGAGGTACGGCGGGCTGGTCGATGAGGTGCTCGACCTGCTGGCTGCGCGCCCGGAGCTGGCCGAGCCGTTGCCGGGCGCGGACGACTACCTGGCCGGCGAGGTCGTCCACGCGGTGACCCACGAGGGCGCGCGGCACCTCGACGACGTACTCACCCGGCGGACCCGGATCTCGATCGAGACCTTCGACCGTGGCGTCGCCTGCGCTCGTGTGGTGGCCGGGCTGATGGCCGGCGAGCTCGGCTGGTCCGAGGCCCGCACGGCCGACGAGGTCGACCACTACCTGCGCCGGGTCGAGGCCGAGCGGCAGTCGCAGGAGAAGCTCACCGACCAGGAGGCCGACGAGGCCCGCGTCTCCGCCCCCGACATCGTCTGACGGTCCGTACGGCTGGGGATAGTCCCTGACAAGGTGGTCGTGATTCCGGCCGTTTGACAGCCATTTCGTCAGGGACTATCCGGATCGATCAGCGCTTGAGGATCGCGCGCCACATGCCGCGCACGTCGCCCGCCTTGTCGCCGGCGTGGCCGATGTAGCCGAGGTGCCAGTTCTGCTCGATCGTGGTGAGCATCGAGTAGTGGTTGTAGTTGCGGTGGTCGACGTAGCCGTGCCGACCGTGGCGGGTCACGATGATCGCCGGGATGAGGCCGCCGCCATACGTGCCGCCGGGCCAGGTCGTGCTCACCCGCGGGTCACCGGCCGGGACGTACGGCGAGTCGCAGCAGCCGTGGGCGTTCTCCCAGCCACCGGTCTTCTTCTTGCCCGTGAAGTCGTTCTCGTCGGTCACGATGAAGATCGCCGAGTGGTGGGTCCAGGCGTCGGAGGTGCGGATGGTGTGCACCGCGTGCTTGACGAAGGCGTCCGCCTTGGCCTTGAGGGCCGCGTCGTTGGCGTCGTCCTTGGTGGAGCCGTAGGGGCACGGCGTCTCCGGGTGGCCGGGCACCGTGTCGTACACGCCACCGTGCATGTCGTTGCACTGGTTGGGCGAGATCCACACGAACTTCGGCGGGTGGGCGCGGTTGAGGTCGTGACTCAGGCGCGTGTAGTCGCGCACCCGCGCCATCCGCTTCGGGTCGTTCTTGACGCTGTCGAAGAGCACGAACGGGTTGTGCTTCTTGGCGTAGAGGTGCTCGACGGTGCCGTTGACCGTCGGCCCGTACGACGCCTGCTTGTCGGCCGGCAGGTCCTCCATGTAGGCGCCCCAGCTGACCTTGGCCTCGGAGAGCTGGTCGACCAGGTTGCGGCGGTCGAGGTGGACGACGTTCTGGTCGTTGTCGTCCTGGATGCCGAAGTTGTCGCCGCCGATGCTGGCGATGTAGTTGGGCATCGACGGGTGGGTGACCCCGTAGTAGTGGTCGGCCATCGCGTGGCGGTGAGCGAGCGCGGTGAGGTACGGCGCGTTCGCGTCATCGATCACGCTCGAGCGCGAGTGGTTCTCCAGCATGATCACGAAGATGTGGTCGAGCCGTGGGCTTTGGTGGTGGTGCGCGGCGTGGCGCGCCTGCCCGTGCTGGTCCGAGGCGAAGGCGTTGGCCCCCACCGTCGCGCCGGCCAGGGCCAGCACGCCTGTGACGGCTGCGACCTTGGCACCTGTGCGGATGCGCATGTGAGCTCCTCCGAGAGTTCTCCTGGGATCCCCGTGCGGGACCCTGGCTGAGTCAACACCGAAGGGAGCCCGGCGTAAAGGAGGTGGCACCGAAACCCTTGGCGACGGGCGGATGTCGGGGGCGGGTGAGATTGGTGACTCGGAGGTGGCCCCGGATGACGGGCGCAACATACCCTCGGTACATGAGCGCCACCAGCGGACCAGGACCCCTGCTCGACGGCCCGGCCGACCCCGAGCTCGACCCGCGGGCGTCCTACGCCTTCGAGCCGGCCGACGCCGCGACCCTGACCCGGCGCATCCTCGCCACCACCGGCGAGAGCCAGGTCGTCAGCTCGCCGCTGCACGGCCAGCCGCTGGCGCACGTCCCGCAGTCGAGCGAGGCCGACGTGGCCGAGGCATTCCGCCGGGCCCGGCGCGCGCAGCAGGCCTGGGCCCGTACGTCGCTCGACACCCGCGCCGCCGCCCTGCTGCGCCTGCACGACCTCGTGCTGGAGCGGCAGGACGAGATCATCGACATCGTCGTGATGGAGTCCGGCAAGGCCCGCAAGCACGCGTTCGACGAGCCGCTGCACGTCGCGCTCACCGCCCGCTACTACGGCCGTACGGCGCACCGGCACCTCGACTCCGAGCGCCGCATCGGCGTCGTCCCGGGCCTGACCCGGGTCGAGGTCAACCGGGTGCCCAAGGGTGTGGTCGGCATGATCTCGCCCTGGAACTACCCCTTCAACCTGCCGCTCGTCGACGGCATCCCGGCCCTGCTGGCCGGCAATGCGGTCGTGATCAAGCCCGACGCCCAGTCGATGCTCTCGGCACTGCTGGGCGCCGAGCTGCTCGAGGATGCGGGCTTCCCGCCCGACCTGTGGCAGGTGGTCTCCGGCCCCGGCCCGACCATCGGACAGGCGATCATCGAGCGCGCCGACTACGTCTGCTTCACGGGCTCGACGGCCACCGGCAAGCTGGTCGCCAAGGCGTGCGCCGAGCGGCTGATCGGCTGCTCGCTCGAGCTCGGCGGCAAGAACCCGCTCCTCGTGCTGCGCGACGCCGACCTCGAGAAGGCGGCCGAGGGCGCCGTACGCGCGAGCTTCAGCAGCGCCGGTCAGCTGTGCGTCTCGATGGAGCGGCTCTACGTCGCCGACCAGGTCTACGACCGCTTCGTCGAGCGGTTCGTCGCCCGGACCCAAGCGATGACCCTCGGCGCCACCCTCGACTGGGGCAACGACATGGGCTCGCTGATCTCCCAGCAGCAGCTCGACACGGTCACCGCTCACGTCGACGACGCGGTGGCCAAGGGTGCCCGGGTGCTCACGGGCGGCCGGCACCGCCCCGACCTCGGCCCCTACTTCTACGAGCCGACGATCCTCGAGGGCGTGACACCCGAGATGACCTGCTTCGGTCACGAGACGTTCGGCCCGGTCGTCTCGCTCTACCGCTTCCACGACGAGGTCGACGCGATCGCCCGGGCCAACGACGGCGACTACGGCCTCAATGCCTCGATCTACAGCCAGGACGGACCGCGTGCGCGGGCGATCGCGCGCGAGATCCGCTGCGGCACGGTCAACATCAACGAGGCGTTCGGCGCCACGTTCGGCAGCGTCGACTCGCCCATGGGCGGCATGCGCTCGAGCGGACTCGGCCGCCGGCAGGCGGGCGAGGGCGTCCACCGCTACACCGAGACCCAGTCGGTCGCCACCCAACGCCTGGTGCGGTTCGGGCCGATGCTCGGCATCAGCGACGAGACCTACGCGAAGGTGATGACGCTGAACCTGAGGCTGATGAAGAAGCTCGGTCGCCCGTGACGATTCACCCCGCGAAACCGCTCGCTGCGCTCGCGCCTCCGCGGGGACCCCGACACACGCATGACGACGTCCTGGTCATCGGCTCGGGGTTCGGCGGCTCGGTCACCGCGCTGCGCCTGACCGAGAAGGGCTACCGGGTCGGCGTACTCGAGGCCGGCGCGCGGTTCGACGACGCCGACTTCCCGGCGACCTCGTGGGACGGTGGGGAAGCCCTTGGCCATCCTGCGGGTGAACCCGTCGCTGACGATCACCCTCCCAGGCCGGCGTAACCCTGCCTGCGCGGGGTCGTTGTGCTGGTCGAGTCCGGCACTTTGATCTACCTCGCACGCCGGGCTCGCCGTTCGGTACCTGCCTGGCAGGACGGACGCGTCAGGGCCTGGCCAACCTCCCTCCCGGCCGGGCCCTGGCCCCGTCCGCGGCACGGATAGGCTCTGGCCATGGCGGAGCACGAGGCGGTCGATCACGACCTGGTCCTGGTCGTCGACTTCGGAGCCCAGTACGCCCAGCTGATCGCCCGGCGGGTGCGCGAGGCCAAGGTCTACTCCGAGATCGTCCCCCATACGCTGCCGGTCGCGGAGCTGCTCGCGCGCGGGCCGAAGGCGATCGTCCTCTCGGGCGGGCCGTCCTCGGTCTACGAACCCGGTGCTCCCGGGATCGACGGCGCGCTGTTCGAGGCCGGAGTCCCGGTCTTCGGCATGTGCTACGGCTTCCAGATCATGGCCCAGACGCTCGGTGGCGAGGTCTCACCGACGGGTGCGCGGGAATATGGCCGCACGCCGGTCAACGTCACCGAGGCGGGCACCCTGCTGGCCGGCATCCCGGCCGCGCACCGGGTATGGATGTCGCACGGCGACTCGGTCACCGCGGCGCCCGACGGGTTCGCCGTACTCGCCTCCACCGCGGGTACGCCGGTGGCCGCCTTCGAGCACACCGAGCGCGGCTTCGCGGGCGTGCAGTGGCATCCCGAGGTGCTGCACTCCGAGCACGGCCAGCAGGTCCTCGAGCACTTCCTGATCGACATCGCGGGCTGCCGCCCGACCTGGACGATGCTCAACATCGTCGAGGAGCAAGTGACCCGTATCCAGGAGCAGATCGGCGCGGGTCGGGCCATCTGCGCCCTCTCCGGCGGGGTCGACTCCGCCGTCGCGGCCGCGATCGTCCAGCGCGCGATCGGGGAGCGCCTGACCTGTGTCTACGTCGACCACGGGATGATGCGACAGGGCGAGACCGAGCAGGTCCGCACCGACTTCGAGGCCGTGTTCGACACCCTCGACGTGGTGGACGCGGCCGACCAGTTCCTCGGCGCCCTCGAGGGAGTCGTGGACCCCGAGGAGAAGCGCAAGATCATCGGCCGCGAGTTCATCCGCGTCTTCGAGGCCGCCGAGGCGCGGGTCTTCGGTGGCGTCGCCGGTGGGGACACCGCCTACCTCGTGCAGGGGACGCTGTACCCCGACGTCGTCGAGTCGGGCGGCGGCGCCGGCACCTCCAACATCAAGTCGCACCACAACGTCGGCGGGCTTCCCGACGACCTCGACTTCGAGCTGGTCGAGCCGCTGCGCACGCTGTTCAAGGACGAGGTGCGCCAGGTCGGTGAGCAGCTCGGCCTGCCGCCGACGATGGTGTGGCGCCAGCCCTTCCCCGGCCCCGGCCTCGGCATCCGGATCATCGGCGAGGTCACCCGCGAGCGGCTCGACATCCTGCGCCGGGCCGACCTGATCGCTCGCGAGGAGCTCACCGCGGCCGGCCTCGACCGCGACATCTGGCAGTTCCCCGTGGTGCTGCTCGCCGATGTCCGCTCGGTCGGCGTCCAGGGCGACGGCCGCACCTACGGCCATCCGGTCGTGCTGCGGCCGGTCACCTCCGAGGACGCCATGACCGCCGACTGGGCCCGCCTGCCCTACGACCTGCTCGAACAGATCTCCACCCGGATCACCAACGAGGTGCGCGAGATCAACCGGGTCGCCGTCGACATCACCTCCAAGCCGCCCGGCACCATCGAGTGGGAGTAGGCCGGCGGCTCCGGGGCCGTCGTACCGGCCAGATCCCGTCTGCTGCGGTGCTGTGGTCACAGGTGCGGTGCTGTGCGGGGACTGCTGCGGTGCTAACACCGCGTTACTAACGATCGGGCGGGGCTACCCGCACGGGTGAGCCAGGACCCGTACGCTTGGCGGGTGCCACTGCTGGAGTCTGTCAAGGGCGTCGTACGACGCTCCCTCATCGCGCGCGCCGGTGGCATCGACCTGACCAAGCTCGACAAGGTGCCCGACCGGCTCGCGTGGCCGCTCGATCGCACCGGCGTCGACCCGGTGCCGGGCGTGGCCGCGATGCGCGCCAAGGACCCGGTCAGCAAGCTCGTCACGTTCATGGGCATGGACATCTGGCTGGTCACTGGCGACGCCGAGGCGCGTGGCGTGCTCGGCGACCTGACGTCGTACTCCACCGACATCCGGCCCTACTACGGCAAGTCCGGCGCGGCCGACGGTGACATCGGTGGCCTCGGCTTCACCGACCCGCCGGAGCACAGCCGGCTGCGCAAGCTGCTGACGCCCGAGTTCACCATGCGCCGTCTCGCGCGGCTCAAGCCGGTGATCGCCGAGATCGTGGAGCGACAGCTCGACGAGACCGAACAGGTCGCACGCGCGTCGGCAGACGGGGTGGTCGACCTGGCGCAGACGTTCGCCTTCCCGGTGCCGTTCCTGGTGATCTGCGAGCTGCTCGGCCTGCGCCACGAGGACCGCGAGACCTTCCGCAAGCTCGGCAGCGCCCGCTTCGACGTGACCCGCGGCGGGTCGGCCGTGATGGGCGCGGTGGGGGAGTCGCGTGAGTTCCTCCTCGCCGAGACCAGGCGCCAGCGCACCGACCCGGGGCCTGGCCTGATCGGCCAGATCATCCGCGAGCACGGCGAGGAGATCAACGACTTCGACCTCGGGGGGCTCGCCGACGGCGCGTTCACCGGCGGCCTCGAGACCAGCGCCTCGATGCTTGCGCTCGGCACGATCTCGCTGCTCGAGCGGCCCGAGCTGTACGCCGGCCTGCTCAGCGACCCGGCCAGCGTCGCGCCCGTGGTCGAGGAGCTGCTCCGCCACCTCTCGGTCGTCCAGGTCGCGTTCCCGCGCTTCGCCCGCGAGGACGTCGTGGTCTCCGGCCACCGGATCCGCAAGGGCTCGTGCGTGCTGGCTCATCTGCCCGCCGCCAGCCGCGACCCGCGCACCCACGCCGCCGGGGAGTCGCTCGATCCCGGCCGCGCCACGGGGTCGCATCTGGCCTTCGGCTACGGCTTCCACCGCTGCATCGGCGCCGAGCTGGCCCGGATGGAGCTGCGTACGGCCTATCCCGCCCTGGCGCGTCGCTTCCCCGACCTGGCGATCGCCGTACCCAGGGACGAGCTGGGGTTCCACGCCCGCTCGATCGTCTTCGGCGTCGGGTCGCTGCCGGTGCGCCTGGGCTGACTCAGTCGTCACCGAAAGCTCGGTTACCCAGCATTCGGAGGGCGACCAGCCTCAGGCGGGCTCGGGCAGCAGGTCGGTCGCGTCGATCGCGAGCATCAGCGCGCCGATCAGCGAGGCCCGGTCACCCAGTCCGGCGACCAGGAGCGGGGTCGAGGCCGCGCCGGCGAGGGAGTGCCGGCGCAGCCCGATCCGAGTCGAGTCGAGCAGCAGGTCGCCGGCGTGGCTCATGTCGCCGCCGACCGCGATCACGTCGGGGTTGAGCAGGTTGGTCAGCGTCGCGAGGCCCCAGCCGAGGTGCAGGCCGGCGTCCTCGAAGACCCGACGCGCCGCCACATTGCCGCGCTCGGCCGCCGCGATCACGTCGTCGATGCCGGTGGCCACGTCGGGCCCCGGCCCCTGGCTCGCCATCAGCTCCAGTGCCGGACCGGTCGCGGCGTACGCCTCGAGGCAGCCCCGGCCGCCACACCGGCACAGCGGTCCCTGCTCGTCGAGGGTCAGGTGCCCGATCTCGCCGGCCGTGCCGTGGCTGCCGCGGAAGAGCTGGTGGTTGAGGATCAGCCCGGCGCCGACGCCGGAGGAGACCTTGACGAAGACCACGTTGGCCAGGCCGCGGCCGATGCCCTGGCGGTGCTCACCGAGGGCGCCGAGGTTGGCGTCGTTGTCGAGGTGGACGCTCACGCCGAGCTCCGACTCGGCGAGCGCGCGCGCGTTGAGCCCGACCCAGGCCGGCATGATCGCCGACGACATCACGACCCCGTCGGCGATCGGGACGGGCAGGCCCATCCCGATGTTGCGGAGGTCGGAGCGGTCGGCGCCGATCGAGTCGAGGACGTCACGGAGCAGGCCGATGGCCTTGCCGATGCCGTCGGCGCCGTCGTACTCCGGCGCGATGGTCAGGATGCGCTCGCCCAGCACCTCGCCCGCCATGTCGCCGACGGCGACACCGACGTGGCTGTGGCCGAAGTCGAGGGCACCGACGAGCCCGGCGCCGCGGGCCAGCTGCACCGACGTACCCCGGCGGCCGG
>JBPCQY010000095.1:0-20725 GCA_050997635.1 Nocardioides sp.
CAACAGCTCGGTGCGGGTCAGGATCGCGAGGCCGCCGAGGGCGCCGCCGAGGGCGAGCGAGCCGGTGTCGCCCATGAAGATCTGGGCCGGCGAGGCGTTCCACCAGAGGAACCCGAAGCAGGCGCCCATCCCGGCGGCCGCGACGACCGCCAGGTCGAGGCTGTCGCGGACCTCGTAGCACTTGATCCCGGGGTTGGTCTGACAGTTCTGGTTGGACGTCCAGATGCTGATGAGGACGTAGGCGCCGAAGATCATCGTCGACGCCCCAGTCGCCAGGCCGTCGAGACCGTCCGTGAGGTTCACGCCGTTGGACGTCCCCGCGATCATGACGTTCGACCAGACCACGAAGAGGATGACCCCGGCGATCGTCCCCGCAAACGCGAGGTTGAGGTGCGTGTCGCGTACGAATGAGACGAACGGTGCTGCAGGAGTGCGGCGTTGGTCGTTCGGAAAGTTCAGCGCGAGGATGGCGAAGAGGACTCCGACGAAGGCCTGTCCCGCCAGCTTCTCGCGTGACCGCAGACCGAGGCTGCGCTGCTGGGAGATCTTGATGAAGTCGTCGAGGAAGCCGACCATGCCGACCCCGACGAACAGGAAGATCAGCAGCAGCGAGCTCCACGACGGGATCGCCCCGGTGACGAGCTCGGCGCCGAAGTAGGCCAGCACCGTCGACAGGATGATGACGACGCCACCCATGGTGGGCGTGCCGCGCTTGGTGTGGTGGCTGGTCGGACCGTCGTCGCGGATCTCCTGGCCGTAGCCCAGCTGGGTGAACCAGGTGATCGCCACCCGGGTGCCGAGCAGCGAGATGAGCAGGGCGAGGCCACCACCGAGCAGGATCGCCTTCATCGACTCTCCTCGTGAGCTCGCAGTTCGCGCGCCACCCCCCGCGCCCCGGAACGGGTACGGGCGACGCGCGCTCTCGCTTCGCTCACAGGTCCTCCACCAGTCGATCGGCCAACACGTCCAGGGCAGCCCCGCGGGAGGCCTTGACCAGGACGGCGTCCCGGGCGCGGACATTCTCCCGCACCCACTCCGTGGCTTCGTCACGCCCCGCCGTCGCGACCACCAGCTCCGGTGGTACGGCCGCCGCGCGAGCTCCCGCGGCGATCTCGTCGGCGTCGGCTCCGACCGTGACCAGCACGTCGACGCCGGCGTCCGCGGCGTACCGGCCGAGGTCGGTGTGCTCCGCCTCCGCGGTCTCCCCCAGCTCGAGCATCACGCCGAGCACCGCGACGGTACGCCGGCCGCTACGCCGGCCGATCGCCTCGAGGGCGTCGACCGCGGCCCGCATCGAGGCGGGGTTGGCGTTGTAGGAGTCGTTGACCACGACCAGGCCGTCGCTGCGCTCGTGCAGCTCCATCCGCCACCGCGAGAGCGCCACGGCCTCGCGCAGGCCCTGCGCGATCTCGTCGAGCGGCAACCCGGCGGCCAGCGCCATGGCGGCCGCCGCCGCCGCGTTGGCGACCTGATGGGCACCCGGCTGGATGAGCCGCACCCGCTCCCATCCGCCATCATGGCCGAGCTCGAACGACGGCCGGCCGAGGTCGTCGAGCTCGAGCCCGCGCCAGCGCACGTCGCCGGCCTCGCCGAAGCTCAGCACCCGCGCGCGCGTGCGGCCGGCCATGGCCCGCACCAGGTCGTCGTCGGCATTGAGCACGGCAGTGCCGTCGGCGGGCAGCGCCTCGACGATCTCGCCCTTCGCTCGGGCGATCGCCTCGCGTGAGCCGAACTCCCCCATGTGGGCCGTGCCGACGTTGAGCACCGCCGCCACCTCCGGCGGCGCGATCCGGCACAGCTCGGCGATGTGACCGATCCCCCGGGCGCCCATCTCGAGGACGAGGTACGCCGTGTCGGGCGTGGTGCGCAGCACGGTCAGTGGGACGCCGAGCTGGTTGTTGAGGTTGCCGAGCGTCGCGACCGTCGTACCGGCCCGGCCGAGCACCTGGCCGAGCAGGTCCTTGGTGCCGGTCTTGCCCTGCGACCCAGTCAGGGCCAGCACCCGCGGACCGGTGGCGTCGAGCACGTGCCGGGCCAGGGCGGCTAGCGCCGCCTCGACATCGGGTACGACGACGCAGGGTCCGTCGACCGGTCGCGCCGCCAGCGTCGCGGCCGCCCCGGCGGCGTGGGCGGAGGCCGCGTGCTGGTGACCATCGGAGTGCTCCCCCGCGAGCGCGACGAAGAGCCCTCCGGGGACGGCCTGGCGGCTGTCGAGGAAGCTGGGCGCGGTGACGGTCGCCTCGGCGTACCGCTCGCCACCGACGATCTCGGCGATCTGGGCGAGCGTCAGGGGGATCATCGACCGGCTCCGAGCGCGGCGAGCTCCTCGCGGACCACGACGCGGTCGTCGAAGTCGTAGACGGTGCCCGCGACCTCCTGCCCGGTCTCGTGGCCCTTGCCGGCGACGAGCACGATGTCGCCGGGCCTGGCCCGTTGTAGCGCGGCCCGGATCGCGGCGCGCCGGTCGCCCACCTCGAGCACCTCTCCCCCGTCACCGGTGCCGCCGAGCACCTCCGCGCGGATCGCCGTCGGGTCCTCGCCGCGCGGGTTGTCGTCGGTGACGACGAGGACGTCGGCGAGCCGCGCGCCGATCTCACCCATGACCGGGCGCTTGCCGCGGTCGCGGTCCCCGCCGGCGCCGAGTACGACGATGAGCCGGCCGTCGGTCAGCGGCCGCAGGGTGGCGAGGGCCGCCTCGAGGGCGTCGGGCTTGTGGGCGTAGTCGACCACGACCGCGAACTCCTGGCCCGCGTCGACGGGCTCGAGCCGACCAGGCACCCCGGCGCCCGCTGCGATCGCGGCGGCGACCTCACCCGCGTCGTACCCGACCTCCGCGCAGGCGGCCACAGCGGCCAGGGTGTTGGCCACGTTGAACCCGCCCGGCAGTGGACAGCCGGCCGGCACCCGACGGCGCTCGGGGGTCAGGAGCGTGAACGTGGAGCCCGCGGCACCGGCCTCGACGTCCACGACACGCCAGTCGGCGTCGGCACCGGAGGCGGAGAAGGTGTGGCACTCGATCGCCGCGGTGTCCAGCAGCCGTCGACCGTGGGCGTCGTCGACGTTGACCAGGCCGCGCCGCGCGCGCTCGGGGGTGAACAGGGAGGCCTTGGCTGCGAAGTAGTCCTCGAGGGTCGCATGGAAGTCGAGGTGGTCGCGGCCGAGGTTGGTGAAGACCGCGAGGTCGAAGACCACACCGTCGACCCGGCCGAGGGTGAGCGCGTGGCTGGAGACCTCCATGGCGCAGGCCTCGACGCCGCGCTCGCGCATCAGGGCGAACAGGCCGTGCAGGTCGGGCGCCTCGGGGGTGGTCAGCGCTGTCCTGACCTCGACGCCGGCCACCCGGGTGCCGACGGTGCCCACCACGGCGGCGCGCACCCCGGCACCCTCCAGGCCCGACTCGGCGAGCCGGGTCGTGGTGGTCTTGCCCTGGGTGCCGGTCACCCCGACCAGGCGCAGGGCGGTGGCCGGCTCGCCGTACAGGTGGGCCGCGAAGCGGCCGAGCAGCCCACGCGGCTCGGGTACGACGAACACGGGCACCTCGCGCTCGCCGGCGGCGGATCCGGCCGGGTCGGTCAGGACGGCGACCGCGCCGCGGGCCAGGGCCTCCTCGACGTACTCGATGCCGTGGGCCCGGGCGCCGGGCAGGGCGGCGTACACGTCACCGGGCTGGACGCGCTGCGAGCCGAGCGAGATGCCGGTGGCGGTGCCGGTCGGGTCGCCGACCACCCGCGTCGACGCCTCCTGCGCCGCGAGCCAGTCTGCGAGGTCGGCGAGGGGGACCGGCGTCGGGTGCTGCGGCCTGGTCGCCGCCTGCTCGTCGGTCACCACGTCGTGAGGCTATCGGGCCACGTGCGGAGGCTCGCTCACCACGTCGTGGGCAGGTGCGAGGGGCGGGTGCCGGTCGGCGGGACGCCGTAGCGGCGCAGGGCGTAGCCCATGATCTTGGCGAAAGCCGGGCCGCCGACCGAACCGCCACCTCCACCGTTGCGCGGGTTCTGGACGACGACGTAGATGGTGAAGCGCGGCTTGTCGGCCGGGGCGAAGCCGGCGAACGAGACGGTGTCCTGGCCGTTGTAGCAGCCGCAGATCGGACCGACCCGCTGAGCGGTGCCCGTCTTGCCGGCCACCCGGTAGCCAGGCACCGCGGCGCCCGGCGCGACGCCGACCTGGTCGTCGACCACCCGCTCCATCATCATGCTCATCTGGTGCGCCGCGTTCTTGCTGACCACGCGGCGCCTGGTCGACTCGTCGGTGCCGACGACCTCACCGGTGTTGGTGGTGGCGCTGCCCCGGATCAGGCTCGGCGAGACCCGGACGCCGCCGTTGGCGATGGTGTTGATGGCCGCGGCCATCTGCATGGCGTTGAGCGACATGCTCTGGCCGAAGGCCACCCGGTCGGCGGTCATGTCGGTCCAGGCGGCCCGGCTCGGCAGGACGCCCGGCGTCTCGCCGTTGACGCCGATGTCGGTGCGCTGGCCGATGCCGAACTTCTTCAGGTAGCCGTGCAGCTGGCCCGGCTCGAAGTGCCGGGACGCCTCCACCGTGCCGATGTTGGACGACTGGGCGATGACGCCGGCCAGCGTCATCCGGATCGTGCCGTGGGGAAACCAGTCGTGGATCGGCCGGTCGCCGCTCATGATCGAGCCCGGCACCCGGAGCCGGGTGTGGTCGGTGACCTTGCCGGCGTCGATGAGCGAGCTGAGGGTGAGCACCTTCTCGACCGAGCCCGGCTCGTAGGGGCTGGTCATGGCGAGTGAGTTGCGTTGCGCCGTGGGCGAGGCGGCTGGGTCGGTCGCGTCGTACGTCGGGTAGTCGGCCAGGGAGAGGATCTCACCGCTCGCGCGGTCGAGCACCACCGCGGCACCGGAGTCGGCGCGCGCGCCGAGCACGGTCTGGCGCAGCACCCGCTGGGTGTAGAACTGCAGGTCCTGGTCGAGCGTGGTGTGCAGGTCGCGACCGTTGACCGCCGGGGTGATGGTGCTCTGGCCGAGCGGGATCCGGGCGCCGCTGCCGACCTCGTAGGTCTCGGAGCCGCCCCGGCCGGCGAGCACCTTGTCGAAGTTGAGCTCGAGCCCGGCGAGCGGACCGTCGGTGCCCATGAAGCCGACGAGGTTGGCCGCGACGTCGTGCCCCGGGTAGTCGCGCACCGGGTCGTTGCGGGTCGCCAGGCCCTTGAACCCGCGCTGGGTGGCGTCGTCGACCACGGTGAGCGCCTTGGTCGCCGGGACGCGGCGGGCGATGTAGGCGAACCGGCTGCCCTTCTCGCGCAACGCCTTGAGGGTGGTGAAGTAGTCGACGTCGAGCCGTCGGGACAGGAAACGCGCCAGCGGGGCTGCCTTCGCGCGGGTCATCAGCGGGTCGGCGACGACCATCCGTCCGTCGACGGAGTCGGCGAGGGGCTCGCCGTTGCGGTCGAGGATGTCGCCGCGCCCGGCCGGCAGCTCGACGCTGACCACGCCTTCGGCGGCCGCCATCGCGGCGT
Source organism: Nocardioides sp. (assembly GCA_050997635.1). Classification (GTDB taxonomy): domain Bacteria; phylum Actinomycetota; class Actinomycetes; order Propionibacteriales; family Nocardioidaceae; genus Nocardioides. Next base: position 5,483 of record JBPCQY010000095.1, read on the forward strand.
ACTGGCGCGGGTCGATGCCCTGCAGCTGCACCAGCCGGGCGCCGAAGAACGACAGCACGATGGCGATCAGCACGAAGCCGGCACGCAGGCGGGTCTGGGCCGAGCCGCGCATCGCGCCACGCGGGCGACGGAGGCGGGATTCGGGTCGGGCGGTGCCCCGGCTAGAACGCACGAACGACTCCGTCTCAGTGGTGGGCGTGGTGGGTGGGCCGGCTCTGGTCCGTTCTACCGCCCGCGGCACCGTGGTGGCGTGAGCCCGACGACGTGTTGCCCGACGACTTGTTGCCCGACGATTTGGGCGCCTTCACGTGGACGACGGTGACGTGGGGCTGCGGGGCGAGCGCGGCCGGCTTCACCGGAGCGGGTGGCCGCAACCGCAGCATGTTGAGACGGGTGCCGGGCGCGGGCTCGCCGATCACCTTGCCGTCGGAGAGGCGCAGGAATGCCGGGGTCGCGGGCAGCACCATGCCCATCCGCTGGGCCCGCATCGCCACGACCTGTGGGTCGTTGAGACGGTCGAGCTCCATGCGCAGGGTCTGCTCGTGGGCGTTGAGGGTGGCGGCCTGGTCCTCGAGGCTGGTGGCGGCGAACGACGCCTGCTGCATCGAGGTGTTGAACAGCAGCAGTCCCACGACGCCGCCGACGAGCACCATCGAGACCAGGATCATGAACGGCACGGTGCTGGTCCGCGCACGTCGCCGCGGCACGACGGTGAGACGGGCCCGCTCGAGGGCGGCCTCGGCGATGCGCGGCATCCGGCTGCGGGTGGTGGGGACGGCGCTGCTCATCAGGCGGCTCCTGTTTCGCTCGGGCTCGGGGTGGGACGAAGGCGTTCGATGGCGCGCAGCCGGACCGAGGCGGCGCGGGGGTTAGCGGCGGTCTCGGCCTCGTCGGCCTGCTCCGCGCCACGGGTGACCGGGCGCAGGGTCGGCTCGTGTCCGGCCGGGACGAACGGCAGGTCGATCGGGACGTCGCTGGCGCTGGCCGCGGCGAATGCCCGTTTGACCAGCCGGTCCTCCAGCGAGTGGTAGGACTCCACGACCACGCGGCCGCCGACGGCGATGGAGTCGATGGCGGCCGGGATCGCCCGGCGCAGCACGGCCAGCTCGTCGTTGACCTCCATCCGCAGCCCCTGGAAGGTGCGCTTGGCCGGGTGTCCACCGGTACGACGGGCCGGCGCCGGGATCTGCTCGTAGAGCAGCTCGACGAGCCGGCCCGAGGTGGTGAACGGCGCCCGCTCGCGCTCGCGGACGACGGCGCCGGCGATCTTGCGGGCGAACCGCTCCTCGCCGTACTCCTTGAGGATCCGGGTCAGGTCGGCGGCCGAGTAGGTGTTGAGCACATCGGCGGCGGTGGGGCCGGTGGAGCCGTCCATCCGCATGTCGAGCGGCGCGTCCTCCCGGTAGGCGAAGCCGCGCTCGGTGACGTCGAGCTGGAGCGAGGAGACCCCGAGGTCGAAGAGCACGGCGTCGGCCTGGTCGAGGCCGAGCCGCTCGAGCACGTCGGGCAGCTCGTCGTAGACCGCATGTACGGCGGTGAACCGGTCTCCGAACCCGGCCAGCCGCTCCCCGGCGAGCTTCAGCGCCTGCGGATCGCGGTCGATGCCGACCACCCGGGCGAGCTCGAGCCGCTCGAGCACCGCCTCGGTGTGGCCGCCGAGGCCGAGGGTGGCGTCGACCAGGACCGCGCCTCGGTGACCCAGGGCGGGCGCGAGAAGCGCAACGACCCGGTCCACGAGGACCGGGACGTGGTGGGGGCTGGCCATCGTCAACCTCAGCGCCCCAGGTGGGCCAGCAGGAGGAACCCGGACGCGATGCCGACCGAGGTGACGGCGGAGAAGCCCATCAGGAGCACGGCGTCACGGGCCTGGTGCCGCACCCGGCGTGGGGCACCTGCCCCGACCGGCGGCACCGTCGGTGCCAAGACCGTCGGTGCCAAGACCGCCGGTGCCAAGGGTGTGACGCTCATCGGTTCGACCCCGCTCGTGTGCGCTGCTGACAGGTGGTGGGTGCCGGTGTCGTCAGTCCAGGTCCCTGCCCGCTCCCCGAAGGGAAGTCATCGTCTGGTGCCGGGGAAGGTGCCCCAGATGATGGGAGAGCGGGCATGAGACCTCGCCTGACGAAACCGTTGTGCTGTTGTGCTGTTGTGCTGTTCAGGAGCCCGCGAACGGGTCCTCGGTGATGCTGGAGAAGCGGTCCTGCTGCTCGTCGTTGTAGGACTCCCACTTGCGGGGGTCCCAGATCTCGATCCGGTTGAAGACCCCGACCACCACGACGTCGCGCTCGATCACCGCGTAGTCGCGCAGTCCGCCGGGGATGGTGATCCGGCCCTGCTTGTCGAGGCTGTCGTCGCTGGCGCCGGACGCGAGCATGCGCGAGTAGTCACGCGCGTCCTTGTTCATGACCGGGGACGCCTGGGCGCGGGCGGCGAGGGCGGCGAAGTCGGCCAGCGGGTACACCGCCAGACACCGCTCCTGCCCCTTGGCCACCACGAGCCCCTCCGCCAGCTGGTCCCTGAACTTCGCCGGGAGGAACAGCCGGCCCTTGTCGTCGAGCCTCGGGGTGTAGGTGCCCAGGAACATCGCGGGCTCCCTTCCCCTCAACTATCCTCCACTTCGCCCCACTGTACGCCACTCTCCCCCACCGTCAACCACTTTCGCCGTGTTTCGGCGGCGAATTCCCCAGGTTCGTGACGGGTCGGGGCGCGCCACCAGCGCGGCGTACGGGCGTCCGTGGGCGCGCGGTGGGGGAAAGTGGGCCGGCGGGTGGAGGATGGGGGCGCAGCGGACCTTCGTCCGGTCATCCGGAGACAATCCGCAACCAAACCGTGACCGGCGGAGTCAGAATGTGTGCCCGCCCCTCCGCGTAGGTTTTGCGTCGGAGTGGCAGACCTGATCAGGGCCGAGGGAAGGATCGCACGTGGCTAGTCCCAACAGCGGGGGCGCAGACCTGGAGACCGTGAACCGGGTCGTGGAGAAAGTCCGCAGCAACATCAAGCGGGTGATCGAGGGCAAGCCCGAGGTGATCTCCACGACGCTGATCGTGCTGCTCGCCGAGGGGCACCTCCTGATCGAGGACGTTCCGGGCGTCGGCAAGACGATGCTCAGCAAGGCCCTGGCCCGCAGCATCGACTGCTCGGTACGCCGGATCCAGTTCACCCCCGACCTGCTGCCGTCCGACGTCACGGGCGTCTCGGTCTTCAACCAGGACACCCGGGAGTTCGAGTTCCGCCCGGGCGGCGTGTTCGCCAACATCGTGGTCGGTGACGAGATCAACCGGGCCTCGCCCAAGACCCAGTCGGCGCTCCTTGAGTGCATGGAGGAGCGGCAGGTCTCGGTCGACAACACGACCTATCAGCTCGAGGCGCCGTTCATGGTGATCGCGACCCAGAACCCGATCGAGATGGAGGGCACCTACGCCCTGCCCGAGGCGCAGCGCGACCGGTTCATGGTGCGGCTGTCGGTCGGCTACCCCGTCGAGGCCGCCGAGATCGCGATGCTCGACTCCCACACCGGCAAGAACCCGCTCGACGACCTCGAGCCCGTGACCGACGCCGCCGAGATCCGCAAGCTGACCCAGATCGTGCAGCAGGTGCACGTCTCGCACGCCGTGCAGCGCTACAGCGTCGCGCTGACCGCGGCCACCCGGCGTACCGCGGACCTCTCGCTGGGCGCCTCACCGCGCTCGACCCTGCACCTGGTGCGAGCAGCCAAGGCGATGGCGGCGATGAACGGCCGCGACTACGTGCTGCCCGACGACGTGCACTCGCTGGCCAGGCCGGTGCTCGCCCACCGGCTGCTGCCCAGCGTCGAGGCGGCGATGGGCGGACGCTCCACGACTGTCGTCCTCGACCAGATCGTCGGCTCGGTGCCCGTGCCCGAGGGGAACCGTGCGTGAGGCCCTCGCCGGCCTGACCGTCCGCGGACGGGCGTTCCTGGCTGCGGGCATCACGGCCGTCATCTGCGCGATCCTGCTCGGGCAGCCGGCCCTGACCCGCGTCGGCGTCCTGATGTGCGCCGTACCCCTCCTGACGGCGGCCCTGCTCGGCCGCAGCCGCTACCGGCTCGCGCTGGTGCGCACGGTGAGCCCGCAGGTGGTCACCGCCGGCCAGCCCGCCCGGCTCAAGTTGATGCTCACCAACGAGGGGCGGACGCCGAGCGGCGTACTGCGCCTGGAGGACCAGGTCCCCTACGTGCTCGGCACCCGGCCCCGCTTCGTGCTCGACGGGATCGCCCACGGGTGGCGCCGGCACGCGACCTACCAGGTGCGCTCCGACGTCCGCGGCAAGTACGACATCGGACCGATGAGCGTGCGGGTCAGCGACCCGTTCGGGCTCGTCGAGCTGGGCCGCTCGTTCAAGACCACCGCCTCGCTGACCGTGACGCCCCGCACCTCGCCGCTGCCCATGATCCCGCTCGGCGGCGCCTGGACCGGCTCGGGCGACAACCGGCCGCGGGCCTTCGCCACCGGCAGCGCCGAGGACGTCACCGTGCGCGAGTACCGCCGGGGCGACGATCTGCGGCGGGTGCACTGGCGCAGCTCGGCCCGGGTCGGCGAGCTCATGGTGCGGCGCGAGGAGCAGCCCTGGCAGTCGCGGGCCACGCTCTTCCTCGACAACCGTCTCGGTGCCCATCGTGGCCAGGGCATCGCGTCGTCGCTGGAGGCCGCCGTCTCTGCGGCGGCGTCGATCGCGGTGCACCTGAGCCATCGCGGGTTCACCGTGCGGCTGGTCACGGCCGCCGGCGAGGACCTGACGTCCGCGTGGCACGCCCGGGACCCCGACCTCAACACCGGCTCGCTGCTCGAGTCCCTGGCGGTGCTCAAGCCCACCACCCGTCAGCGCTTCGAGACCGGCTGGATGGCCGAGTCGACGCACGGCGGCCTGCTGATCGCGATCTTCGGCAGCCTGTCCAACGAGGACGGCCCGATGCTGCGCCGGCTCCAGCACCACGCCGGGTCGGCGCTCGCCCTGACCCTCGACGTCGACCACTGGACCAACACCCCGACTCCGGGCGAGTCGGGTGGCCCCACGGGGATGCTCGCGCGGCACGGCTGGCGCGCCGTACCCCTGCGACCGCGCGACCGGCTGACCGCGGTCTGGCAGGACCTCGGCCGCACCAGCTCGACCGCGGCCCGCACGCTCGGCGCCGTACCCCTGCATGCACCGGCGCCGACATTCGACGAGGCGATCCCGGGGGCGCAGCCGTGACCGGGCTCGCCGGGCTCCGGCACCCCCTCGCGCTGGCCGCCGTCACCGCCGCGAGCACCTGGGTCGCCATGTTGTCGTGGCGCGGCTTTGCCGTCGCCTGGGGCGACTACCTCTCCCCCCTGCTCCTGGTCGCACTCGTCGTGGCGCTCTCCGGCGCCGGCCTGCGCTGGGCGCGGATACCGCGGTGGACCGGGTTCCTGGCCCAGTTCGCGATCGTCGCGGTGCTGGTCTGGCTGCTGCTCGGTGGCTCGTTCCTGCACCCGATCGGGTCCTGGCACGAGCTGACCGCGGCGTACTCCCGCGGCGTGGCGAGCGCGCAGAAGTATGCCCCGCCCGTGCCGAGCAGCGTGCCGGGGATCCACCCCGTGCTGATCGTCGCGGGCGCGGCGGCACTGCTCGTCGTCGACCTCTGCGCCGGGTGGCTGCGGCGGGTGCCGCTGGCGGGGCTGCCCCTCCTGGCGGTCTACTGCGTGCCGGTCAGCCTGATCGGTCAGGGCGCGTCGTGGGTGGTGTTCCTGTTCACGGCGGCCGGGTTCTTGCTGATGCTCTTCCTCCAGGAGGGCGAGCACATCGCCCGCTGGGGCCGCCCCCTGGGCACGGCCGTCGACTCCGACCCGAGCGGCTTCTCTCTCAGCACCGGCGCCAGCCGGGCGAATGCCGGGGCCGTCGGCGGCATCGCCCTGGTGCTCGCGGTGATCCTGCCCGTGTTCATCCCGACCCTCGACCTGGGCACCTTCGGGTTCGGCCACGGCGGCGGCAACGGCCCGATCAAGATCGTGAACCCGATGACCGACCTGCGCCGCGACCTGGTGCGCGGCAAGGACCTCGCGCTGGTCAACGTGTCGACCCGCGACCCGCGACCGGACTACCTGCGCATCTCGGTGCTGGGCAAGTACGACGGCACCCAGTGGACGGCGGGCGACCGGCAGGTGCCGACCGACCAGCTCGCCGACGGTGCCGTGCCGCTGGAGAAGGGCTACGACACCGCCACACCCGGCAACGAATACACCTACTCCCTGTCCGGCACGCAGAACTTCAAGTCGCTGTGGCTGCCGACCTACTTCCCCGCGCTGCGCGTGACGGCGTCCGGCGACTGGCGCTACGACACCGACACGATGGACTTCATCGCCGGCAGCAGCGGACTCGACACCGCGGGGGCGCAGTGGACGACGCAGTCGATTCGGCCGCGTTACTCCTCCTACGACATGAGCAAGTCGCTCAACGCGCCGTCGGCGATCGAAGGGCCCTACACCGCGCTGCCGAGCGGCCTGTCACCGATCGTGACCGACCTGGCCGAGAGCGTGACCGTCCACCAGCACACGAAGTTCGAGAAGGCGGTCGCGCTGCAACGGTGGTTCCGCTCGACCGGTGGTTTCCACTACGACCTGCGCACCAGCGCCGGCAACGGCGAGGACGCCCTGGTGCAGTTCCTCGAGCAGGGCGGCGACGGGCGCCGGGGCTACTGCGAGCAGTTCGCCTCCGCGTTCGCCGTGATGGCCCGCATCCTGGAGATCCCGGCCCGGGTGGCCGTCGGTTTCCTCGAGCCGTCCCAGGTAGGGGCGGACTCGTGGCAGTTCAGCTCACACGACCTGCATGCCTGGCCGGAGCTGTACTTCGAGGGCTCGGGCTGGGTGCGCTTCGAGCCGACGCCGGGACAGCGCGCCACCTCGGTACCGGGCTACACCGTGGGTGCGGTACGCAAGCCGAGCGCACGGGCGACCCAGAAGGGCGGCGGCAAGATCCAGGGCGATCCCAGCGCGACTGCCTCCACCCCGCCGAACCAGCGCGACCAGCAGCAGCCGGGCGGACACCAGACGGCGACGGGCTTCTCGTGGGCCCGGGTGCTCGTGTCGCTGCTCGTGCTGGTGCTGCTGCTCGGACTGCTGCTCGTGCCCCGCGCCGTACGCCGGTCCCGGCGCGAGCGGCGGTTGGCCGACGGCGCGGAGGCGGTGTGGGCCGAGCTGCGCGACCAGGCGGTCGACCTCGGCATCCCCTGGCCGCCGGGCCGGTCGCCCCGGGCCGGTGCGCACCACCTGGTGCACTACTTCGGGGCGACGCCGGCCGAGGGGGTCTCCGCCGTGCGGCCCGTCCGCGGTCGCGGCCAGGCGCCCGAGGCGGAGGATGCGCTGGACCGGATCGTGGCCGCGCTGGAGGTGTTGCGATATGCCCGCTCGGGTGCCGACTCCGCGGGCTCGTTGCGGGAGGACGGCCTGCGGTGCGAGGCGGCGCTCGGGCACGGGTCGACGCGGGCAGCCCGGCGACGGGCGGAGTGGCTGCCGGCCTCGCTGTGGCGCCGGCCGGTCGCACCCGACCAGCCCGGCGACGACGACGCGGCCACCCTGGTCAGCGCCAGCGGCGTGGTCGACCACGTGGGCTGAGCCTCGATGCGCCAGGCTGGAGTGGCGGCACCCGCGCGGCGCCTGCTCAGCAACACTCCGTCGGTTAGGTGGGCTCCGCCGGCTCAGCTGAGCGGGCTCGCGACATGCGAAACGCCGAGCCCAACCGGGCTCGGCGCAGGGAATGGAACCTCAGGCCTCGTCGTGGCGGCGGCGGCGCCAGCGCGACTCGACCCGCTCGACCAGCGAGGTGGTGCCGTGACCGGTCGTGGGGCCGTGCTGCCCGCGCAGGGCGGCCAGGCCGGTGGTCGCCGAGGCCAGCATGATCACGAAGCCGAGCAGGCCGACGAGGGTGAGCCGCGCGACCGCGCCGGTCATCAGGACGGCCAGGCCGACGGCGAAGCAGAAGCCGGCCAGGGCGGCCCGGCGGCGGGCCTTGCGACGCAGGTTGGTGCCGCGCAGGGTGGACGCGAGCTTGGGATCCTCTTCGACGAGGGCGCGCTCCATCTGCTCCAGCATGCGCAGCTCTTCCTCGGAGAGCGGCACGGTTCCTCCCCTGTCGTCGGGTCGGGTCGACCAGGTCACGGACGATCCTTTGGCTAGTGTATGCAGGCATCTGCGGTCGCGGTAGGCGCGAGCAGGATTTTGTGGACCGAACTGTGACCGCTCCACCCTCTTAGGTGAACAGGGTGGCCGGCCGCACCGCTCCGGCGCCGAAGCGGAGGCTGGCGCGGTCCATCGCCCGGTCGGCCTCGGCCCAGCCGCGGTCGCGTTCGCCGAGCACCAGCTGACGCTGGACGCTGGCCCGGGCGACCAGGCCCTCGACCCGGACCCCGACCAACCGGATCCGGGCCCGCTGCAGTGCGAGCGCGTCGTACAGACGGACCGCGGCGCGGAAGATCTCCTGGGTCACGTCGGTGGCCTCGGGCAGCGTGCGGGACCGGGTGATCGTGGTGAAGTCGGCGAACCGCACGGTGATGGTGACGGTGCGGCCGGCCACCCCGGCCACCCGCATCCGGCCGGTGACCTTGGCCGTCAGGCGCAGCAGCTCACGCACGATCACGTCGCGGTCGTCGGTGTCGCGGCCGAAGGTCTCGTTGGCGCCCATCGACTTGTCGGGGTCGCCCCCTCCGCCGTGGCCGAAGGCGCCCGTGGTGCGGGCGGTGACCTCGCGGCGGTCGAGTCCCCAGGCCAGCTCGTGGAGGTGCTCGCCGAGGTGGACACCGACGGCACGCTGCAGGGTGCGCCGTGGGGTGTGCGCGACATCGCCGACGGTGCGCAGCCCGAGGCGGTGCAGCATCGCCTGGGTCTTCTCCCCCACACCCCACAGCTCACCGACGTCGAGGTGGTGCAGGAACGTGGTCACCTCGTGGGGAGGTACGACAACCACGCCGTCGGGCTTGGCGCGGCGGCTGGCCAGCTTGGCCAGGGACACGGTCGAGGCGACCCCGACCGAGCAGGTGATGCCCTGCTCGTCGTGGATCACCGCTCGCAGGTGCTCGGCGATCTCGATCGGGGTGCCGAGCCGCCGGGCCGAGCCGCGCACGTCGAGGAAGGCCTCGTCGAGGGACACCACCTCGACCAACGGGGTGACCCGGCGGAAGGTCTCCATCACCGAGGACGACACGGTCGCGAAGGTCTCGAAGTCGGGGGCGAGCACCACCGCCTGCGGGCACAGCCGGCGGGCGCGGATCATGGGGAGCGCCGAGCGCACGCCGTACTGGCGGGCCGGGTAGTTGGCCGAGAGCACCACCCCCCGCGATCCGCCGCCGACGATGACCGGGACCTCGCGCAGGTCGGGTCGCTCGCGCACCGCCACCGACGCGTAGAAGGCGTCCATGTCGACGTGGAGGATCGGCGTCGCCGGCCCGCCGGTCACGGGAGGGCTCCCGCGACGGGCGCCTCAGACGTGGGCGAGCAGGTGCAGCTGGGTCGCGAGGGGGAGGTATTCCGGGCGTTCGGCCACGGCCTGCTCGAGCTCGACCAGGGCCGCACCGGCCCCGGGCTCGAGGTCGAGGAGCGAACCGGGCACCAGGTCGGCGAAGACCCGGATGCCGTGGGCCGCGTCGACGGTGAACCCGGCGCCGGTAAGCAGTGCGGTGGTCTCGTCGTGGGTGAACCGGCGGCCCGAGCGGCCCTGCGGACCGGTCGGCCCGGTCTGGCCGAGCAGGGCGAGGGCCTGCTGGAAGTGGCCGGCCATGGCGCGGGCGACCACGGCGGCGTACCGCTGGGCGACCAGCAGGCTGAGCACGCCCCCGGGGCGCAGCACCCGGGCCAGGGTCGCCAGGGAGGCCGCCGGGTCGTCGACGACCTCGAGGACGCCGTGGCACAGCACGAGGTCGGCGCTGGCCGGGCCGGTGAGGTCGAGGAGGGTGGACAGGTCGCCCTGCTGTCCGTCGACCGCGACGCCCTGCTCGCGGGCGCGCCGGTCGAGGGAGGCGAGGGCGTCGGGGCTGGGGTCGACGACGGTGACCCGGTGGCCGAGGCCGGCGACCCGGACGGCGAAGCCGCCGGTGCCGCCGCCGATGTCGAGCACGTCGCGGGGGGCCTCGGCGAGAGCCGGCTGGAGGGCGGACCACACCACGGCGGTGCGGGCGCCGCTGCGGCTTGTCCTGAGGAGGTCGTCCTGCGACCGTCGCGAAGGGCGCTCGCTCGCGGAGGTCGACATGGGGTCAACCCTAGGGCGTGGCGAAGAACGTCGTGGGGTGAAATCATCGGGGCCCCCGCGGCGTTGTTCGTCGGAGGAGCGAAGCGGAGGAGGCGAAGAACGTCGTGGGGTGAAATCATCCGGGGCTGCCTGGGCTGCGGTGCCACAGGTTTCGAGACGGTTGCTGCGCAACCTCCTCAACCCAGGGCTTGCGTGCCACGTCCTTCGTGGACTCACCGGCCGGCTTGATGTCGGCGTACGGCGACATCCGAAAGCCGCTGGAGTGCACCAGCACCCGGCGGTGGGTGACCTCGTGAACGGTGGACACCACGGCGAGCTCGGCGCGGACGGCGGCGAGGCCGTCGCGCCGCCAGCGGGTGTGCAGCTCGGGCAGGGACCAGGCGCCGGTGGCGCGCAGGGAGATGCCGCGATGGCCGGTACGACGGACCTCGCCGCGTACGAGCAGCAGCCAGGAGCCGAACACGGTGGCGGCGTAGGGGCCCTGGGCGTCCTCGAAGAAGGTGGCGTCGACCGGACCGGAGCCGTCGTCGAGGGTGAGGAAGACGACCCGGCGGCCCGACCGCACGGGCGGGGTCTGGGTGGCCACCTTGACCCCGGCGACCAGGATCTCGGCCCTACTGCGCTGGCCGAGCAGGTCGCGGCTGGGCACTGCGCCGAGCGCGGTGAGGAACGGGCCGTAGGTGTCCATGACGTGGCGGCTCGCGTCGAGGCCGAGGATCTCCAGCTCGGCCTTCATCTGCTCCTCGGCGTCCATCTCGGGCAGCCCGCTGACGATCTCGCCGGGCTCGTCGCCGAGGTCGAGGGTCAGCTGGACCGACTCGACGGGCCGCGGGTCGCGGGTGGCCTTCGACTGCGCCGAGGCCTTGGCCCACACGCCCTGGTCGGCCAGCGGATGACGCTCGAGCGGGGTGGCGCCGCCGCGGGTGCGCGGGTCGGAGCTGTTGCGCTGCTGCGCCGCGTCGGTGGTGGCGTCGGCGGGGCGTACGACGCCGACCCGCCGGGCACCCAGCCCACGACCCCGGGCGGCCCGGTCGACGGCGCGGCCGTGCCGGTCGAGCTCGGCGACCTGGAGCAGCAGGTCGCGGCGGGTCATCTTGCCGCGGGTGCGCAGGGGCGACCCGATGCCGTAGACCGAGTCGAACCCGCCCGCCAGCACCAGCCGCTCGGCGATCGGCCGCGACACCTGGGCGCGGTGCCAGAAGTCGGTCAGCGAGACATAAGGGACCGAACACTCTGCCGAATCGCCGCCTCTGGCGGCCAGGATCCGCTCGATCTCGCCGGCGTTGATGCCCTTGACCTCGGCCAGCGCCAGCCGGATCCCCCAGGCCCGGCCGTCGGGCCAGCCGCTTGTCCTGAGGAGGTCGCCCTGCGACCGTCTCGAAGGGCGGTCGGTGGGGTCGGGTAGGTCAGAGGTGTCGCAGGCGAGCTCGACGACGTACTCGTTCATGCTGGCGTTGACGTCGAGCCCGAGGATCGCGATTCCGCACTGACGGGCGTCGTCAAGGATCAGGCGCTTGGGGTACATGCCGGGGTCATGGGTCAGCACGCCGGCCAGGAAGTGCGCCGGCCAGTGGGCCTTGAGCCAGGCCGACTGGTAGGTCGGCAGCGCGAACGCCGCCGCATGGGCCTTGCAGAAGCCGAACGAGGCGAACGCCTCGAGCACCTTCCAGATCGCCTCGACGACCGGCAGGGAGTAGCCCAGCCCGAGCGCCCGCGGGAAGAACCACACCCTGGTCTCGGCCATCCCCTCGGTGTCGCCCAGCGCCCGCCGTTTCTCGTCGGCCTCGGCGTTGGAGACCCCCGCGAACCGCGCGATCATCTCGATCACCTGCTCGTGGAAGACCACGACGCCGTTGGTCTGCTCGAGGATCGGGCGCAGGTCGTCGTGGAGGTACGACGGGAGCCGCCAGCCCTGCTTGGCCTCGAGGTAGGGGGTGATCATGTCGCTCTTGACCGGGCCCGGCCGGAACAGCGAGATGTCGGTGATGATGTCGGCGAACGTCTCGATGCCGGACTTGCCGACCAGCTCGCGCTGGCCCGGCGACTCGATCTGGAACACCCCGAGGGTGCGGGCCGCGCTGATCATCGCGAAGGTGTCGGGGTCGTCGACGGGCACCTGCTGCTCGTCGTCGAGGTCGATCTCGACGCCGGCCGTCTCGCGGACCAGGTCGACCGCATGGGCCATCGAGGACTGCATCCGGATGCCGAGCACGTCGAGCTTGAGCAGCCCGAGATCCTCGACGTCGTCCTTGTCGAACTGGCTCATCGGGAACCCCACGAAGCTGGCCTCCACCGGGGTGCGGTCGAGCAGGGTCGCGTCGGAGAGCAGCACGCCGCACGGGTGGACGGCGATGTGGCGCGGCAGTCCGTCGAGCCGCTCCACCAGGTCGAACATCACGTCGAGCCGCCGATGGGACAGCCCGGCCGCCCGCAGCTCGGGCAGGTCGCGCATCGCCAGCCGGGCGTCGCGGGCCCGGATGTGGGGGAAGGCCTTGGCGATCGCGTCGATCTCGCCCGGCGGCATCCCCAGCGCCGCGCCCACGTCGCGCACGGCGTGCCGAACGCGGTAGGTGTCCATCATCGAGACGCACACGCACCGCTCGCCGCCGTAGCGGTCGAGGATCGCGCGGTAGATCTCCTCGCGCCGCGCGGACTCGACGTCGACGTCGATGTCGGGCAGCGAGGCCCGCAGCGGCGAGAGGAACCGCTCCATCAGCAGGCCGTGCCGGATCGGGTCGACCCCGGAGATGCCGAGCAGGTAGTTGACCAGGCTGCCGGCCCCCGACCCGCGGGCCGCGCAGCGCACGCCGAGGTCGCGGATCAGGTCGGTGACGTCGCCGACGGTCAGGAAGTACGACGCGTAGCCGAGGCCGCGGACCAGCTCGAGCTCGTCGTCGAGACGCTTCCAGATCCGCTGGCGGGGCGCCGAGCCGTAGCGCCGGCCGATGCCGGCCTCGCAGCGTGCGCGGAGGATCGCATCGGCCTCCGTCTGGCCACGACCCCACATCGGGTTTCGAGACGCGTCGCCCGTTCCGTCGCTGACGCTCCGGCCCGGACCGACGCTCCTCAACCTTCGCTCGTCATCGCGCGACCCGAGCAAGCTCGGGTCCCGCGCGAGCTCGAACTCCGGGAAGTGGATCTCCCCCAGCCCCAGGTCGGTGCGCGGGTCGAGGGCGCACCGCTCACCGACGCGCCGGGTCCGGGCCAGCAGCCGGCGGGCCTCACGCTCGGTGTCGCCGGCCAGCCCGGCCAGCCGGCAGATCTCCTCGGCGACGTCATGCATCTGCTTGCCGGACTTGAGGAAGCCCTCGGCGTTACCGCGATCGAGATGTCGCCGGTCGAGGGCGACCAGGCGCCGGGCCGCGTCGAGGACGTCGACGACCGGGGCGTCGCGCCGGTCGGCGTACCGCACGGCGTTGGTCAGCACCGTCCCCAGCCCGGCGGATCGCGCGAATCCGGCCATCCGGGCGGCGTGCGGGGCGGTGCCCGGCCCCCACCGGTGGCCCTGGGCGGTGCTGGTGCCGGGAAGTCGGTGGGAGACCAGCTCGAGCTGGAGGTTCTCGCGAGGCACCACCGCGAGCCAGGGTGCGAGCGCGGCCTGGGCGAGGTCGTCGCGGCGCCGGGCCAGCGCGAGACCCACCTCGGAGGTGGGGCCGAGCAGCACCATCACGTCTGCGTCGGCCAGCCAGGGCGCCAGCACCTCGAGGTCGGCCACCGGGGCGCCACGCTCACCGGACAGGTGCACCGCCGAGACCAGCCGGCAGATCGCCGCCCAGCCCGCCCGGCCGCCCGCACCGCTCGCGTCGGCCAGCAGGGTGACCCGCGGCAGCGCCCGGTCGTCGCGGAAGGCTCCCCCGCGCAGGGGCGTGCGGGAGCGTGCTGCCCGGGCCGCCCGGGCCGGGTCGGCGACCGGGTGGACCGCCAGGTCGACCCCGAGCACCGGGGAGATCCGGGCAGCGCGGCAGGCCTTGGCGAACTTCACCGCGCCGTAGGTGCCGTCGCGGTCGGTGAGCGCGAGCAGGTCCATCTCCTGCTCGGCGGCACGCTCGACCAGGACGTGGGGATGGGACGCGGCGTACTGCCGGGAGTAGCCCGACGCCACATGCAGGTGCACGAAGGGATCCGGCACTAGCGCACGCCCTAACTCGCCCGGCTGCCGGCTGGAAGGGGTACGACGGCGCGGGTGGCGGCCGGCAGGTGGGGCGCCAGGCCGAGCGCCTGCTCGACCACCCCCAGGAACCGGTCGGCGTCGCGGACCAGGTCGTCGGCCTCGCGCTCGGTGACCGCCCGGGTCGAGCCTGCCTCGGCCGCGGCCCGCTTGGCGGCGCCGGCGGCGAAGAAGCTGGCCCACTCAGCCAGCTCGGGGGCGACCTCGCTGAGCAGGACCCAGGCGTTCTTCTGCGGACGGCGCCGGGTCGGGGTCGGCCGGGCACGGGCCGCGAGCAGCGCGGCCGCGGACCGCAGCGCGGCCACGTGGGCGCAGGCGTAGCGGGTCGGGACGTCGGGTGCGGTGACCGCCTCGCCCAGCGACTCGGCCGCCCGGGCGAGGTAGGCATGGGTGGTAGCGGGCAGGGCGTAGGGACTCCCCGCGACAGGCTCAGGACGACGCACGGCGCTCACCCCTTCAGTCCACGCAGCCGACGAGCTGCCAGTCGCCGCTGCTCCAGTCGAAGGAGAGGTCGAAGACACCCCCGCCCTCACCGACGGCACCCAGACCGCGGCCGGCCTCGACCCGCCACAGCTCGCGCTCGCCCAGCAGGTCGGCGCCCGCCGACCCGAGGACGGCCGCCTCGGGACCGGCCGCCTCGAGCCCGGCCGGCGCGTCGTCGGAGCCGACCACCGCACGGACGGCCGGCGAGTGCCACCACGGCCCGGTCTCCACCCAGTGGGCGAGCACCACCCGCACCTTCCACAGCCGGCCCCGCCACAGGAACTGCTCGGGACCCTCCATCCCCTGGACCCGGCCCATCCGGGTCTCCACGGGGTCGTCGTACCGCCTCATCGCCCTCCACCTCTCGCGTCAGCCGACCC
>JBPCQY010000108.1:0-16360 GCA_050997635.1 Nocardioides sp.
GTCAGCCCGTGCACGCCCTTGGCGGCGCAGTCGAGCACGACGTCCTTCACCGACTCGGCCGGCACCGCGACGATCGCGACATCGACCTCGTCGGGGATGTCGCTGACGGTCTTGTACGCCGGCATGCCCGACACCGCGGCGGCGTTGGAGTTGACGACGTACACCCGGCCGGTGAAGTCGCCGTTCACCAGGTTGCGCACCAGCACCTGACCGATCGTGTCCTGGCGGCGGCTGGCACCGATGATCGCGACCGAGCGCGGGTTGAAGAACCTCTCGATCGAGGCGGCCTCGGCCCGGTGCTCGCGACCCCGCATCACGCCGATGGCGGTGTCGGTGGGGTCGATCGGGAACTCCAGCAGCATCACCCCGTCGGTGTACTCGCTCGCGATGCGGTACCCGGCATCGCGGAACGTCTGGATCATCCGGCTGTTGTCGGGCAGCACCTCGGCCACGAAGCGCTCGACCCCGCGCTCACGGCCGGCCTGCGCGAGGTGCTCGAGCAGGAGCTGGGCGATGCCTCGGCCGTGGTGCTGGTCCTCGACGAGGACCGCGACCTCGGCCTCACCCGACTCGACGACGTCGTAGCGCCCGACCGCGATCATCCGGCCCTGCAGGGTCAGCACCAGCGCGACCCGCTCGTCGTGGTCGACCTGGGTGAAGCGAGCCACGTCGCGCTCGGAGAGCTGCGGCATCGGGCTGAAGAACCGGTAGTACTTCGACTCGTCGGAGACCCGGCTGTAGAACTCGACGAGCAGCTCGGCGTCGTCGGCGTGGATCGGCCGGATGTGGGCCGTCCCTCCGTCGCGCAGCAGGACGTCGGCCTCCCAGTGTCGCGGAGCGGACGTCTCGTTGAAGCTCACGCGCGAAATCTATCCCCGTTGGTTGAGGAGGTTGCGCTGGCAACCGTCTCGAAGCCGACGTCCGAGGAAACATCGTGGTTTCGGGACAGGCGCTAGCGCGCCTTCCTCAACCACCGAAAGGGCACCAGGGAGAATGGGCCCCATGGCAAGGCGGACAACGAAGCAGGACCTCCCCGACGACTTCGAGGAGCACATCCTCGACATCGACGTGGGTGATGAGATGCGCGGCTCGTTCCTCGAGTACGCCTACTCCGTCATCTACTCCCGGGCCCTGCCCGACGCCCGCGACGGGCTGAAGCCGGTGCAGCGACGGATCCTCTACACGATGAACGACATGGGCCTGCGGCCCGACCGCGGTCACGTCAAGAGCGCCCGCGTCGTCGGCGAGGTGATGGGCCGGCTGCACCCCCACGGCGACGGCGCGATCTACGACGCCCTGGTGCGGATGGCCCAGCCCTGGTCGATGCGGCTGCCGATGATCGACGGGCACGGGAATTTTGGATCTCCTGACGATTCTCCGGCTGCGATGCGTTACACCGAGTGCCGGATGGCGCCTCCGGCCGTCGCGATGACCGCGAGCATCGACGAGGACACCGTCGACTTCCGGCCCAACTACGACAGCCGCGAGCTCGAGCCGGGAGTGCTGCCCGCCGCGATCCCGAACCTCATCGTCAACGGCACGACCGGCATCGCGGTCGGCATGGCCACCAACATCGCGCCCCACAACCTGGTCGAGGTGGTGCAGGCGCTACGACACCTCATCACCCACCCCAAGGCCGACCTCGACGCGCTGATGCGGTTCATCCCCGGGCCCGACCTGCCCACCGGCGGCAAGATCGTCGGGCTCGACGGCGTCCGGGACGGCTATGAGACCGGCCGTGGCACCTTCCGGATGCGCGCCACCGCCCGCATCGAGACGATCGGGCGCCGCAAGGGCATCGTGGTCACCGAGCTGCCCTACGGCGTGGGCACCGAGAAGGTGATCGAGCGGATCAAGACCCTCGTGCAGGGCAAGAAGCTCCAGGGCATCTCCGGCATCAAGGACCTCACCGACCGCGACCACGGCCTGCGCCTGGTCATCGAGGTCAAGAACGGCTTCCATCCCGAGGGTCTGCTCGAGCAGCTCTACAAGCAGACGCCGATGGAGGACTCCTTCGGCATCAACACGGTCGCGCTCGTCGACGGCCAGCCGCGCACGCTCGGGCTCAAGGAGATCCTCGAGGTTTTCCTGGGTCACCGCTTCGAGGTCGTACGCCGCCGCACGACGTTCCGGCGTACCAAGGCCGCGGAGCGGCTGCACCTGGTCGCCGGCCTGCTGATCGCGATCCTCGACATCGACGAGGTGATCCAGCTGATCCGCACCAGCGACAACGCCGCCGCCGCCAAGGAGCGGCTGATCTCGGTCTTCGACCTCTCGACCCTGCAGGCCGACTACATCCTCGACATGCCGCTGCGCCGGCTGACGAAGTTCTCCAAGATCGAGCTCGACAAGGAGAAGGCCGAGCTGGAGCGCACCATCGAGGCGCTCGACGCGATCCTCGGCGACGACAGCCTGCTGCGCAAGGTGGTCTCCGACGAGCTCGCCCATGTCGCCAAGACCTACGGCACGCCGCGTCGTACCGTCCTGCTCCAGTCGTCCGGCACCAGCGTCACCGCCGCCGCCGTACCCCTCGAGGTCGCCGACGACCCGTGCTTCGCGTTCCTGTCCTCCTCCGGGCTACTGGCGCGCTCCGCGTCCGACGATGCCCCGGGGCACGGCGAGGGACGCGTGGCCCACGACGTGGTCGTCTCGGCCGTCCGCACGACCGCGCGCGGTGAGATCGGCGTGGTCACCTCGCGCGGACGGCTGCTGCGGCTCGCGGTGCTCGACCTGCCGACGCTGCCGCCGTCCGCCTCCGACCCGCACCTGCAGGGGGGTCTGCCCGTCAGCGAGGTGCTGCCGCTGGCCGGCGGCGAGCAGGCCCTGGCGCTCACCGCGCTGGCCACCGAGGGTCCCGGCCTGGCGCTCGGCACCCGCCAGGGCGTGGTCAAGCGGGTCAACCCCGAGGTGCTCTCGCGCGACGAGTGGGAGGTCATCGGACTCAAGGACGCAGACGAGGTCGTCGGGGTCGTCGAGCTCACCACCGGCACCGAGGAGCTGTGCTTCATCAGCACCGACGCCCAGCTGCTGCACTTCGGCGCCGACCAGGTGCGGTCCCAGGGCCGCGCGGGCGGCGGGATGGCCGGCATCCGCCTCGCGTCGGGGGAGTACGTCGCCCACTTCGGCGCCCTCGACCCGGCCACGGCCGTGGTCGTGACCTCGTCCGGGTCCTCGACCGCGCTGCCCGGCACCGAGCCCGGAGCCGTCAAGGTGACGCCGTTCTCGCAGTACCCCGCCAAGGGCCGGGCCACGGGCGGGGTCCGTTGCCATCGCTTCCTCAAGAGCGAGGACGCCTTGGTCTTCGCCTGGGCCGGCACCGCACCCGCCCGCGCCGCGGCGGCCAGCGGTGCCCCCGTCGACCTGCCCGAGGCGACCGGTCGTCGCGACGGCTCCGGGGTGCCCGGGTCCCAGCCGATCGCGGCCTGCTCCGGCCCGGCCGTGAGTCTGCTGGGGCTCGGATGATCCCCTCCGTGAGAGGGTGACCGCCATGCGGACCCGGCTCGTCGTACTCCTGGTGGCGACGTGCCTGGCTCTCATGGGCTGCAGCTCTGCCAAGGACTCCGCCCAGAAGCTCGGCGACCCGGCCAAGGTGCTCCGCCTCGCCCAGCACAAGCTGATCAGCACCTCCGGAGTCCACTTCGTCCTGGACACCAAGGACCTGCCCGCCGGTGTGCAGGGCATCAAGGCGGCCGACGGCACCGTCACCGACGCGCCCGCCTTCGACGGCACCCTGACCGTGGTGATCTCGGCGGGACAGTTCCCCGTGCCGGTCGTCGCGGTCGACGACTTGGTCTACGCCCGCGTTCCGCTGACGCCGGGGTTCTCGCGAGTCGATCCGAAGGAGTACGGCGCACCCGACCCGGCCCGCCTGATCAGCGCCCACCGGGGCGTCCCGACCCTGTTAGGCGCCACGAAGAACCCGAAGGCGGGTGGCGACACACGTGGGGGCAAGAACAACTCCGAGGTGTTCACGAGCTACTCGGGCACCGTGCCGGGCAACGTGGTCGGCAACATCATCCCGGGGGCGTCGGGCGACTTCACCGCGACGTACGAGATCGACAATACGGGGGTGCTACGCGCCGCGACCCTCACCGGCGTCTTCTACCGCGGCTCCCCCTCGGTGACCTACACCGTCACCCTCGACCAGTACGGCACGACCAAGGACATCACCGCCCCATGAGCGTCCTGACCCGGCGGCCGCGCCTGCTGCTGGGCCTGGCGGCCGTGGCGGTGGCCTTCGCGGCGGCCGACACCTACGTCGTCGTGCTCGCCCTTCCCGACATGATGGCCAGCGTCGGCATCCCGCTCGACCAGCTCCAGCGGGCGGCGCCGATCGTGTCCGGCTTCCTGCTCGGGTACGTCGCGATGCTGCCGCTGATCGGCCGGATCGCCGACCTGCGCGGCCGGGTGCCGGTGCTCGTGGCGGCCCTCGTCGTGTTCGCGCTCGGGTCGCTGGTCACCACGTTCGCCTACGACGTGACGCCCCTGGTCGCCGGCCGCTTCCTCCAGGGTGTCGGCGGCGGTGGGCTGGTGCCGGCGACACTGGCGCTGGTGGCCGACCTCTACCCTGTCGAGCGCCGCGGCGTGCCCCTCGGCGTGGTCTCCGCGGTCCAGGAGCTCGGCAGCGTCGTGGGCCCGCTCTTCGGCGCCGTGGTCATCGCGCTCGCCGACTGGCGGGTGATCTTCCTGATCAACCTGGTGGTCGGCGGCCTGCTGGCGCTCGCCGTACGACGAGTGGGGTCTCGACTCAGCTCGACCACCGGTACTCAGGCGGCGGTCGAGCCGAAGCGCGGTCCCCCAGACGTCGTCGGAGCACTGTTCCTGCTGCTCGCGCTCGTCGCCGGCGGCCTGGTGTTCACCGAGCCGCCCGACCTGCTGCGGAGTGTCACCTGGGGGCAGCTGTTCATCCCCGTGACCGGCTCGAGCCGCTGGCTGACCCCGCTCGGCGTGGCCAGTGTCGTCCTGCTGCTGCTCTTCGTGGTGCGCTGCGGCACCGCACGCCGTCCCCTGGTCGACCTGGTCACCTGGTGGCGCTCGCTGCGCGAGGCCGACCTGGTGGGCGCCGGGTTCCTGGGCGCGGCCCTGGCGGGCGTGATCCTCGCGTTCGCAACGGCCGACCCGCGCATCGAGGTGTTCGCGCCGCGCGGCTGGTGGTACCTCCTGGGCGCCGCGATCGCCACCGTCGCCTTCGTGCTCCACGTACGCCGCGCGTCCGGGCCGCTGGTGCCGCGCGGCACCCTGCGTCGTACGCCGGCCTGGGGGGCACTGCTGGTCAGCTTCTTCGTCGGCGCGGCGCTGATCGCGGCGCTCATCGACATCCCGATCTTCGCCCGTACGACGGTCTATCCCGACTCGCAGGTGCTCGCTGCCCTGGTGCTGGTCCGGTTCCTGGTCGCACTCCCCCTCGGCGCCGTGGCCGGCGGCTACCTCACTCACCTCCTCCCTGCGGGCGTGGTCGCGGCCATCGGCATGGCCCTGGCCGGCCTCGGCTTCGTGCTGATGAGCCACTGGGGGCTGGAGACCCTGTCATCGCCGTCGGCCACCGTCTCGCTCGTCGTCGGCGGCCTGGGCTTCGGGCTGGCGCTGGCACCGGTCAACGCGGTGGTGCTGGCGACCACGGCCGACGACGTCCACGGGCTCACGACGGCCCTGGTCGTCGTCGCGCGGATGGTCGGCATGCTCGTCGGCATCTCCGCCCTGACCACGATCGGTCTGCGGCGCTATTACGCCGAGGCCACCGACCTCCCGACGCCGATGGAGGCCTGCGGCGGCCGCACCCGCTGCGAGGCCTTCGACACCCTGCTGCGCACGGCCGGCATCGCCCAGGAGCACACAGTCTTCGCGGGCGCCGCCATCTGCGCGGTGGTGGCCGCGTTGCTCGCGGTGGTCCTGTTCCGCGGGGCTCCTACCCGGGCGATAGCCTCCATGGGTGGGTGACTTCGAGACGGTCGCTGGGCGACCTCCTCAATCCAAGGATTTCGAGACGGTCGCTGGGCGACCTCCTCAATCCAAGGATTTCGAGACGGTCGCTGGGCGACCTCCTCAATCCAAGGACTTCGAGACGGTCGCTGGGCGACCTCCTCAATCCAAGGACTTCAACGACCTGATCGCGGCCAACGCGGCGTACGCCGAGACCCTCGACAGCTCGGGCTTCGACGGCGTGGCGCGCGCCGGGGTGGCGATCGTGACCTGCATGGACTCGCGGATCGACCCGCTGCGGATGCTCGGCCTCGCGCACGGTGACGCCAAGATCGTCCGCAACCCGGGCGGCCGCATCGACCAGCAGGCGCTGGAGGCCCTCGTGCTGGGGGTGCACCTGCTCGGCGTCGACCGGATCCTGGTCATCGCGCACACGCGCTGTGCCATGACCTCATCCTCGGAGGAGCAGCTGCGTGAGCGGGTCTCGGAGTCGGCCGGCACCGACGCTTCGTGGCAGTCCTTCCACGTGATCGACGACCAGCTGGCCAGCCTCGCCGACGACGTCCGCGCCGTCCGCTCGCACCCGCTGATCCCCGACACCGTCGCCGTCGGCGGGTTCGTCTACGACGTCGACACCGGCCTGCTCACCCGCCACGTCTGACGGGCCGGACCCATCAGGCCGGCCTGATGTCGACATTCCGAACGTTCAGGCCCTTTCGCAGGCCGCCGAACAGCTGAAACGTTCGGTATGTCGCTGCCGCCGCGACCCGCCGCGACCCGCCGGGCCCCAAACCGGGGAGGCCGGTGTCGGTCAGGGACGTCGGCGACCCAGGATCACCTGGTCGGCGTTGAGGCCCGGGCCGATCACCGACCAGCCCTCGCGTGCGTACAGCCGGTGCGCGGGGTCGTCCGGGTCGGCCGAGGTCATCAGCAGCCAGCGTCCGTGCGGCAGGTCCGCGGTCAGCCGCCTCATCAGGCCGCGGCCGATGCCCCGACCGCGGGCGCCGCCCTCCAGCACGCCGATCGAGACCAGCTCGAAGTGCCCGCCCAACCACTCCTCGGCCACCTCCGGCTCGAGCACCTTCGCTGCCTGATCGGTCCACCATTGGCCGTGCTCCCCGGTGTAGCCGTAGACGAACCCGACCAGCGTCGACCCGTCGTAAGCCCGGGCCAGCCGGAAGCCTTCGCGAACGGCGTGCCGGTCCCAGCTGTCAGCACGCCAGGTATCGAAGTCCGACTGGTCACCGAAGACCGCGTCGTACACCGGCCACAGCTCGCGGGCGTCGGCGTCGGTGACCGAAGTGAGGACGTGGTACGACGTCACGGGTTTATCACGCGTCCAGCGCCTCGACGTCCACGTCGTAGGCACCCTGCACGATGAACTCCTTGCGCGGCGCGACGTCGGAGCCCATCAGCAGCTCGAAGACCTGGGCGGCCACCTCGGCGTCGTCGACGGTGATCCGGCGCAACGTGCGGTGCCTCGGGTCCATGGTGGTCTCGGCCAGCTGGTTGGCGTCCATCTCGCCGAGGCCCTTGTAGCGCTGGACGGGGTCCTTCCAACGCACGCCCTTCTTGGCCAGCTCGGCCAGCTGGCGCTGCAGCTCGACGTCGGAGTAGGTGTAGATGTACTTGTCCATGCCCTTCTTGGGGTTGGACAGCTCGATCCGGTGCAGCGGCGGCACGGCCGTGTAGACGCGCTTCTCGGTGATCAGCTCGGGCATGTACTTGAAGAACAGCGTCGCCAGCAGGCAGCGGATGTGGGCACCGTCGGAGTCGGCGTCGGCCATGAAGATGATCCGGCCGTAACGCCGCGCGTCGAGCTCGAAGGTACGACCCGAGCCGGCACCGACCACCTGGATGATCGAAGAACACTCGGCGTTCTTGAGCATGTCGCCGACCGACGCCTTCTGGACGTTGAGGATCTTGCCGCGGATCGGCAACAGCGCCTGGAACTCCGAGTTGCGGGCCAGCTTGGCCGTGCCGAGTGCCGAGTCACCCTCGACGATGAACAGCTCGGTGCGCTCGTTGTCGGTGGCCCGGCAGTCGGCCAGCTTGGAGGGCAGGGCCGACGACTCCAGGGCGTTCTTGCGGCGCTGGTTGTCGCGCTGCTGGCGCGCGGCCAGCCGGGTCTTCGACGCGCCGACCACCTTCTCCATCACCAGCCGCGCCTGGGCCTTCTCGGCCCGCTTGGAGGAAGTGAGGAACGACTTCAGCTCCGCCGCCACCACCCGTCTTACGACGCCGCGGGCGGCGGGCGTGCCGAGGATCTCCTTGGTCTGGCCCTCGAACTGCGGCTCGGCCAGCCGCACCGTCACCACGGCCGTCATGCCCTCGAGCACATCCTCCTTGGTGGCGTCGGCGTCGCCCACCTTGAGCGCCTTGGTCGCGCGCATCGCGTCGTTGAACGTCTTGGTGACGGCGCTCTCGAAGCCGCTCACGTGGGTGCCGCCCTTGGGGGTGGCGATCACGTTGACGTAGGAGCGCAGCTCGGTCTCGTAGCCGGTGGACCAGCGCACGGCGACGTCGACGTGGAGGTCGCGCTCAACGTCCTGCGGGGTCATGTGGCCGTGGTCGTCGAGCATCGGCACGGTCTCGGTGAACTTCTCGACGCCCTGAAGCCGCAGGATGTCGGTGACGGGCTCGCCGGTCGAGAGGAACTCGGCGAACTCGCCGATGCCACCGTCGTGACGGAACTTGTCCTCGACCGGTATCTCGCCGCGCAGATCGCGGATGACCAGCTCGAGGCCGGGCACGATGAACGACGTCTGCCGTGCGCGGGTGACGAGGTCGTCGAAGACGAACCGGGCGTCCCTGGTGAAGGTCTGGCGGTCGGGCCAGAACCGCACGCGAGTGCCGGTGCGGGTCTTGGCGACCCGCGCGCCCTTGCGGGTCAGACCCGACTTCGGGGTGAAACCGGCCTCGGGCCCGTCGCCGGCGAAGACGCCGGGGACCCCGCGCCGGAACGAGATGCCCTGGATGCTGGGGCTGCGCTCGACGTCGACGTCGAGCCGCATGGACAACGCGTTGACCACCGAGGCGCCGACGCCGTGCAGACCACCGGTCGCGACGTACGACGAGCCGCCGAACTTCCCGCCCGCGTGCAGCTTGGTGTAGACCACCTCGACCCCCGGGAGCCCCGTCTTGGGCTCCTTGTCGACCGGGATGCCGCGCCCGTCGTCGTGCACCTCGGCCGAGTCGTCGGCGTGGAGAGTCACCTCGATCCGCTTCGCGGCACCGGCGAGCGCCTCGTCGACGCCGTTGTCGATGATCTCCCACAGGCAGTGCATCAGGCCGCGGGTATCGGTCGACCCGATGTACATGCCGGGGCGCTTGCGCACCGCCTCGAGCCCCTCCAGGACGAGGAGGTGGGCGGCGTTGTAGGTGTTGTCGGCGATCGTGCTGCTCCTGTGCTGCGGGTTGGTTCGGGACGCGCATTTCTGGGTGGTCGAGCGGATGCTTCCCGGTGGTCGAGCGGAGTCGAGACTACCCGCGACACGCCGTACGTCGGAGCAGGCTCGCCTGCCGGGGCGATGACCACCCCGGGGCTAGGTTGGGCAACACAACTCAACAGCCGGCGCATCACGATGTGGAAACGAATCCCGTCAGCGCTTCGGATCCGCAACCGGTTGTGCCGGTCAGGCGTCACACTCGAGTACGTCGAGCTACATCTCCCGAGGTATGGAAAAGCCCGACTCGGGGAACAAGGTCCGTGATTGGATGGAGCTGTCGGGGGCACATGGGGGGGCCACAGAGCACGGGAATCATCGGCTCGCCCTCCATGTTGAACCAGACACGATGAGTAGAAATGAGGCCGATGTGACCACTGCTGTTGCCCTAGGTGCCGCTGCGCTGAGCGCGGCCGACCGCTGCGACCGCTGCGGGGCTCAGGCCTACCTCAAGGTCGAGCTCCCCTCCGGCGGAGAGCTTCACTTCTGTGCCCACCACGCGCGTGAGCACGGCGACAAGTTGAAGCAGATCGCGATCAACGTCGTCGACGAGACGCACAAGCTCTCCGACCCACCCGCCTCGGCGCCCGCAGACGAGCGCTGAGCCCGAGCAAGCAGAAGGCCCCGGACCATCCGGTCCGGGGCCTTCGCCCGTCCCGGAGGCGGTCAGCGGGCCGCGTGAAAGGGTGACGACGTGACCGCTACGGACGTGCTCGTCGGCCTCGTGATCCTGGTGGGGCTGGTGGGGATCCTGGTGCCGTTCCTCCCGGGTTCGCTGCTGGTCGTCGTCGCGATCGCGGTGTGGGCGACCGAGGTGTCCCGGCCGGCCGGCTGGGTCGTGCTGGCCATCGCGCTGGGTCTGGTGGCCGCGGGTTCCGCCGCCAAGTACGCCCTCCCCCACCGCCGGCTCCGCGACGCCGGCATCCCCGCGACCACCCAGTGGGTGGGCGTGCTGCTCGGCGTGGTCGGGTTCTTCGTGGTGCCCGTCGTCGGGCTGCTGCTCGGCTTCGTCCTCGGCGTCTACCTGGCTGAACGCAGTCGGGTCGGCGGGGCGGCCGCTGGCCCGACCACCCGGCTCGCCCTCCGCTCGATCGGCGTCGGTCTCCTCTTGGAGATCGCCGCGGCCACGCTGGCCGCCCTGGTCTGGTTCGTCACCGTGGTGGTCATCTGATGGCCGTCGTGCTCGCCCTGCTCGGGGCGATCGCGTACGGCGTCTCGGACTTCATCGGCGGCCTGACGGCTCGTCGTACGACGCTGTGGCCGGTCGCCGTGCTCGCCTGCACCGGCGCGCTGCTGGGCACCCTGGTGCTCGCCGTGGCCGTCCCGGGCGACCCGCACGCGGGCGACCTGGTCTGGGGACTGGTCGCCGGGGTCGGCTCGGGCGCGGGTACGACGTTCCTCTACCGCGGCCTGGCCGCCGGCCGGATGGGCGTCGTGGCACCCGTGTCCGCGGTGGGCGCGACCGTGATCCCGGTGCTTCTGGGGTTCGCCACCGGCGAACGCCCCTCGTTCCTGGTCTGGATCGGGATCGCGGCGGCACTCCCCGGGATCTGGCTGGTCTCACGCGAGGTGCCGGACCCGGGCGCGGCCGCGATGAGCGGGCTGCTCGACGGCATCCTGGCCGGCGTCGGGTTCGGCGTGCTGTTCGCCGCGCTGGGACAGGTCCCGGCCTCCGCTGGCTACTGGCCCGTCGTCGCCAACCAGGCGGCGTCGGTCACGGCGGTCGTCGTGGCGGCGTACCTGCTCGGCGCAAGCCCGATCCCCACCCGCCGCGGCGAGTGGTGGGGTCTCGTGAGCGGGGTGCTGGCCGCCGTCGCCGTCCTCGCGTTCCTGCTGGCAACCCACCGCGGACTGTTGAGTGTCTCGGCAGTGCTGACCTCGCTCTATCCCGCGGTCACCGTGCTGCTGGCCGCGGTCGTGCTCAAGGAGCACGTCCACCGGGTGCAGGCGGCCGGGCTCGCCCTGTGCGCGGCCGCGATCGTGCTCGTGGCGACCGGCTGAGCGGTTCCTGGCCGGGTAGGGTCGAGCCATGAGCGAGACACCAGAAGCCACGGCCGACGGCGATCGTAAGCCGCGGCCCCAACGATCCACCCGGGACCCCCTGCGCGGCTCCCGCACGAGCGGTTTCTGGGTCTCGGTCGTCTCGCTCGGCGTCGTGCTGCTGCTGCTGATCATCTTCATCGCCCAGAACACCCGCTCGACGACGGTCTCCTTTTTCGGCTGGGACGGGAGCGTGCCGGTCGCCGTCGCCCTGCTGATCGCCACCGTGGCGGGGCTGTTCCTGGCCACCGTCGCCGGCTCGCTCCGGATCCTGCAGCTGCGTCGCCGGGTACGCCGCGAGCGACGCTGACCAGTCCCGCTTAAGACGACGAGGCCCCCGGAGGTGTCCCTTGATCTTCATCACCGCGAAGTTCCGCATCCTGCCCGAGTACGCCGACCAGTGGCCCGAGCTGTCGCGCGGCTTCACCGAGGCGTGCCGGGCCGAGGAGGGCTGCCTGTGGTTCGACTGGTCACGCAGCCTCGACGACGCCGACGAGTACGTCCTGGTGGAGGCGTTCCGTGACCCCGAGGCCGGCGCCGCCCACGTGGGCAGCGAGCACTTCCAGCAGACCCAGCGCGAGTTCCCGGCGTACCTGGCCGAGACGCCGCGGATCATCAGCCAGGAGGTCGACCAGGACGACTGGAGCGAGCTCGGCGAGCTGCGCGTCGAGCGCTGACGCTGTGCCGGTCTCAGAGCCGGACCGGCAGATACTGCGGCCCGCGGATCAGGGTGCTGGGTCGTAGCTGGGTGCGCCCGGCGCGGGTGAGGCGCGGTGCGCGCTCGGCGAGCCGGGTCAGGGCGACGACGGCCTCGAGCTCGGCCAGCGGTCGGCCCAGGCAGTGGTGGATGCCGCTGGAGAAGGCGAGGTGCTCGGCGAGCTCGGCACGGTCGGGATCGAACTCCTGCGGCCGCTCGAAGACGGCAGGGTCGCGGTTGGCGCCCCCGAGGAGGACATGGACGACCTGCCCGCGCCGGACCGGGCGGCCCAGCAGCTCGGTGGCGTCGAAGCTGACCCGGGCGGTGCGGTGGACGGGCGGCTCGAAGCGCAGCACCTCCTGCACGACGTGCGCGGCGCGGCCGGGGTCCTCGACGAGCGCCTGCCACTGGTCGGGCCGGTCGAGCAGGACATCGACGGCGTTGCCGATCAGGTTGACTGTCGTCTCGAACCCGGCGATCAGGAGCAGGCCGCACAGCGGCCGCATCTCCCCCGGCTCGATCGTCTCGCCCTCGGCGGCGACCAGGCTGCTGATCAGGTCGTCCTGCGGCTGCGCCCGGCGACGCTCGAAGAGCGAGTCGAAGAGCGCGTCCAGCTCGGCATCGGCACGACTCAGCTCGGCGGCGTGGCCCAGCGATCGGATCCCGCCCAGCGCGCCGCCGATGGCCGTGCCGTACGCCGTGAACGCTGCGGCGTCGGCATCGGGGATCCCGAGCAGCTCGGTGATGACCGCGATCGGCACCGGTGCGGCGAACGCCGACACCAGGTCGACCTCCCCCGCGGCCGCCGCCTCGTCCAGCAGCCCGTCCACGACCTTCTCGATCGAGACCCGGTAGCCCGCGACCCGCTTGGGGCTGAACGCCGGGCTCGCCAGCCTCCGAAGGCGCGTGTGGTCCGGCGGGTCGCGGTCGAGGAACGAGAGGTCGAACTCCTCGTCCGGCCCCGTCGGCGCATCGTCGGGCCGTACGCCGTACCGCCGGCTGCGGAGCACCGCGCTGCACGCCGCGTGGTCGACGGTCGCGAGGTTGCCCAGTCGGGTCGTGACCATCCCGCCCTCGGCGCGGATCCGCTCGTAGACGGCGTACGGGTCGACCCGGCCCTGACGGCCACGCAGCTGGGCGAAGGCGTCACCCCGAGCCGCGGCGTACGCCGTGACGGCGCGGTCGGCGTACAACGCGCGCGCGAACCGGGCCGCGGAGGTCAACTGCTGGCGTCGCGAAGGCACCCGCCCACGATAGCCACAGGGCTGCCTCGGTCCTGCTGCTCGGCGAGGCGTTTGACCAGGACCAGCTGGGTGTCCCAGGCGTCCGCGATCTGCTCGAGACCGCGCGCGACCTCGTTGAGGCGTCCCCCGAGAGCCCGGTGCACCAGCTCGCGCCCCTGCTGCTCGGCCTCGACCAGGCCCACCGACCGCAGGACCTCGAGGTGCTTGACGATCGCCTGCCGGGTCACCGGCAGCTCGCGGGCGAGGGCCGACGCGGACGCCGGACCCTCGCCCAGCCGGCTCAGGATCTCCCACCGGGTGTCGTCACCGAGGGCGGAGAACACCGGGGCCAGGCTCTCGCTCGCCATCCCTTCACCGGGCCTCGATGAAGGCTCGGGCCGCGGCGAGCTCGGATCCCAGCCGGAGTCGTTGTCGGCGCGGTCCTGAGCCATTCGGCGCGGGGCTTCTGCAGGCCTGAGAAGCCGCTCTCGGCGACCGCGAGTCGCATCCCGGTGTCGCGCGGCTCGATCCGGAACTCCACCAGGGTGGGCCGGTCCCTGCCGTCGTCGGGGAGGCGATGGATCCACCGGAACGCGACGTACGACGGACGCTCGGACGCCTCGGTGCGCAGCCGGAACTCACCGTGGTCGGGATGGGTGAGCACGGTGACGTCGCCGTCTTCGCGCAGGTCGGGTGCCGCGTCGATGGTGCCGTTGTTGTCGATGTCGGTCATGGTCGGGTCGTCTCTTCGGCGTGGTCGGAGGGATGAACCGTCGCAGCGATCGCCCGACGCTCGCCGAGCGGATCCACGGCACCTCGACCGGCGACGACGACGCGTCACCGGTCAAGCCGTGCTGGGTCACCGACCGGCACGGTCGCCTCCCGGGCCTGCTGATCGAGTGGCGTCGTACGGCGGCCGGGTGGCAGGGCCGCGTCGTCCGCCCCGTGCTCGAGCGCGACCGGTGGGTCGTCGTCGAGGAATGGCTGCCAGCCGGCTCCTGGACCCTGGCTAATGCCCGGCTGGCGCAGTCGTCTGCGGGGCAAGTTGGGGTGACGAGGCCCCTAGGGGTGAGCCATTTCAGTCACAGCGGGCGTAGACCTGCTCTCAAAGAAAAGAGGAGGTTGGACATGGGTCGTGACAGCGTCAGGGCATACGCGATCGGCCATCTGGGGGCAGCCCATACGGGGGTGGCGATGTTCCGTGGGGCCGCCTCCCACCTGCATGACTCTCGGTGCGGAGAGGAACTGTCGGCGCTGGTCTCGGAGATCGAGGCTGATCGGGAGAGTCTCGCGGACGTCGTCCGAGACCTCGGGGGTGACCCTGACTCTTTGGCTCACCGCACCATCCGGGTGGGAATGGAGGCTGCCGGTCATGCATCACGCGTGCTGCACTGGAAGGAGGGGGTCTCGTCATTGTCCGAACTGGAGAAACTCCGTAGCGGTGTCGCCGCCAAGACCGCAGGTTGGGAGGTCCTCCTCGCCGCTTCCGCCTGGGACGAGCGCTTGTCTCGGGTGAGTCTCGAGCAACTGATCGAACGGGCACACGATCAATCGAACCGTCTCCGAGCTCTTCATCTGCAGATGGCCCAGTTCTTGTTCTCCAAGGAATAGCCGCGTCGGGGACCCTTCCTTCCGCGGCAGCTGACCAGTTCGCCCTGAGGGGTGAGCCCTCGCAGCCCGGACATCGATCCACTTTCACCCCAAGGTCCTGCTTCATGGCCGCTCGAAGAGAGTGCGCCGAAGCTCTCTACGACCAACTCATTGAGATCCTTCAGATCCTCGCCGAGGAGGACGAAGCCGGGATCCTCAGTCGAGGTAGTCGCGCACTAGGGACGGCTGAGCGCTGTGCGGTTCCGCGTGACAAACGTGCAGGTCAGGAGCGCTGTGGGGCGGAATATCCCCGATTGAGAGGCAACGCCCATGACCACACCGCTCGTTTTCACAGATGAAGTCACCTACATCGCCACCCCGTGCCCGGAGTGGTGCACCCTCAAGCCGGATCACCCGGTCGACAGCGTGGCCAGTGACGGCCGTGAGCTGCGAGGGCACGGCCGTGACTCGTTCGGGGACTTCCTGCACGCCGGCGCCGATGGGTACGTCGAAGCGCCCGGTGTGCTGGAGTACGACGTCCAGATCCAGTCCGACGGCGACCCCCTGACGTCCGCCCAGCTCCGTACGCTGGCCCAGGACGCCCTGGCGGCGGCCGAGTGGCTGGAGGCCCACCGATGAGCGCGCAGGAGTCCGAGGTCGACCCGCTCGACCCGCTCGCGGTCCCTCTCCGTGCCTGCGAGCCGTGGTGCGACCGCAAGGGCGACGGGCACCCTGACCAGCACCCAGAGGACCGCCTCTGCTGGTCGCGGTTCTGGCAGACCCCGCTCTCCCTCGGCAAGGCTGACAAGTACGGCGACGTCTGGCGTCTCGACTGCCTCGAAGTGGTTCTGCGCCGCTGGCCCCGAGCGTCCGAGGCGAGCGTCCTGCTCCACCGCGAGAGCACCGACATAGAGATCGAGCTGACCCTGCACGAGGCTCGCACCCTCCGCGCTCACCTCGACGCCGCGCTTAGCACTGCTGAACCGGACGCCTGACGCCGACCGGCAGCATGCTTCTGGTCGGGCAGCGAGACGGGACCAATTGGCCCCAGATCACCTACGCTTGACCCAGCGACCCCGCTATCGGACCCGAGACCGTGGCGGGGTCCGTCATCGGCAGACCCAGGACGCTCGAGGCCTCGCCTACGTACCCGCTCATTCATTTCGCGGCAGGTAGGGTGGACATCCCGAAGCAGACCGGGGCAGGGAGACCGACATGACTCGTGATGTGGTGAGTACCTACGCGATGGCCCACCTGATGGCGGCGCACCCGGGGGTGGCGATGTTCCGCGCGGCCTCGTCGCGCCACGAGGGTTCGCCGTGGGCTGCCGAACTCGTGGCCCTCACTGCGGAGATCGAGGCGGACCGCGCCAGTCTGGAACAGATAGTGCTCACCACCGGCGGCCACCCGGGGTCGGTGCCCCAACGTGCCGCGCGCTACGCGCT
>JBPCQY010000128.1:0-16835 GCA_050997635.1 Nocardioides sp.
CGGATCCTGATGATGGCCAAGGCCCTGCGTGCCGGCGTGGTGTGGGCCAACACGTTCAACAAGTTCGACCCGACGAGCCCGTTCGGTGGCTACCAGGAGTCCGGTTACGGCCGCGAGGGCGGCCGCCACGGCCTGGAGGGATACCTGCGATGACACGAATCGACGTCCGCAAGACCTACAAGCTGTTCATCGGCGGGGCGTTCCCGCGCTCCGAGTCCGGACACTCCTACGTCGTCGAGGACGCCAAGGGCCGGTTCGTCGCGAACGCCGCGCAGGCCTCGCGCAAGGACGCCCGTGACGCCGTCCAGGCGGCCCGCACGGCGTTCGGTGCCTGGTCGGCCCGCACGGCGTACAACCGGGCGCAGATCGTCTATCGCATCGCCGAGGTGATGGAAGACCGTAGACCGCAGTTCGTCGAGGGTCTGCGTCAGGGTGAGGGCCTCACCGCCCCGGGCGCCGGCAAGGCCGTCGACGCCGCCATCGACAGGCTCGTCTGGTACGCCGGCTGGGCCGACAAGGTCACCCAGGTCGTCGGCAACGCCAACCCCGTCGCGGGACCGTTCTTCAACCTCTCCACCCCCGAGCCGACCGGTGTCGTGGCCGTCGTGGCGCCGCAGGAGTCGAGCCTGCTCGGGCTGGTCTCGGTCGTCGCGCCGGTCGTGGTGACCGGCAACACCGCCGTCGTCGCCTGCTCCTACCGGCGTCCGCTGCCCGCGATCACGTTCGGCGAGGTGCTCGCCACCTCCGACGTACCCGCCGGCGTGGTCAACCTGCTGACCGGACCGCTCACCAACACGGTGCCCACGCTGGCCGCCCACATGGACGTCAACGCGATCGACCTCACCGGCGCCGCCGGCGACGCGGAGCAGGCCCTGGCGTGGGAGGAAGCAGCGGCCGAGAACCTCAAGCGGGTACGCCGCCCCGGGGCAGGTGAGCCCGACTGGACCGCCGATCCCGGGCTTACCCCGATGACCTCGTTCCTGGAGACCAAGACCGTGTGGCACCCGGTCGGGGTCTAGAGCGTCACCGCTTGACGCCGTGGGCCTCCTTGACCACGCAGGTGTACGTGCCGGCCTCGGTGAGCCCCGGCGTTGCGTGGATCAGTGGTTGATCAGCGCCTGCGCGAGGATGCTCATGGCGTTGGCCGGCGAGGAGGCGCCGTACGCCCGGCCGCCGGTGGCGCCGGCGATCGCACGCAGGGTGTTCATGTCGGCCCCGCCGACGCCGACCGCGATGATGCGGACCGTACGACGCGGGTCGTTGAGCTTGCGCAGCTTGGCCAAGCCCGAGGCCAGGCTCTGCCGGTCGCCGCTCGTCGAACCGTTGCTGATCAGCAGCACCGCGTTGTAGAAGTGGCTGTTGTAGGACTGCGTGGCCTTCGTGTACGCCGCCACGGCGGTCTCGACCAGGCTGGAGGAGCCCTTGGTCTGGCCGTGCAGCTGACCGGCCTGCTGGACGATCAGGGCCCGCTGGGAGGTTCCGCCGACGTCGCTGCCGAGGCCGCGCATCGCTTCGATCTCTCGCGCGCCCGACGAACCCTGGCCCGAGGAGAAGCCCCACAGACCGAGGACCGCGTTGTCGGGCAGACGCGAGGCGGTGGTGGAGACCAGCTGCGAGGCCAGGTCGATGCCACTGTGCGAGTCCATGGCACTGGAGGTGTCGACGGCCGCGAGCAGATTCACCGGCGTGGTGGCGCCCTGCCAGACCCGCTGCTCCCACGTGACGAGACTGGGATCGGGCGACTTGAGGAACTTCAGGTTGTTCTCCTTGGCCCCGGTCGTGCGGCCACGTGCCAGGCGCAGGTCGGCGGCGGCGTAGGTCGGCAGCGCCGAGCCGGAGTTCGAGAAGCCGTAGATCTGGTACGCCGCGTCGCTGATGTCGGCCCGCGGGGGCCGCGGGATCACCAGCGCGTAGTTGATCAGGGGGGCACCGGTGGCCGGCACCACGGAGACCAAGGTGTTGTCATTGGCGGTGAGGAACTGCTGCTCGGTCATCGAGGCCATCCGGCCAGGGGTGTCGCCGAGCGTGGTGAGCTCCGGGGCAGCGGTCGCCGTACCCGCCGCGCCGCTGGCGCCGGCGAGCTGGGCGGCCGGCACGATCAGCTGCGCCACGGTGTCGTTGCTGCGGCGCAGGGCTGGCGCCTCCGCCAGCGGGGCGCTCAGGGCACGCGCGCCGACGGTGGTGGTGATGGGGTCCGACATCGAGACCTGGCCGGTGGCCAGGGCGTCACCCCAGCTGGCCGGGGCCTTGGTGCCGGTGGCCCCGACCATGACGACCGGCGTGCTCGCCATCGATGCGGCCAGGATCTTGGTCCCGACGCCGGCGCCGTCCAGTCGCGTCTTCCAGTCGATGGTGTCGGGGACCCAGATGTCCGGGAGCTTCTTGGTCGACAGCGCGGTGGCGACGACCTCGGTGGTGCTCTTCTCCTCGACGTCAAAGGTCTGGCAGCTCTGCTTGACCTCGCCCGTGATGGCCTTGAGCAGGGACGTGGCGCCCGGTGCGACGACCACGTGGATCGGCGCCTTCCCGCACGCTCCCGCGGTAGCGGTCGAGTTGCCGGGGTTCAGCACGTAGAACGCTGCGCCTCCGCCGACGACGAGGGCTGCCGCCAGCCCCACGAACGGCAGGGGGCTGCGCTGCTTCTTCGTCTTCGTACGTTCCCCTGCGTGACTGCCCTTGCCCATGACATCCCCTTGATTCGATG
Organism: Nocardioides sp.; assembly: GCA_050997635.1. Lineage (GTDB taxonomy): Bacteria > Actinomycetota > Actinomycetes > Propionibacteriales > Nocardioidaceae > Nocardioides. The sequence goes on from JBPCQY010000128.1 coordinate 2,705, forward strand.
CTCAGCCCCGATGGCTCGACTGGAGAATAGGTGGGATTCGTGCCGTCGGTCTGGCAAATGCAAAAGTCCGTGCCCGGGGGGGGTTGGGCACAATGTGGGCCGTGCCTGCCCGAGTGATCGTCCTCGCCGGCCCCTCCGGGTCGGGCAAGTCCCGGCTCGCCGCTCGTGCGGGGCTGCCAATCCTCCGGCTCGACGACTTCTACCGCGACGGCGACGATCCCGCCCTCCCGCGGATCGAGGCCGGGGCGAACGCCGGACTCCCCGACTGGGACGACCCGCGCTCGTGGCTGCGAGACGACGCCGTGGCCGCGCTCGACGAGCTGTGCCGCACCGGCCGGACGACGGTGCCGGTCTACGAGATCGCTCGCGACGGCCGCACCGGGTTCACCGATCTGGACCTCGGACCCGCCATCCTCTTCGTCGCCGAGGGCATCTTCGCCGACCAGGTCGTGGAGCCCTGCCGCGACCGGGGTCTGGTCGCGGCGGCGATCTGCCTGCGCCAGCACCCGCTGGTCACCTTCTGGCGACGGCTCACTCGCGACCTGCGCGAGCATCGCAAGCCACCGCTCGTGCTGCTCCGGCGTGGGTTGGCCCTGATGCGCGGCCAGCGCCACGTCGTCAGCCGGGCCGTCGGACGCGGGTGCGAGCCGCTCTCCCCCGATCAGGCCCTGGCCCGCATCGAGGCGTTGCGCCGTGGGTGACCCATCCCTGCTCGCGGGCCTGCACCAGCCCGACCAGCGTTCGTGCGGAGCGACCTGCGCGGTGGCCGCGCGGATGCTGACCGACCCGGCGTACGCCGCTCGCCTGCGCGGGGACCAGTCGGCGTTCGGCGCCGAGGTGCTCGCCGCCCACCGCCGGCTGTGCCACTGGACGGCCGACGGTTCCCCCCAGCTGCCCTGGCCTCGCCCGCTCGGCACCCAGCCGCTCGCGCTGGCGGCGGGGCTGGGACACACCCTCGGCCGTCGCTACCGCATCACCTCCGTACGCCGTGCGGTGCGCGCGCCCGTTCACGACCCGGTTGCGCTCTACGTCGGCAACCGCTGGCTGCCACGACACGTCGTCCTCGTGGTGGCCGGCGACGCCGACACGTGGCTCGTGCACGACCCCGCGAGCGGGCGGCTGGTCACGGTGCCGACGCGCGGCACCCACCCGGCCCTGGGCGGCTGGACCCGCTGGTGGTGGGCGCTCACACCGTCAGCGCGGCGTACCCCGGCTTGATCACGCCGTCGATGATCGCGAGCCGCTCGTCGAACGGGAGGAAGGCGGACTTCATCGCGTTGATGGTGAACCAGCGCAGGTCGGCGTAGCCGTAGCCGAACGCGTCGACGAGCGCGGCCATCTCGGACGTCATCGACGTCTGGCTCATCAGCCGGTTGTCGGTGTTGACCGTGACCCGGAACCGCAGTCGGGTCAGCAGTCCGATCGGGTGCTCGGCGATCGACGAGGCCGCCCCGGTCTGGATGTTGCTGGCCGGGCAGAGCTCGAGCGGGATCCGCTTGTCGCGCACGTACGCCGCCAGCCGGCCGAGGTGCGCGTGACCCTCGGCGTCGATCGTGATGTCGTCGACGATGCGCACCCCGCGTCCGATCCGGTCGGCGCCGCACCACTGGATCGCCTCCCAGATCGACGGCAGACCGAAGGCCTCGCCGGCGTGGATGGTGAAGTGGGCGTTCTGCCGCTGGAGGTACTCGAAGGCGTCGAGGTGCCGGGTCGGCGGGAAGCCGGCCTCCGCACCCGCGATGTCGAAGCCCGCCACGCCCCGGTCTCGCCAGGCCACCGCCAGCTCGGCGATCTCGCGCGATCGGGCCTGGTGCCGCATGGCCGTGAGCAGCTGGCGTACGACGATTCGGCCGTCCGCCGCCCGGACTGCGTCGTCGAAGCCCGCCTGCACCGCCGAGACCACGTCGTCGAGGGAGAGCCCGCTCTCGACGTGCTGCTCGGGTGCGTAGCGCACCTCGGCGTAGACCACGCCGTCGTCGGCCAGGTCCTCCACGCACTCGCGGGCCACCCGGGTCAGCGCCTCGGGGGTCTGCATCACCCCCACCGTGTGGTCGAAGGTCTCCAGGTAGCGCACCAGCGAGCCCGAGTCGGCCGCCTCCGCGAACCAGGTGCCCAGGGCCTCAGCGTCGTACGCCGGGAGCTCGTGGCCGCAGGCCTGCGCGAGCTCGACGACCGTCTGCGGACGCAGCCCGCCGTCGAGGTGGTCGTGCAGCAGGACCTTGGGCGCCTGACGGATCTGTTCGCGGGTGAGCGGGGTAGGTTCGCCGGTGGACATGACCGGATCATCCCAGATCCGCCGATCCACCCGAGGAGCACCCATGCGCGTCCTGGCCGACTTCGACGAGCTTGCGGCCACGGCCGGTGAGGAGCTCGGCAACAGCGACTGGCTCGAGATCGACCAGGCGCGGGTCGATCAGTTCGCCGAGGCGACGGGCGACCACCAGTGGATCCACGTCGACGTGGAGCGTGCGAAGGACGGCCCCTTCGGCGGGACCATCGCGCACGGCTACCTGACGCTCTCGCTGGTGCCCATGCTCGGCGCGCAGATCTTCTCGCTCGAGACGCCGGGCGCCAAGCTGAACTACGGCGTCAACAAGGTGCGTTTCCCCAACCCGGTGCGCGTCGGCTCGCGGGTGCGCGCCACCGCCACCCTCGGTGAGGTCACCGACGTGTCGGCGGGCAAGCAGCTGAGCTTCCAGTGGGTGGTCGAGATCGAGGGCGAGTCCAAGCCCGCCTGCGTCGCCGAGACGGTCGTGCTGCTGCTCCCCTGACCACCCGTCCCCCGCGCCGTCCGCCCTCGGCGTTCAGGAGAGTCGGTCCAGGACGAGGGAGGTGGGGGTGTACGACGAGCCGTCGGCGACGTCGTACCCACCCTCCAGCGCAGCGAGAGCGCGCTCGAAGCGATCCGGGTCGTCGGTGTGCAGGGTGAGCAGCGGCGAGCCCTCGGTGACCGAGTCGCCGGGCCGGGCGTGCCACACGACTCCCGCGCCGGCCTGGACCGGATCCTCCTTGCGCGCGCGGCCGGCGCCGAGGCGCCAGGCCGCGAGACCGACCGCCATCGCGTCGAGCCGGGTCAGCACTCCGGACGACGGCGCGGCGACGACGTGGGTCTCGCGGGCCGTGGGCAGCGGCGCATCGGGGTCGCCGCCCTGGGCGGAGATCATCTGCTTCCACACGTCCATCGCGCGTCCCGACGCGAGTACGTCGACGGGGTCGACGTCGTCGCGACCGGCGCCGGCGAGCATCTCCCGGGCCAGAGCCAAGGTCAGCTCCACGACATCGGCGGGCCCACCACCGGCGAGCACCTCGACCGACTCGCCGACCTCCAGCGCGTTGCCGGCGGTCAGCCCGAGCGGCGTCGACATGTCGGTGAGCAGCGCCACGGTGCGTACGCCGGCTTCGGTGCCGAGCGCGACCATCGTGCGGCCGAGCTCGCGGGCCATGTCGACGTCCGTCATGAACGCACCGGTGCCGACCTTGACGTCGAGCACGAGCGCACCCGTGCCCTCGGCGATCTTCTTGCTCATGATCGACGAGGCGATCAGCGGGACGGCGGGCACGGTGCCGGTGACGTCGCGCAGCGCGTAGAGCTTCTTGTCGGCGGGTGCCAGCCCGTCGCCGGCCGTGCAGATGACCGCGCCGACCGAGTCGAGCTGGGCGAGCATCTCGGCGTTCGACAGAGCCGCGCGCCAGCCCGGGATCGACTCGAGCTTGTCGAGAGTGCCGCCGGTGTGACCCAGGCCCCGCCCCGACAGCTGGGGTACGGCGATCCCGCAGGCCGCGACCAGCGGCGCCAGCGGCAGCGTGATCTTGTCACCGACGCCCCCGGTGGAGTGCTTGTCCGCGGTCGGCCGGGAGAGGCCGGAGAAGTCCATCCGCTCCCCCGACGCGATCATCGCGTGGGTCCAGCGCGCGATCTCCCGCTGGTCCATGCCGTTGAGCAGGATCGCCATCGCGAGCGCCGACATCTGCTCGTCGGCCACGTCGCCGCGCGTGTAGGCGTCGATCACCCAGTCGATCTGGCTGTCGCTCAGGGCGCCACCGTCACGCTTGGCGCCGATGACCTCCACCGCGTCGTGAGCAGGCATGCGGGGACCCTATCGGCCGGTCGAGACCGGCACCGAACGATGCCCCCGGAGCACGAACGTGCCCCGGCTCACTGGCTCGCCGGCCAGGGCCAGGTGGGGGTACGCCGTGAACAGCGCCGCCACCGACTCGGCCAGCTCCATCCGCGCCAGCGGCGCGCCGAGGCAGAAGTGCACGCCGACCCCGAAGGCCAGATGCGGGTTGGGGTCGCGGCGTACGTCGAACGTGTCGGCGTCGGCGAACACGCCAGGGTCGCGGTTGGCGGCGCCGAGCAGCGCGGCGATCCTCTGGCCGGGCTCGACCACGACGCCGCCGACCTCGACGGGCGCCGTGGCGGTGCGCTCGAAGAGCTGGAGCGCGGAGTCGAAGCGCAGCATCTCCTCGACGGTCAGCGCCACGTCGTCACCGGGCACCAGACCGTGCGCGAGCATCGCGACCAGCCCGTTGCCGAAGACGTTGACCGAGGCCTCGTGGCCGGCGTTGAGCAGCAGCACGACGGCCGCGACCACCTCGTCGGCGGACAGGTCGGTCCGCACCAGGTCGGTGACCAGGTCGTCGGCGGGCTCGCGGCGCCGTACGTCGGCGAGCTCGCGGACCAGTGCGGCGAAATCGGAGGCCGCCTGCACGGCCGCGTCCACGACCTCGGACGGCGGCGAGGGTTCGTACATCCGCACGATCGCCTGCGACCACTCCCGCAGCTCGGGGGCATGCTCGCGCGGCACGCCGAGCAGCTCGGCGATGACGAGCACCGGCAGCGGCTCGGCGTACTCCCGTACGACGTCGAAGCCGGCCGGGTCGACGGCCTCGAGGAGCTCGGCGGCCAGGGCCCGCACCCGCGGCCGCAGCCGCTCGATGTGGCCCCGGTTGAACGCGGCCGCCACGGGGCGGCGCAGCCGGTCGTGCTCGGGCGGCTCGTTCTCCATCATCTGGTTGCGGTGCAGGAGGTTGAAGGGCTCGAGGTACGCCGCCGGCTCACGGTCGCGCCAGAGCCGCGCCAGGCTGCGGTTGCGCTGCACGGCACCGGCCGAGGAGTGATCGAAGGTGAGGTACATCCCCGACGGCTCGTGCCAGGCGACCGGGTGCCGGCGTCGCTCCTGCGCGAGGAAGGGGTAGGGGTCGGCGACGAAGGCCGGGTCGGCCAGGTCAAGCGAGGTTGTCGGGACCGAACGCATCGGGCAGCACCTCGTCCATCGTCCGCACCCCGGAGACGGTGAGCAGCTCCATCGTCGGCCCGCCGTTCTCCCACAGCAGCTGCCGGCATCGGCCACACGGCATCAGCACGGCGCCCTGCGCGTCCACACACACGGCGTGGGTCAGCCGCCCCCCGCCGGTCACGTGCAGAGCGGAGACCATGCCGCACTCGGCACACAGCGCCACGCCGTACGCCGCGTTCTCGACGTTGCAGCCCGTCACGATCCGGCCGTCGTCGACGAGGCCGGCCGCGCCGACGTAGAAGTGGGAGTACGGCACGTAGGCGTGGCTCATCGCCTCCGTGGCCGCGGCCTGGAGGGCCGGCCAGTCGACGTCGCCGGAGGCCGCGGTCATCCTGCGCTGCCCTTGCGATAGACCTGCCCGTCGGCCGCGGGCATCCGCAGCCGCTGACTGGCCAGCGAGAGCACCAGCAGTGTCACGACGTACGGCGTCATGCCGGTGAACTCGCGCGGCACGGTGTCGGTCAGCAGGTACCACAGCAGGAAGCCGACCCCGAGCACAAGCATCACGACCGCCGAGGTGCGGTGCCGCCGGTAGAGCCGCCAGGCTGCGTAGGCGATCAGGCCGATGGCGACCAGCAGCAGCAGCGCGTGTACGGCGGAGGCGTTGCGCAGACGCAGGGCGTCGGTGTAGCCGAACATCACCGAGGCACCGACCGTGCCGAGCGGTCGCCAGTTGCCGAAGATCATCGCGGCCAGGCCGATGTAGCCACGGCCGCCGGCCTGGTTGGTGACGAAGCCGCTGGAGGCGACCAGGGCCAGGAACGCACCACCGAGGCCGGCGAGCGCGCCGGAGACGATGACCGCGATGTACTTGTAGCGGTAGACGTTGACACCGAGCGACTCGGCCGCCGCCGGGCTCTCGCCGCACGACCGCAGCCGCAGCCCGAACGTCGTACGCCACAGGATCCAGGTGGTCGCGACCACGATGACCGCGATGATCACCGTCAGCGCGGAGACCTTGGTCGTCAGGGCCGCCAGCAGGCCGGCGACGTCGGAGACCACGAACAGGTGGCGGTCGTTGAGCGAGGTCAGTCCGTCGGAGAGTCCGGGGATGGTGAGGTAGGGCAGCGGATCGAGCCCCGTGAGCTGGCGCGGGCCGCCGTACTGCAGGTCGGAGAAGTAGGCCTCCGCGAGGAACTGGGTGGCCCCGAGTCCGATGATGTTGATCGCGACACCCGACACGATGTGGTCGACGCCGAAGGTGATCGTCGCGATGCCGTGCAGCAGGCCGCCGATGGCGCCCAGCACCGCGGCGCCGATCAGGCCGACCCAGGGGCCGTACCAGTAGGTGAAGTAGGCGGCCCCCCAGGTGCCGAGCAGCATCTGGCCCTCGAGGCCGATGTTGACGATGCCGGCGCGCTCGGCCCACAGGCCGCCCATGCCGGCCATCAGGATCGGGCACGCCGAGAGGATGGCGGCACGCAGGGTGTTGGCCGACGTCACGTCGTCGGCGCCGGTGATCAGGCGGACGGCCGAGACGACCACCACGACGCCGAGGGCGACCAGCCAGCCCCTGCCGTGCAGCCGGCCGAGGCGGTCGGACACGGTCACCGAACCGGAGCGTTCCTTGGTCGTGGTGCTCACGCGGGCACCTCCTCGGGCGTCGCCCGCGGTGCTCGCTGGACCGAGCGCTGCTCCAGACGGATCCGGTAGCGGCGGACCAGCTCGTAGGCGACCACGACCGCCAGCACCGCGACTCCCTGGGTGATCTGGACGACGCTGGCGGAGATGTCGGTGAACAGCGTCAGAGAGTTGGACTGGGCGGTGAGGAAGGCGAAGAGCAGGGCGCCGAAGATCATGCCGACCGGCTGGTTGCGCCCGAGGAGTGCGACGGCGATGCCGGTGAAGCCCAGGCCGGCCTGGAACGTCGTCCCGTAGGTGTAGGCGGCACCGAAGTACGCCGGCATCCAGATCAGGCCGGCGACCGCACCGGAGAGCAGCATCGAGAAGAGCACCATCCGGTTGACCTTGATGCCGCTGGCCACCGCGGCGCTCTGGGAGAGGCCGGTGGCGCGGAGATCGAAGCCGAAGCGGGTCTTGTTGAGCAGCACCCAGAACCCGACACCGACCAGCACCGCCATCAGGGCCAGGCCCCAGATCGGGCCGTCCTGCGCCGTGAACGGGCTCCAGCCGGGCACGTGCGCGGAGCTGTCGAGTGCCGTGGTGCGCACCTGGTTGCCACCATGGATGCCGTGCTTGTCGAGCAGGTAGCCCACGAGGATCGCCGCGATCGCGTTGAGCATGATCGTGGAGATCACCTCGCTCACACCGCGGGTGGTGCGCAGGATGCCGGCGATGCCGGCCCAGGCCGCACCGACGGCCATCGCGACCACGAGGGTCGCCACCACGTTCAGGGCGCCGGGCACCAGGGCCGCACCGGCGAACGTCGCGGCGACGTACGACGCGATCGTGTACTGGCCCTCGACCCCGATGTTGAACAGCCCCATCCGGAAGCCCAGCGCGGCCGCGACCGCGGACAGGTAGATCATGGTCGTCTGGTCGACGATGTTGACGATGATCCGGTTCTCGGGCTTGCTCAGGATGATCGACCAGAAGTCGCCGACACCCGACTGGCTGCCGGTGGCCATGATGACCAGGCTGGTGGCCGCCATCGCGATCAGGACGGCGATGAGGGGGGCGAGCAGGGCGAAGCCGACCCCGCGCAGGCGGATCACTCTGCCTCACCCCCGGTCATCGCGGAGCCCAGATCCTGGGGGGTGATGGCGGCCGGGTCGAACCGGCCGACCAGCCTGCCGCGCAGGATCACCTCGATGGTGTCGGACAGGCCGATCAGCTCGTCGAGGTCGGCCGAGATCAGCAGCACGGCAAGCCCGTCGTGCCGGGCACGCTTGAGGTGGTCCCAGATGGCGGCCTGGGCGCCGACGTCGACGCCCCGCGTCGGGTGGGAGGCGATCAGCACCACCGGGTTGCCGCTCATCTCGCGCCCGACGATCAGCTTCTGCTGGTTTCCGCCCGACAGGGCGCGGGCCAGGGTGTCGATGCCGGGGGTGCGGACGTCGTACTGCTCGACGATGCGCTGGGTGTCGGCGCGGGCGCCACCCCGGTTGATCCAGGGACCGTTGGCGCTGGGCTTGCGGGTCTGGTGGCCCAGGATCCGGTTCTCCCACAGGGGTGAGTCGAGCAGCAGCCCGTGGCGGTGCCGGTCCTCGGGGATGTAGGCGATGCCGGCCTCGCGCAGCCGGCGGGTGTCCCAGCGGGTGACGTCCTGGTCACCGAGCCGGATGGTGCCGGACGTCGCGGTGCGCATGCCCATGACGGTCTCGACGAGCTCGGCCTGGCCGTTGCCCTCGACGCCGGCGATCCCGAGGACCTCACCGCGGTGGATCTCGAAGGAGATGTCGGAGAGCAGGGCGCGGCCGCTGTCGTCGACCAGGCTGACCCCCTCGAGCGAGAGCTGCTCCTGGTCGGTCACGGTGCTCTCGGTGACCGCGGGCGAGGGCAGCTCGGAGCCGACCATCAACTCGGCCAGCTCGCGCTTGGTGGTATTGCCCGGGTCGGCCTCGCCGACGGTGGTGCCGCGGCGCATCACGGTGATGTCGTCGGCGATCGCGAGCACCTCGTCGAGCTTGTGGGAGATGAAGAGCACGGAGTGGCCGTGCGTGCGGAGGTCACGCAGGTTCTCGAACAGCGCGTCGACCTCCTGCGGCACCAGCACGGCGGTCGGCTCGTCGAGGATGACCACCTTCGCGCCGCGGTAGAGCACCTTGAGGATCTCGAGTCGCTGGCGATCGGCGACACCGAGTCGCTCGACGAGGCCGTCGGGCTGGAGCCCGAACCCGTAGCGCTCGGAGATCGCGAGGAACTCGGTGCGGGCGGTCTCACCGATGCCGTGCAGCTTCTCGGCACCGAGCACGGCGTTCTCGAGGACCGTGAGGTTGTCGGCCAGCATGAAGTGCTGGAAGACCATCCCGATGCCGACGGCGATGGCGTCGGTGGGCGACTTGAAGGTGCGCTCGGTGCCGCCGACGCTGATCGTGCCGTCGTCGGGCCGCTGCACGCCGTACAGGATCTTCATCAGCGTCGACTTGCCCGCACCGTTCTCGCCGACGAGGGCATGCACGGTGGCCGGGTGGATCGTCAGGTCGACGTCGTGGTTGGCGACGACACCGGGGAACCGTTTGCCGATGCCGGTGAGGATCACCTCGGGAGCGGCCACGTCCTGGTCCGTGGTGACGGGTGCGGCGGCGGCCACGTGGAACCTCCGGGTCGTCGGGCTCGGTGGGACAGGTGCTCGTGCGTCCGGCCCGGGAGCAGGTTACCCCCGGGCCGGACGAGGTCGTGCGAGTGAAGGCGGGTCCCGGACCACAAGGCCGGGCCCCGCCGTCAGGTCACGGAGTGGTCGGGACCTTGATCTTGCCGTCCTGGATCTTCGTCGAGTAGTCGTCGAGCTGGGACTTGATGTCGTCGACAAAGCCACCGGAGGTCGAGTAGCCCACGCCGTCGTTCTTCAGGTCGTAGGTCACGTAGCTCGTGTCGGGCTTGCCGTCGTTGACCGACTTGATGAAGTCGAAGGACGCCACGTCGACCCGCTTGAGGGCCGAGGTGAGGATGTGCTTCTTCTGGTCGGCCGTGGCGGTGAGGTACTGGTCGGAGTCCACACCGATGGCCCACTTGCCGTCACCGGCCTCGACCGCTGCGTCGAAGACGCCACTGCCGGAGGCACCCGCAGCGTGGTAGACCACGTCGGCACCCTGGTCGAACTCACCGGCAGCCGCGGTCTTGCCGCCGGCCGGGTCGTTGAAGCCGGAGAGCTTGCTCTCCTCGATGTAGGCGACGTCGACCTTGATCTTCGGGTCGACGGCCTGCACACCGGCGGTGTAGCCGGCCTCGAACGACTTGATCAGGTCGACGTGGACGCCGCCCACGAAGCCGACCTCCTTGCTCTTCGTCGTGAGCGCCGCGGCGACTCCGACCAGGAAGGAGGACTCGTTCGCGGCGAACGAGAAGTAGGCGACGTTGTCGTTCGCGGTCTTGTCGGGGTCGAACCCGTCGACCACGGCGAAGCTCACCTTGGGGTAGTTAGGCGCCACCGCGTTGACCGCGTCGCTGTAGGCGAAGCCGACACCGATGATCGCGGTCGCGCCGTTGTCGGCCATCTGGGTCAGCCGGTCCTCGCGGGCCGACTCGGCCTCGCCGTCCTGCGCCTCGCCTTCGAGGCAGCTGCCCTTGAACTCGGTCACGGCCTTCGAGACGCCGACGTAGGCCGCGTCGTTGAAGGACTGGTCGCCACGGCCGCCCACGTCGTAGGCCAGGCCGATCTTGGGGCCGTCGCCCTTGGCCGACTGGCAGACGTCCTCGGTGCCGGACGTGCCGGTGGCCGTGCTGTCACTCTTCTTGCCGCAGCCGGTCAGCGCGAGCGACGCCACCACGGCCACGGCTGCGATCTTGGTCGTTCGACGCAAGATGCCCTCCTTGGATTCGACCGCCACCCAGGTTCGTCGCGGATTCGGAGGTCACCCTAGGGCACAAACCGCTGCCTATGACACCCGCCGCGGCCGGATACCGCCAGTTGTTACCCGGTGGTGACAAAGGCGCGGATCGCGACGTTCGCGAGCAGGCGGGCGGCGATCAGGGTGGCTTGCTCGTCGATGCGCAGGTTGCCCTGGTGCAGGTCGTACGTCGGTCCGCCGGGCGAGCGGGTGCCGAGCCGAGCCAGGGCGCCCGGCACCTTGTCGCGGTACCAGCCGAAGTCCTCGCCGCCGAGGCTCTGGCTGGTCCCGGTGCGGCCGCCGGCCCCCAGGGCGTCGTCCACGGCGAGGCCGAGCATGGCGATGGAGCCGGCGTCGTTGACCACCGGCGGCACGCCGCGCCGGTAGTCGACGGCGGCGCTCACGCCGTACGGGCGGACCAGGTCGTCGATCGCGGCGCGCACGATGCCCTCGGCCTCGGCCCAGGCGACCGGGTCGAGCATCCGCACGGTGCCGCCGACGGTGCCCGTCTGGGGCACGACGTTGTTGGCGGTGCCGGCGTTGATCCGGCCGAAGACGACGCTGACTCCCGCGCGCGGGTCGAGGCGGCGGGAGAGCACCGCCGGCACCTCGGTGACCACCTTGGCGAGCGCGAAGGTGAGGTCCTCGGTCAGGTGCGGGCGGCTGGTGTGGCCGCCGCTGCCGGTGAGGGTGACGCCGAGGCTGTCCGCGGCGCCGGTGACCGCGCCCTCGCGGAGGCCGACCTGGCCGACATCGACGGTCGGGTCGCAGTGGACGCAGAAGATCCGCTCGACGTCGTCGAGGGCGCCGAAGTTCACCATCTCGTGGGCGCCGCCTGGCATCACCTCCTCGGCGGGCTGGAAGAGCAGGCGCACCCGCCCGGGCAGCAGGCCGGCGGCGTACACCTCCGCGAGCGCGAGGGCGGCGCCGACGAGGCCGGCGGTGTGCACGTCGTGCCCGCAGGCGTGCGCGACGCCATCGACCCGGCTGGCCCAGGGATCGCCGGTGGTGTCGTCGACCGGCAGCGCGTCCAGGTCGGCGCGCAGTGCGATCACCGGCGCCTGGTCACCGATCTCGGCGACCAGGCCGGTGCGCGGCAACCGGCTGATCCGGTAGCCGACGGCGTCGAGGGAGTTGACCACCAGATCGGTGGTGCGGGTCTCGTGCCAGGAGAGCTCGGGATGGGCGTGCAGGTCGCGACGCAGCTGGACCAGGTCGTCGGCGTGCTTGCCGACGACGTCGTCGACGCAGCGGGTGGCGGGGGCGGTGTCCATGTGGGATCGAGGGTAGATCACCGGTCGTACGCCGTGAGGAGGCGGTCGGCGGCCTCCGTGGCGGGCAGCCGGCCGTCCAGCACCTGGGCGCGCACCTCCTCGCGGATCTCGCGCACGCCGGCGCTGCGGCGCAACCGTTGCTCGAGCTCGTCGCGCACCAGCGCCCAGGCGAAGTCGAGCTGCTGGTGGGCGCGGCGTTCGGCGAGCCCCTCCTCGCCGAGGTGGTCCCGGTGCGCGAGCACCCGGCTCCACACGTCGTCGACGCCGTCGCCGGTCAGGCCCGAGCAGGTCACCACGGACGGCCTCCAGCTGGCCTTGCCGTGCACGAGCCGCAGCGCGCCGGAGAGCTCGCGGGCCGCTCCCCTGGCCTCCTGCTCGCGGTCGCCGTCGGCCTTGTTGACCGCGATCACATCGGCGATCTCGAGGATCCCCTTCTTGATGCCCTGGAGCTGGTCGCCCGTGCGGGCGAGGGTGAGGAACAAGAACGTGTCGACCATCCCCGCGACGGTGATCTCCGACTGCCCGACCCCGACCGTCTCGACCAGCACCACGTCGTACGACGCCGCCTCGAGCACGAGCATCGCCTGGCTGGTGGCCCGGGCCACGCCGCCGAGGGTGCCGGCGCTGGGGCTGGGCCGGATGAAGGCGTGCGGGTCGGTGGCCAGGCTGGCCATCCGGGTCTTGTCGCCGAGCACCGAGCCGCCGGTGCGCATGCTGCTGGGGTCGACCGCGAGCACGCCGACGCGATGTCCGGCGGCCGTGAGCCGGCCACCAAGCGCCTCGATGAAGGTGGACTTTCCGACTCCCGGCACCCCGGAGATGCCCACCCGGACCGTCGCAGATGAACCTTCGCCGGTGGTTGAGGAGGGCCCTCTGTGGCCCGTCTCGAAACCACCCGACAGGGCGGAGACGAGCGCACGGGCGGCCCCGCGGTGCTCGGGCTTGCTGGACTCCACGAGCGTGATCGCGCGGCTCACGGCCGCGCGCCGACCCTCGCGGACCCCCTCGACGAGGGAGGCGACGTCAGGCATCGGCCGGGTGGTCGAGCTGCGCGCGCAGCTGGGCGAGCAGGTCGAGGGCCGACTGCGCGATCACCGTGCCGGGCAGGAACACCGCGGCCGCGCCCATCTCCTGGAGCCTCGGCACGTCGTCGGGTGGGATCACGCCGCCGATGACGACCATGATGTCGTCGCGGCCCTGCTCGGCCAGTGCCTCCTTGAGCGCCGGCAGCAGGGCGAGGTGCCCGGCCGCCAGCGAGCTGACCCCGACCAGGTGCACGTCGGCGTCGACGGCCTGCTGGGCGACCTCCTCCGGCGTGGAGAACAGCGGCCCCACGTCGACGTCGAAGCCCATGTCTGCGAACGCGCTGACCACGACCTTTTGGCCGCGATCGTGGCCGTCCTGGCCCATCTTGGCGATCAGGATGCGCGGACGGCGTCCCTCGGCCTCCTCGAAGGCGTCGGTGGCCTCGAGCACCTGCGAGACGAGCTGGTCGCCCGCGCTGCCGGCCTCGTCCCTGAACACACCCGAGATCGTACGGATCGTCGCCTGGTGGCGGCCCCAGACCTTCTCCAGCGCGCCGGAGATCTCGCCGACGGTCGCCTTGGCGCGCGCGGCGTCGACCGCGAGCTCGAGCAGGTTGCCGTCGGAGTCCGCGGCGTGGGTGAGCGCGTCGAGAGTTCTTCGTACGTCGTCGTCGTCGCGCTCGGCGCGCAGCCGCTCGAGCTTGGCGACCTGCTGGCGGTAGACGTCGTCGTTGTCCACCTTCAGCACGTCGAGCTTGTCCTCGGTGACGAGACGGTAGGTGTTCACGCCGATCACCCGCTGGTGCCCCGCGTCGATGCGGGCCTGGGTGCGCGCTGCGGCCTCCTCGATACGTAGCTTCGGCAGGCCCTGGTCGATGGCCTTCGCCATGCCGCCTGCCTTCTCGACCTCCTGGATGTGCGCCCATGCGCGGCGGGCAAGGTCGTAGGTCAGCTTCTCGACGTAGGCCGAACCGCCCCAGGGATCGATGACTCGGGTCGTGCCGGATTCCTGTTGCAGGACGAGCTGCGGGTCGCGGGCGATCCGCGCGGAGAAGTCCGTCGGCAGTGCGAGCGCCTCGTCC
>JBPCQY010000131.1:0-14493 GCA_050997635.1 Nocardioides sp.
CGGGCCGGCAACGAGTTCGTCTTCCAGGGTCTGGCCCAGCAGAACATCGAGACCTTCAAGGAGTTCAAGGTCAAGAAGGTCGTCTCGACCTGCGCCCACTGCTTCAACACCCTCAAGAACGAGTACCGCGACTTCGGCATCGAGCTCGAGGTCGTGCACCACACCCAGCTGCTCAACCGTCTCGTTCGCGAGGGCAAGCTGACCCCGGTCAACGACGGTGCCGGCGCGGCCAAGCGCTCGATCACCTACCACGACCCGTGCTACCTCGGCCGCCACAACCAGGTGTACTCGCCGCCGCGCGAGCTGCTGCAGGTGCTCCCCGGGGCGTCGTACGTCGAGATGGAGCGGTCGCAGGAACGGTCCTTCTGCTGCGGCGCCGGCGGTGCCCGGATGTGGATGGAGGAGACGATCGGCTCCCGCATCAACGAGAACCGCACCGCCGAGGCCGTCGGCACCGGCGCCGACCAGATCGCCGTCGGCTGCCCGTTCTGCCGGGTGATGCTCTCCGACGGGCTGACCGCGAAGCAGTCCGCGGGCGAGGCGCGCGAGGAGGTCGAGGTCCTCGACGTCGCGCAGCTGCTGCTCGCCTCGGTCAAGGGCGAGTCGGCCACCAAGCTCCAGCCCGGCGGCGCCCCGGCCGCGCGCAGCGAGGAGACCAGGGCCGAGCCCTTCGACTCTGCTCAGGAACCACCCGAGTCCGGCAACGACACCGAGACCGACGAGATGGTCGCCGAGACCTCCGAGGTCGGTCCGGCCGCGAAGGCGAGCAGTGGCTCCTCGTCGCTCTTCGACGTCGACGACGACAGGGATGACTCCGCCACGCCCGCCGAGGCGGCCGAGAAGTCGCCGGACGAGGCGACGCCGGCTGCGGCTGCCCCTTCGGGTGGGTCGCTGTTCGACCTCGACTCGGACAACGCCACCGATCGGGCCGAAGCCGAGCCGACGACTGCGGAACCGGAGGCCGAGGAGCCCGCGGCGGAAGAGGACGCCGCACCGGCCGAGCCCGACGACAGCACCGAGATCGGGTCTGGTGGGTCGCTCTTCGACCTCGGCTCCGACAACGACGAGCCGTCGCCCCCGAAGGCGGAGGACGCAGGCGCCGAGGTCGAGGCCGGGCCCGAACCCAAGCCGGAGCCGGAGCCCGAGCCCGAGGCCGAGGCCGAGGCCGCGAAGGAGCCCGAGGCCAAGCCGACCGACGAGATCCCGGCCGGCGGCTCGCTGTTCGACCTCGAGGCCCCGGCCGCACCGGTCGCTGCGGCGGCGCCCCAGCCGGACGACCAGCCCGAGCAGCCCGCGGCGGAGGCCACGGACGATGAGCCCGAGGACGCCTCGGCCGAGGAGACGCCCAGCAGCGACCGGACCAGCGGTGCCGACCTCAGCCGCCTCGCGACGGCCGCCGCGTCCGACGAGGCCGTGGACGACGGCGCGGCCGAGGAACCCGAGGAGGCAGTCGAACGAGACGCGGACGACGCTGAGGACGCTGGCGATGCGGAGCCAGAGTCGGGGGCCGAGAAGCGGGACACCCCGTCCGATTCGACACGCACCCCGCCCACCGACGTCGACATCAACGAGTCGGGCTCCCTGTTCGACCTCTGAGGACGACTCCGGCTGTCTGCTCAGTCCATGACGTTCGCTTGACGTCAATGTGATGTCAAGAATGCTTGACATGACGTCATTCTGATGTCAGTGTGGTGCACATGGACATCACGCCGTACATCGAGGGCCTTCGCCGCGATCTCGTCGCCGCCGCCGAGGGCGCGGGCGTCGAGGCTCGCCAGGCGGCCGAGCGACTCACCTTCGCGCTCGACCCCAGCGCCCGCCTCGCGCTGATGGAGGCGGTCTCGCAGGCCGCCGCCGAGATCACCTCGGAGATGCCGAACGGTGGCGTCGACGTCCGCCTCGCCGGTCGCGACCTCGACTTCGTCGTACACATGGAGCCGCCCACAGCTCCCGCGGCCCCCGCTCCTGCGTCGCCTCCCGCGCCCGAGGACGCCGACGAGGGCGGCCTGTCTCGGATCACCCTACGCATCCCCGAGTCCGTCAAGGCGAAGGCGGAGGAGCGGGCCGAGGAGGCCGGCCAGTCGTTGAACACCTGGCTGGTCAGCGTGGTCCGCGCCGCCACCCGCGACGGTGCGATCAACGTCGACATCGACCTGTCGAGCATCCCGTTCTTCGGCAGCGACCCGTTCGCCGGGCGCAAGGGACGCAACCAGCGCCGGATGACCGGCTGGCTCTGACCCACACCCACCACCCATCTCGGGACGGCCGCCGGCCGGTCCCGCGGCCCACCACACCCTGGAGACAACGATGAACCGCAGCTTCGAGACCCACCAGCCCGTCAACCTGTACGTCGAGATCGGCAAGGGAGAAGTGTCCGTCACCGCCGCCGAGACCACCGAGTCCCACGTGCGGGTCGAGGGCACCGACGCCGACGAGGTCTCGGTGACCTACGAGAACAACGACCTCCGGGTCATCGCCCCTCGACGTCACGGCGGCCTGTTCGGCGGGGAGCCCAAGTACGTCGTCGACGTCACCGTCCCGGTGGCGAGCAACCTCGCCACCAAGACCGGCAGCGCGGACATCTCCACCGAGGGCCAGCTCGCCGCCGCGCAGATCAAGACGGGCTCCGGCGACTGCCGGCTCGACACGTTCACCGCCGAGGCCGACGTCGAGACCGGGTCGGGCGACGTCAGCGTGGCCGAGAGTCACGGCGACCTGCTCGTCAAGAGCGGCTCGGGCGACGTCTCCGTCGGCACCTGCCTCGGCGAGCTCGCCGTCTCGACCGGCTCGGGCGACGTCGAGGTCGGCACCAGCAACGGGCCGGTCAGGATCAAGACCGGATCGGGCGACCTCAAGGTCGTCACCGCCAACAGCGACGTGTCCCTCGCGACCGGCAGCGGCGATCTCTCCATCGGTACGGCGCGGCGCGGGCGCCACAGCGCCAAGGGTGCCAGCGGCGACGTCCGGATCGGGATTCCCGCCGGCACACCGGTCTGGACCGACATCACCACGGTCACCGGCGACATCCGCAACCACCTGGAGAGCGTGGGCGCCCCGGCCGAGGGACAGGACCACGTCGAGCTCCAGGCAAAGACCGTCAGCGGCGACATCACCCTGGTCCAGGTCTGACCTCCACCACCCACCGAAGGAGCACCTCATGAACCACACCCTGATCGAAGGCCAGGCGCACGAGCTCATCGCGGAGCGCACGCGCTACCTCAAGACGCCGCACCTGCCCGTCGTACGCCGCCGGCTGTTCCGCCGCGCACCGCACGACTGAGCCACCGCATGGCGGGGTCGTCCTCCGGGACGGCCCCGCTTCGTCGTGTCCGGGTCAGATCGCGGTGCGGTGGAAGTTCTTGAAGGACCGCGAGGGCGTCGGGCCGCGCTGGCCCTGGTAGCGCGAGCCGTACTTCTGCGAGCCGTAGGGGTGCTCGGACGGCGAGGTCAGCCGGAAGAAGCAGAACTGCCCGATCTTCATGCCGGGATAGAGCTTGATCGGCAACGTCGCCACGTTGGCCAGCTCGAGCGTCACGTGCCCGGAGAAGCCGGGATCGACGAAGCCGGCGGTGGCGTGCGTGAGCAGCCCTAACCGCCCGAGCGACGACTTGCCCTCCACGCGGGCGGCGACGTCGTCGGGCAGGGTGACCCCCTCGTACGTCGAGCCGAGCACGAACTCGCCCGGATGCAGGATGAAGGGCTCGTCGCCGTCCGGCTCCACCTCACGGGTCAGGTCGGACTGGTCGGCCGCCGGGTCGATGTGGGGGTAACGGTGGTTCTCGAAGACCCGGAAGAAGCGATCGAGACGCACGTCGATCGACGACGGCTGCAGCATCGCCGGGTCCCACGGGTCCATCGTGATCCGGCCGGCGTCGATCTCGGCCAGGATGTCGCGGTCGCTGAGCAGCACGACGGCACCCTACCGGTGGCCCGAAGCGCCGCCTCGGTGGTCGAGCGAAGTCGAGACCACCTAGGGTCGGCTGATGGCCTTCCACCGGTACGTCGCCCTCGGCGACTCGTTCACCGAAGGCGTCGGCGACCCCGACCCGCCCCGCCCCAACGGGCTCCGCGGCTGGGCCGACCGGGTCGCCGAGGCACTCGCCGCGACGTACGACGAGGCGCTCGGCAGGCTGGCCGGCACCGGCGCCACCGTCGGCATCTTCACCGCGTTCGACCCCGGCCGCGGCGGACCCTTCGGCCGGCTGCGCGGCCGGTTCGCGCTGTACAACGAGGCGGTCCGCGAGATCGCCGACCGGCACGGCGCGGTGGTGCTCGACGCGTGGCGGATGCGCCCCGCGAACCCCGAGACCCTGTGGTCGCCGGACCGGCTCCACCTCGGTCCGGCGGGGCACCAGGCCGTGGCCATCGCCGTCCTCGCCACCCTCGGCGTCCCCCACTCCCCTCGAGCCCGGCGCCGGTACGCCGCTGGCGCTCGGTCGGCGCGCCGACCTGGCCTGGACCTGGACCCACGCCGCACCCTGGGTGCACCGGCGGCTGACCGGCCGCTCCTCCGGTGACGGCATCGAGCCCAAGCGCCCCGACCTCGCCCCGATCTGAGGTCCGAGGTCGGGTACGATTCCCGCCGTCGGTCACGATCGCTGAGGCCGGCGTGCGGATGTAGCTCAGTTGGTAGAGCGCGACCTTCCCAAGGTCGATGTCGCGAGTTCGAGTCTCGTCATCCGCTCCACACCCCGAGCCCACCCACCACCAGATCGCGCCGAGCGCGACACTGTCCCGCACCGTCGATGTCGCGAGTTCGAGTCTCCTCATCCGCTCCACAGATTCTCCCCTCCGCTCCCCTTTTCCACTCCCGACAGGCGCCGTCCGACCGTCGCGGGCTTGACGCCGCCTGTGGTCATTGGGGACAGTGTGGTGGATGTGACTCCTGAGAAGTATCGAGGTCTTCCCCCATGTCTCGGCTCGGTCCCCGCACTTTGCACCCACGCATCGTGGCCCTGGCAGCGCTGTTGCTCCTGCTGGCCCTGCTCCCCTTCGTCCCGCACGGCGGTAGCGACGATGGCGCCATCGTGCCGTCGGGCCGCGTAGCCGCCCGCCCGGCCTCCTCGGGGACCGCGGGCTACGGCCGGGTCACCGCGGCGATGAGCCGCACCATCGACCGCCTCCTCACCTCGCCGACGCCGCGATTGCTGCCCGACGCGTCGCCACGGATGCTCGCGAGCGCGCTGACCAGGTGCGCCATCTTCGAGGGCCAGCGTTATTGCCTCGGCGTCGGTTGGACCGACCAGACCCAGACCCAGGTGGCGGCCCGTCTCGGCCAGGCGGCCGCACGTCGTACGACGGTCGGCGAGCAGACCGGCGACCTCGACCCGATGGCCGTGCTCGAGCGGCAGGCTCGCCTGAACCGGCGGGCCCGGGCGACTCAGGAGCGCGCCGAGCTGACCCAGGCGGCCCGGTCGGTCGCCAAGGTCTGGCTGTTGCGCCACGAGATCCAGGGTGTCCCGCTGCCGCAAGGTTTCTGGGCCGAGCACCCCGAGGCGCGCGCCCTGACGAGCCCCACGCTCGCCGCCCGCACCGGCGCGACGCCGTCCGCGAACCCGACTGTGAACCCCAGCCCGATGCTGATCAAGAAGAGGTACCAGGACTACCCGAACCACCAACACGTGCTCGACCCGCAGCACGTGCAGGAGCAGCACCAGACCTACTGGTGCGGGCCGGCCACGATGCAGATGATCGGGTGGGCCTGGAAGGGCTACCGCAACAAACAGAGGTACTGGGCCGACCGGCTGCACACGACGACGAGCGGCACCAGCATCAGCGACATGGTCCGCCTCGTCAACGCGAGCACCGGCTACGACCGCAAGACCTACGCCGGGCCCTACGTCGTGCTGGACATCAGCGACTACGGCTTCAAGCACTGGATGACCCTGATGATGCGGCACTTCGTGGACTACCACGCACCCGTCGTCCTGCACCCCGTACTGCTCACCCAGTTCTACCCCTACCTCGACCACGACGGCTCGGGCCACTTCCAGGTCGGGCGCGGCTACCGCAAGCGGCCCGGAAAGGAGCCGTTGCTGAGCTACTTCGAGCCCTGGGACCAGCAGCGCTTCCACCCCGACGAGCCCTACATCGGCCGGGTGCAGTGGCGCGACGCCTACAAGTCCTACCGGGCCAACCAGGCGCACTTCCAGCACAACGTGGGCGTGTGATGCCGGGTCGCGCTGGGCTGGCCGTGGCAGCGCTGCTGGCGCTGACCGCGTGCGGCAGCACCGACTCCTCCACCACGAGCAGTACGCCGACGGCGAGTACGACGCCCTCGCCCACCACGAACACCTCGACGCCGCCCACGACATCGACCACCACCTCGGCCACCACCTCGGCCACCACCTCGGCCACGTCGTCGGCCACGTCGTCGGCCACCGCCTCAGCCACCTCGTCGTCGTCGACCGTCGGCAGCAGCGACCACGCAGCGCCGGTACAGGTCGGCCGTGACCTGCTCCGGTGGAGCAACGTCCCCGGACCGACCTCGGCCAAGGTCACCGTCGGCGACCGGTGGACACTGACCGTCCCGCAGGACGGCAGCCGGGCCACCCTCACCGGCCCCAAGACCATCTCCGACATGGCCGGCCCCCACCAGCGGATCTCCCGCGCGGTGATGGACGACGACCACGCCCTGGTCGTCACCGAGGACGACACCGCCCGGCGTCCCGATTCCGCCACCGTCATCGACCTCGCCCACGGGACCCGCACCTTCCACATCGACGGGCAGTCCCACCCGGCGACCTCCGTCGGTGGCAGCTGGGCGCTCGGCGCCACCTCGCTCGTGCACGCGGCGTACGACGCCCGACACCGCTACTGCCTGGCCTCGGTCGACCTCGACAGCGAGGCGGGGCAGATCGACCTGTGCGTGCCACCGAGGCACGGCCTGAGCCGCGCCTCACTCACCGCCGCCGGCGAGACGCTGATGACCTTCGACGACCAGCAACCGTCGTGCCGGACCCTGGTGAACGTCATCCAGCTGAAGCCGACCCCGATCCCCGGCGTCACGAAGTGCGTGGGCTGGGACTCCCTCGCGACTCCCGACGGCGACGTGTGGTCGGTGGTCCCTAACGCCAACCGGATCGACGCGGCCCACTTCTTCGCCCGCTCGGGGGACACGACCTACGACCTGGGGCCGGGCACGTCGGGCACCCTGGTGAGCTGCGGCGACGCGGCGTACTTCGTCCGCGACCCGCACTCGAGCACTGACCACGCCGACCTGCTGCGCTGGCGCGGGGGACATCTCGACGTCGTGTTCGAGTCGAAGGGCACCGGCAAGGCGTTCCTCTCCGCCCCGCGCTGCGCCGGCAACCACCTGACGATCAACGCGTACGCCGCGGCCGGCGACCAGCAGGTCACCGCCACCGTCGGCTGAGCTCGGGCCGCCTACGATCCAGGGGTGGACTTCACCGGCTTCCCGAGCGCGGCGCTCGACTTCTACGACGACCTCGAGGTCGACAACACCAAGTCGTTCTGGGAGAAGCACAAGGGCGTCTACGAGTCGGCGGTGAAGCAGCCCATGCTCGCGCTGACCGCAGCACTGGCGCCGGAGTTCGGCGACGCCAAGATCTTCCGGCCCTACCGCGACGTGCGCTTCGCGAAGGACAAGACGCCGTACAAGACCCACCAGGGGGCGTACGTCGCCGTCGGCCCGGCCACCGGCTGGTACGTCGAGGTCTCGCCGCGCGGGGTCCGCACCGGCGCCGGGTTCTACGACGCGAGCGGCCCGCGGCTGGGCGCGATCCGGGACGCGATGGCCGACGACACGACCGGCCCGCGGCTGCTGCGGATCGTGCGCAAGCTGGAGAAGACCGGCTTCGAGATCGGCGGCGAGACCCTCAAGACGGCGCCCCGCGGCTACCCCGCCGACCACCCCCGCATCGACCTGCTGCGGCGCAAGTCGCTCACCGCCGGGCACTCGCTCGGCTTCGACCCGGTGATCCACGCCGCCGCGCTGCTCGACGTCGTACGGGAGGACTGGCGCGCGCTGAAACCCCTCGTCGAGTGGGTGGCTGCCATCGCCGGATAGTCCCCGACGTTTGGGTTGCGCTTCAGCCCGAAATGCAACCCAAACGTCGGGGACTATCGGGCGTCAAGGGCGAGAGGGGAGGCGACGGCCGCGCGCCGGCGGACCTCGCGGCGGTCAGCGGGGCTGCCAGGCGTCCTGGTCCTCGGTGCGTACGGCGACCTCGGGCGGCAGCCTGCCGGCCGCCAGGTCGGCGATCGAGACCTGCTCGAACACGTCGCGCAGGGAGTGTCGCGCCGCGATCCACACCTTCTGCAACACGTCGGCCTTCTCGTTGTAGGTCACCGACTCGGGCCGCAGCCCGTAGACCGAGACCAGCGGCCCGTCGACGGCGCGGATCACGTCGGCCACGCTGACCGCGGCGGCGTCCCGGTCGAGCCGCCAGCCACCCGACTGCCCGCGCTGCGCCATCACCACGCCGGCCCGGCGCAGATCGGCCAGGATCGCCTGGAGAAAGTTGCTCGGGATGTCCTGCAGGCGACCGAGCTCCTCGGCGCTGACCGGCTTGCCGTCGGTGCGCGTGGCCATCTCGATCAGCGCCCGCAGCGCATAGTCGGCCTTCGCGGAAACTCGCATGTGGCCAGTCTCCCAGACGCACCCACGTGCGCTCGGTCACAGCCCGCACCGAGAACAGTCACCGGCTGCTTGCCGCGCGCCCACCCGCGAGGCATGATTAAGTTACTGACCGGTAGGGTCAGCGAACCGCAGTCCCCGAGACGTGAAAAGGCTGAGATTGACGTGGGTCACTACAAGAGCAACCTCCGCGACATCGAGTTCAACCTCTTCGAGGTGCTGGGCCGCGACGAGGTCCTGGGCCAGGGTCCGTTCGCGGATGTCGACGGCGAGACCGCGCGCCAGATCCTCGCCGAGGTCGACCGGCTGGCGCGCGAGGACCTCGCCGCGTCGTACGAGGACAGCGACCGCAACCCGCCGGCCTTCGACCCCGAGGCGCACACCGCCGACCTGCCGGAGTCGTTCAAGAAGAGCTACCACGCCTGGGCCGACGCCGAGTACTGGCGCCTCCAGCTGCCCGAGGCACTCGGCGGCACCCCCGCCCCATCCAGCCTGGTCTGGTCGATCGGCGAGCTCGTGCTCGGCGCCAACGCGCCCATCTGGATGTACGGCGCGGGGCCGGCGTTCGCGGGCGTCGTGCACCGCAACGGCAACGAGCGCGACCGGCTGATCGCCCGACACATCGTCGACCGCGGCTGGACCACCTCGATGGTGCTGACCGAGCCCGACGCGGGCTCCGACGTCGGCGCCGGCCGCGCGAAGGCCACCGCCAACGACGACGGCTCGTGGAACATCGAGGGCGTCAAGCGCTTCATCACCTCGGCCGAGAGCGACCTGGGCGAGAACATCATCCACCTCACGCTGGCCCGCCCGGTCGGTGTCGAGGGCGCCGGCGGCCCCGGCACCAAGGGCCTGAGCCTGTTCATCGTGCCGAAGTTCCACTTCGACCACGAGACCGGCGAGCTCACGGGCGAGCGCAACGGCGTCTACGTCACCAACGTCGAGCACAAGATGGGCATCAAGGTCTCCAACACCTGCGAGCTCACCTTCGGCGACGGCGAGCCCGCCAAGGGCTGGCTGCTCGGCGAGGTGCATGACGGCATCGCGCAGATGTTCCAGGTCATCGAGAACGCCCGGATGATGGTCGGCACCAAGGCCATCGCCACCCTGTCGACCGGCTACCTCAACGCCCTCGACTACGCCAAGGAGCGGGTGCAGGGTGCCGACCTCACCCAGGCCGCCGACAAGACGGCCCCGCGCGTGACGATCACCCACCACCCCGACGTACGCCGCTCGCTGATGACGCAGAAGTCGTTCGCCGAGGCGATGCGCGCGCTGGTGCTCTACACGGCCTCCTGGCAGGACCGGATCAAGATGTCCGAGCACGCTGCCAAGGACGGGGGCGAGACCGACGACGTGGCGATGGCGGTCAACGACCTGCTGCTGCCGATCGTCAAGGGCTATGGCTCGGAGCGCTCGTGGGTGCTGCTCGGCACCGAGTCCTTGCAGACGCTCGGCGGCTCGGGCTTCCTGCAGGACTACCCCCTCGAGCAGTACGTCCGCGACGCCAAGATCGACACCCTCTACGAGGGCACCACCGCGATCCAGGGCCAGGACTTCTTCTTCCGCAAGATCGTCAAGGACCGGGGTCGCGCGCTGGGCCATCTGGCCAAGGAGATCGAGGCGTTCATCACCAGCGAGGCGGGCAACGGGCGACTCAAGTTGGAACGCGCCCTGCTGTCCACCGCACTCGAGGACGCCAACGCGATCGTCGCCGCGATGATCAACGACCTGATGTCGGCCGACGCGTCGGCCGAGGGCGGAGACGTCCGCAACATCTACAAGGTGGGGCTCAACACCACCCGCCTGCTGATGGTGCTCGGCGACGTGGTCTGCGCGTGGCTTCTGCTGCGCGGCGCCGACGTGGCCCTCGGCAAGCTCGCCGGCGAGGTGTCCGCCAAGGACAAGGCGTTCTACGAGGGCAAGGTCGCGGCGGCGCAGTTCTTCGCCCAGACCAACCTGCCCCGCCTGACCGCCGAGCGGGCCATCGCCGAGCGCACCGACCTCGCGCTGATGGATCTCGACGAGGCCGCGTTCTGACGGTGCGCTGTCGGAGTCCCCGCTTAGGCGGGGACCCCGTCGCTTTGTGGCGGTTGCAACCCACCCGAAGCGCACGAATCGCCCGCGAAGTAGGACACGGAGGCGGCGGGGCGGCGGCGAGTCAGGCCCGCTGAGCGGTCTCCAGCATTCGCTGGCCGGTCCGCTCGAAGGCCTCCCGCAGCTCGTGGGGCTGCTCGACCGTCATCGCGAACGGGTGGTCGCTGATCCGGAGCGCGAAGTAGTCGGGGTTGCTGGTCGACGACCTGACCCGCGTCGTGGTGGCGTCGACGGCCTCGCACACACCGAGGAAGCGCGGGATCCAGCTCTCCACCTCCTCGATCGGCCCGTCGAGCAGCAGGCTCACCGCCCACTCGGGCCGGGCCAGCGCCAGCGACTCCTCCACCGCCTTCGCGACGTCGAGGCCCTGCGGCGCCCGGAACGTCGCGAGCAGCACGTCGACGCGGTCGATCCGGTCGACCCGGAACGTACGCCGGGCCCGGCGCAGGTGGCACCAACCATGCAGGTAGCAGGAGCCGCGCACGACCACGACGCCGTACGCGTTGACCTCCCGCCGGGTCACCTCGCCGCGGTCGGACACGTGCCGGATCCGGCAGACCCGGCGACCCACGACGCTGGAGGTGAGGGCGGCCAGCCGGCCGGGATCCGGCGCGCCGCCGGCGAACCAGCCCTGGTCCGGGGCGGTCACGGCGGCCAGCACGGTGTCGACCCGCTCCGCGACCGACCGCGGCAACGCCCGCAACAGCTTGGCGAGGGCGGCCTCGGCGGTGGTGGTCTCTTCGCCTGCGGGTCCGTTCACGACCGCCAGCGCGAGGGTGATCGCCACCGCCTCGTCGGTGGTCAGCATCAGCGGCGGCATCCGGAAGCCGGGCTGCAACCGATAGCCGCCGGTCGAGCCGCGGCCGGCGTCCACCGGGATGCCGAGCTCCTGGAGCGTGGCGACGTAGCGCCGTACGGTGCGCTCGCTGACGCCGAGCTCCTCCGCGAGCCGGGGCGCCGTCAGGCCCGGTCGCTCCTGCACCCGCTCCAGCAGGGTGAGCACCCGTCCCGCGGGGCTGCCGGGCATCTCCGCTCCCATCCGGTCGGAAAGTGTCCTGATCGCGGTCTAGCGTACGAGACATGAACGACAACGACACCAAGACCAGCGCCCTGATCGTCATCGACGTGCAGCATGGCAACACGAAGGGAGCGTGGCAGCGCGACCAGGTCGTGGCCCGCATCCGCTCGCTCATCGACCGGGCCAAGGAGGCGGGCGCCCCGGTGCTGTGGATCCAGCACGAGGCCGGGCCGTTCACTCCCGGCTCGGACGCCTGGCAGATCGTCGAGGAGGTCCGGCCCGACGAGGGCGAGACCGTGATCGGCAAGCAGTACCTCGACTCGTTCGTCGAGACGCCTCTGCGCGAACGGCTCGACGAGCTCGGCGTCGGCCACCTCGTGCTGTGCGGCGCCGCCACCGACGCCTGCATCCGCTCGACCAGCCAGCGCGCCCAGATCGAGGGGTACGACGTCACCCTGGTCGCCGACGGCCACACCACCGACGAGGGCCCGTGGCCGCTGCCCCTGCCCGACGGTCGCGAGATCCCGATCGGGGCCGAGCAGATGGTGGCCTACACCAACTTCTTCGTCGAGGACACCGAGTACCCGGGCGTCACCACGAAGGTCGTCAACCACGACCAGGTGGAGTTCTCGGTCTGACCGCGCCTGGGGGCCACGGCGGCCCCGGTGGTGTTCAATCGAGGTACACCTCCGGGGACCGACGAGGAGTAGGCCTGTGGGAATCGGAATCTCTGTAGTGCTGCTGGTGATCGGCGCGATCCTGCTGACCGGCGCCGTCGACCTGCCGACCAGCGTCACCGACCACGTGCAGGCCGACCTGGTCGGCTGGATCTGCATCGGCGTCGGCGTGCTCGGCATCGTGGTCGGCCTGCTCGCGGGACGCCGCGGCACCAACCCGCCAGCCTGACCCGGGTCGGCCCTCCTGCTCGCCGCCGCCACCGCCGGGCTGCTCACCGGCCTGTCCCTGATCGTCGCGATCGGCGCGCAGAACGCCTACGTCCTGCGCCAGGGGCTGGCCCGCGAGTACGTCGGACCGGTGGTCGCGATCTGCTCGATCTCCGACCTGGTGCTGATCGGGGCCGGGGTCGCGGGCATCGGCACGGTCGTCGGGCACGCCGGTTGGGCGCTCGCCGTGGTGCGCTGGCTGGGCGTCGCGTTCCTCACGGCGTACGGCGTGCTGTCGCTGTGGCGTGCCCGGCACCCGGGCTCGCTGCGCGCGGCCGACTCGGGTGAGCCCGGTCTCGGCGGAGCCGTCGTCCGGGCCACGGCGCTGACCTGGCTCAACCCGCACGTCTACCTCGACACGGTGCTGCTACTCGGGTCGGTGGCCAACCACCAGGGCTCCGGCGGCCGGTGGTGGTTCGCCGCGGGAGCCGGGCTCGGCAGCGTCCTGTGGTTCACCGGCCTCGGGTACGGCGCCCGCTACGCCAGCCGCTGGCTGTCCAGCCCGCAGGCGTGGCGAGTGCTGGACCTGCTGATCGGGCTGGTGATGCTGGGCATCGCCCTCAGGCTGGCACTGGGCTGAGCCTTCGCGCGCCGCCGGATCCTGGACGTCATACGAATTGGTCGCTATGGCGACCAGTTCGTATGACGTTGCGGAAGAAGCAGGCCGCGGTCAGCGTGCGGCGGCGCGCTTCCCGGCGTACTTGCCGGCAGGCTTGCCGCCGGTGTGGGCGCCGGGACCGCGCCGGTCGCTGCGACCCTCGAACCGCTTCTGCCCGTGGCCCGAGCCACCGTGGCCCTGGTAGGGCTTGCGGCCACCCGTGCGCGGCTTCCCCGCGAAGGCCTTCGGCGGAGCGGCCTGGCCGACCTCGGCCAGCACGGCCGCGGTCATCGGCTTGGGGGTCGAGCGGATGTCGTGGTGCAGCACGTCGACGGCCGCACCCTGCTGGGTCCGGACGACCGAGCCGACGAACTTCGGCGTGGTGATGGTCACGACGCAGCCGTCCTTGCCGGCGCGCGCCGTACGGCCACTGCGGTGCAGGTAGGCCTTGGAGTCGCTGGCCGGGTCGAAGTGGATGACCAGGTCGACGTCGTCGACGTGGATGCCGCGGGCGGCGACGTCGGTGGCGACGAGAACGCGAGCCGAGCCGCGGGTGAAAGCGTCGAGCGCCTTCTTGCGGGCGTTCTGCGTCAAGTTGCCGTGGATCGCCCCGGCCTCGACACCGGTGCGGCGCAACTGGACGGCGAGCCGGTCGGCCCCGTGCTTGGTGCGTACGAAGATCAGCGTGCGCCCGGGGCGCTTGGCGATCTCGGCGGCGATCTCGACCTTGGCGTCGCGCTGGCAGGCGAACACGACGTGGTCCATCGTGTCGACCGCACTCGCGGCGGCCGCCACGGCGTGCATCGCCGGGGTCTTGAGGTAGCGCAGCGCGAGCTTGTCGACGCCCCGGTCCAGGGTCGCGGAGAACAGCATCCGCTGGCCCGTCTTCGGGGTGAGGTCGAGCAGCGCCGTGACGGCCGGCATGAAGCCGAGGTCGGCCATGTGGTCGGCCTCGTCCAGCACGGTGATGCTGACCGCCTCGAGCGAGCACTCGCGCTGCTCGATCAGGTCCTGGAGCCGGCCGGGCGTGGCCACGACGATGTCGATGCCGCGACGGAGCTGGTCGATCTGACGGCCCATCGAGGCGCCGCCGTAGACCGTCGACACCTTGAGCTCGAGCGATTGGCCGAGCGGGGCAAGGACGTCGCTCACCTGCTGCGCGAGCTCGCGGGTGGGCACGAGCACCAGGCCGTGGGGGGCCTTGGACTGACGCGGCGTACCGACCAGCCTCGAGAGC
>JBPCQY010000170.1:0-15146 GCA_050997635.1 Nocardioides sp.
GCTCTCGTCGACCTGGCGCGCCACCACCGGCTCGTCTGCCACGTCGAGGACAACGGGGTCGTCGGCGGCTGCGGCTCCGTGCTGCTGCAGGCCCTCAACGACGCGGGCGTCACCACGCCGTACCGCATGCACGGCATCCCGCAGGAGTTCCTCGGCCACGCCGACCGACAGGCGATCCTCGACCGGATCGGGCTCAACGCCCAGACGATCTCGCGCGGCATCGTCGAGGACATCACCGCCCTCTCCGAGGGCTCGGCGGAGGTCTCGGTCGACCACCTCCGGTGACCTCAGCCGGCAGGCACCACCGCCTCGGTGGCTCGGACCTTGGACCGGTCGCGACCCAGGCGCCGCTCGAGCAGGGTCGCGACCACCGACACGATGCTGTTGAGGGTGATATAGATCAGCGCCCCCAGCAGGTAGGTCATCAGGTAGTTGTCGATGAAGCCCGCGATCAGCTTCAGCTCGCGCAAGAGCTCGGTGTAGGTGGCGATGAACCCGAGTGAGGTGTCCTTGAGCGCCACCACGCACTGGCTGATGATGGTGGGCAGCATGAACCGCACCGCCTGGGGGGTCAGGATCAGGGTCATCACCTGGCTCTTACGCATGCCCACGGCGTACGCCGCCTCTCCCTGGCCGCGGGGGACGGCCTGGATGCCGGCCCGGAACACCTCGGCGAGCACGGACCCGTTGTAGAGGGTGAGCCCGCCGACCAGGGAGATCAGCCCTCGAGTCTCGGTGGCGAGGCCGCGCCCACCCAGCAGGCCGAAGATGAAGATGATCAGCAGGATCACCGGCACCGCCCGGAAGAACTCGATCACCAGCCGGCACGGGACGCTGAGCCAGGCGTGGTCGGAGAGCCTGCCCATGGCGAGCAGGAAGCCGGCGACGACGGCCAGCACGATGGCCAGGGCGGCGGCCTTGAGGGTGGCGATCAAGCCATCGGAGATCGCCTGCCAGATGTTGGGCTGGCTCAGGGCGTGGAAGACCTCGGAGTCGAACTCGCCGGCCGCCTTCAGCTTCCAGAACACCCACACCAGGACCGCCGCCAGGATCGCCGCGAAGACGATGCTGTAGAGCAGGTGCCGCCGACGGGTCTGCGGGCCCGGCGCGTCGAACAGGACGCTCGTCGACATCAGGCCACCGCCGTCCGGTGCTCGAGGAAGCCGGCCGTGGCCGAGATGAGCGCGACCAGGATCATGTAGCCGATCGCGAAGCCGACGAAGATCGCGAAGACGTCCGCGCTGTAGTCGTTGGTGAGCTTCCCCATCTCGAACGCCGCCTCGGTGACTCCGACGCCGACCGCGACCGAGGTGTTCTTCGTCATCGCGATCATGGTGCTGGCGAGGGGTGGGATGACCGCCCGGAAGGCCTGGGGGAGGATCACCAGTCCGAGGGTCTGTCCGAACGTCATGCCCACCGAGCGTGCGGCCTCCGCCTGTCCGACCGCGATCGAGTTGATCCCCGACCGGACGGCCTCGCTGACGAAGGACGCCGTGTACAGGCCCAGGGCCAGGGTGGCGAAGACGAAGAAGACGTTGAACCGCAGCAGCTGGTGTCCGTCTGCGACACCGAACCAGGTGTTGAGATCCAACGAGGGCCTGATCTCGAGCTCGGGCAGCCCGAACGCGAACAGCGACATGATCAGCAACAGGGGCGTGTTGCGCACGACCCGCACGTACGCCGCGGCGAAGGCCCGCCCCAGCGCGATCGGCGAGACCCGCAGGCCCGCGAGGCCGAAGCCGACCACGAGCGAGATGACTCCCGCGACCACGGCCATCTCGATCGTGAACCCGAAGGCCGTCAGGATCTCGCGCCAGTTCTGCGTGAAGGCGTCCATGCGTGGCCGGTCCCCTCTCGTGTTGGGTGGCCGAGGGCGGGGAGGTTTCCCCGGCCTCGGCCACTGGTGGTCAGGCGCGCGGTCTCGCCGTCAGACGCACTTGTCGAGCGCCGGCGGCGAGGGGGTGTCCACACCGGACTCGCCGAGCGTCGCCTCGAAGGCCTTGGCCCAGGTGCCGTCGTCGTACGACTTCTGGATGGTGGCGTTGAGGAAGTCGCACATGCCCGCGGCGTCCTTCTTGTAGCCGATGCCGTAGCGCTCCTCGGAGAAGGCGTCGCCCACGACCGCCAGCTCGTCCGGGGCCTGGGCGGCGTAGCCCAGCAGGATCGCACCATCGGTGGTCACCGCGTCGACGGTCTTGTTCTTGAGCTGGTCGACGCACTCGGAGTAGGTCTTGAACGGCACCGGCCTGGCGCCGTACTCGTCCTCGACCCGCTGCAGGGACGTGGAGCCCTCGACGGAGCAGACCTTGAGGTTCTTGAGGTCGTCGGGGCCGCTGATCTTCGACGCGTCGTCCTTGCGCACCAACAGCTGTTGCCCGGTGACGTAGTAGGGCCCGGCCTGGCCGACGATCTTGAGGCGGTCATCGGTGATCGAGTACGACGCGATCACCAGGTCGACGGTGCCGTCCTGGAGGAAGGACTCACGGTTGTCCGAGACCGTCTCAACCCACTCGATGTTGCCCGGGTCGATGCCGAGCGCGCCCGCGACGATGGTGCCCATGCTGTCGTCGAAGCCGACCGGTGCATCCGATCCCGGCTCCTTGTTGGAGATGCCCGGCTGGTCGAACTTGACCCCGATCTTGATCTTGCCGGCGTCGGCCAGCTTGGCGGGTACCCCTGTCAGGTTGTCGGCGCGCTGCACGTTGGCATCGACTGCCTTGCTGTCGCTGCCGCCGCAGGCCGCCAACATCGTCGCGCCCATGATCAGGGCGACGGTGCCCATCATGACGCGGGTGGTTCGTCTTCGCATTTCTTCGCCTTCCGGTGGTGACCCACCCGCCACCCCCTCGGAGGATGTCGGTCTGGGCTTCGTGCCGTCTGTGAAGTTCTGGCGGTGCGGAGCTGACGCTGGGGCAGGTCAGTGGGTGAGGATCTTGCCGAGGAAGTCGCGCGCCCGGTCGGAGGTCGGCTTGGTGAAGAACTCCTCGGGCGTGTTCTCCTCCACGATCTGTCCGTCGGACATGAAGAGGACTCGATCGGCGGCGGTGCGGGCGAAGCCCATCTCGTGGGTCACCACGACCATGGTCATCCCACGCCCGGCGAGATCGACCATCACGTCGAGGACCTCCTTGATCATCTCGGGATCGAGAGCGGAGGTCGGCTCGTCGAAGAGCATCACCTTGGGGTCCATCGCGAGCGCTCGCGCGATGGCGACCCGCTGCTGCTGACCGCCGGAGAGCTGGGCGGGGTACTTGCTCGCCTGGGCGTCGACCCCGACCCGCTCCAGGAGCTCCCTGGCCCGCGCCTCGGCCTCGTCGCGGCCCTGTTTGCGGACCTTGATCGGCCCGAGGGCGACGTTCTCCAGGATCGTCTTGTGCGCGAAGAGGTTGAAGCTCTGGAAGACCATGCCCACCTCGGCGCGCAACCGAGCGAGCTCCTTGCCCTCGGCCGGCAGGGGCCGGCCGTCGACGCTGATGGTGCCCTGGTCGATGGTGTCGAGCCGGTTGATGGTGCGGCACAGGGTGGACTTACCCGAGCCGGACGGTCCGATCACGACGACGACCTCGCCCGGTTGGATCTCGAGGTTGATGTCCTGGAGGACATGCAGGTCCCCGAACCACTTCTCGACGTGGTCGAGGACGACGAGAGGGTGGGGCTCGGCCGAGCCCTCGGTCGTGACTTCCTGTGCCGCCATACGCGGACGTTACCCGAAACAGTCCCGGCGGGCACGCAGGCCAGCTTCCGTGGCGGGCGCGTCGTCACGCTGCGAGGCTCACTACGCTGGGGCCATGGCAGAGCGGCTGGTGCACATCCTCGATCACGTCCCGGAGCTGGACGAGTCGACCTCGCTGACGATGGTGCTGGTGCTCGACGGGTTCCTCGACGCGGGCAACGCGGCGGCGCGTGCGGCCCGGCACCTCGCCGACGGGTCCGACGGCCCGGTGGTGGCGACGTTCGACGTCGACAAGTTCCACGACTATCGGGCCCGGCGGCCACCGATGTCGTTCGTGCGCGACCACTACGAGGCGTACGACGCGCCGCGGCTGGTGGTGCGGCTGCGCCGCGACACCGGTGGCACGCCGTACCTGCTGCTGCACGGGCCGGAGCCCGACAACCGCTGGGAGGCGTTCGCCGGCGCGGTCCGCGAGGTCGTGGAGCGCTTCGGCGTCACCCGGGTGGTCAGCATGGGCGCCGTACCCATGGCGGTGCCGCACACCCGGCCGATCGCCATCACCCATCACGCCAACAATCCCGAGCTGATCACGGTCGACAGTCCCTGGCGCGGCGAGCTCCGCATCCCGTCGAGCGCCCAGGCGCTGGTCGAGCTGCGCCTGGGGGAGGCCGGTCACGACGCCCTCGGGTTCGTCGCCCACATCCCGCACTACCTCGCCCAGCTCGAGTACCCGGTCGCCTCCACGGCCCTGCTCGAGCAGGTCGAGCGCGCGGGCCGGCTGACCGTCGACCTGTCCGGCCTGCGCGCCGAGGCCGAGGACCGGGAGGCCGAGATCACCCGCTATCTCGCCTCCAACGAGGAGGTCGGCGACGTGGTCGCCGCGCTCGAGCAGCAGTACGACGCGTTCGAGCGCGCCGACGAGTCCCGCAGCAGCCTGCTCGCGGACAACCAGCCGCTGCCCACGGGAGACGAGATCGGCCGGCAGTTCGAGCAGTTCCTGGCCGGGCTCGACCCCGACGAGGAGGACTGAAATGCCGTCGTCCGCGGCCGAGCTGGTCGAGCTGCTCGACATCGAGACGCTCGACACCGACCTGTTCCGGGGCAACAGCCCCGACACCGACCGCCAGCGGGTGTTCGGCGGCCAGGTCGCCGCCCAGGCCCTGATCGCCGCGATCCGCACCGTCGACAGCGAGCTGGACGTGCACTCGCTGCACGCCTACTTCCTGCGGCCCGGTGACACGTCGGTCCCGATCATCTACGACGCCGAGCGGATCCGGGACGGTCGCTCGTTCGAGACGCGGCGCGTCGTCGCGCGCCAGCACGGACACGCGATCTTCTACCTGACCGCGAACTTCCAGCGGGCCGAGGACGGATTCGAACACCAGGACGCGATGCCCGAGGTGCCAGGCCCCGACGAGGGGCTGACCCTCGAGCAGATCGCCCAGCTGCGCAGCGGCGACACCCGCGCCGCCAGCGACTTCGCGAAGGAGTGGGCCGCGCTCGACACCCGCTACCTCGGCAACTCGCAGTACCCAGGCCACACTGCGCTGGGAGGCCCATCCGACCGCCCGGCCCGCGCCCAGCTGTGGATCCGGGTCAACGGCGACCTCAGCGATGACCCGCACCTGCACGTCGCGGCGTTCACCTACGCCAGCGACCTGACCCTGCTCGGCGCCTCGCTCGTGCCGCACGACATCGAGATCGGCTCGCCCCGGCTGATGCCGGCCTCGCTCGACCACACCATCTGGTTCCACCGACCGTTCCGTGCCGACCAGTGGTGGCTCTACGACCAGTGGTCGCCCTCGGCCCAGGCAGCGCGCGGGCTCTCCCTCGGCAGCGTTTTCACCGAGGACGGCCGACTGGTCGCGACCGTGGCCCAGGAGGGCCTGATCCGGCTGCGTCGCGACTGAGCGGTTCTGCCACCAGCGAACGGTCGTTGACCTGAGCCGCCGGCGATCCGGTGTAACGCGGGGTTATTGCCGCGGCAGTCGCTGCACAGCGCCGCAGGAGTGACCACACCACCGCACCAGTCGGGGCGGGCCGTCAGCTGCGGTCATAACCCCGCGTTACACGAGACTCAGGCGCCGGACGCCGCCGACGTGCGCCCGACGACGTGCGGGGCGCCGTCCTCGGGCGAGGTCAGGGCGAACGCGAGACCGTCGTCGTGGGTGCTCACGCCGAACCCGACCGAGCCGGGCAGCAGGATCGGCTTCTTGAACGCCACCTCGACCGTGACGGCGTCGGGCAGCCGGTTCTCGACTGCGGCGACGCAGCGGGCCAGGCTCCACATACCGTGCGCGATCTGCCGCGGGAAGCCCAGCGCCTTGGCCGTCAGCGGGTAGAGGTGGATGGGGTTGTGGTCGCCCGAGACGGCGGCGTACCGGCGCCCGAGGTCGCCCGGCAGCCGCCACTCCATGCCGGCAACGGGGATCTCGACGGGACCGCCCCCGGGCGCGGCGTCGCGATCACCGAGGCCGCGGCGCAGGTAGGTCGACGTCGACTCCCACACGACCTCGCCGTCGGCGGTCGCGGACGCGACCAGGTCCACGACGTGGCCCTTCGGGTGCGGCCGGGGTGTCGTCGCGGAGACGGCCACGTGCAGGGTCTCGCCGAGGGCCACGGGCCGGTGGGAGGTGATCGAGTTGGCGAGGTGCACCGAGCCGATGGCCGGGTAGGGGAAGTCCGGCGAGGTCATCACGGCCATGTGCAGCGGGAACGCCAGCAGGTGCGGGTAGGTCAGGGGTGCGGTGTCCTTGAGCGGGAAGCCGCACACCTCGGCGTACGCCCGCACCCGCTCGGGGTCGAGGCTCGCGACCCGCTCGAAGTGCAGGGTGCTCGGGTCGGCGCCCGTCTTGCGTACGCCGGGCAGCGCGTTGACGACCGGGATCGACGGCAGCGCCGCCTTGAGGAGCGTCAGGTCCATCAGGCGCCCAGCATCATCTGTCCGCAGACGCGGACCACGTTGCCGTTGACGGCACTCGAGCCGGGGTTGGCGTACCACGCGATCGTCTCGGCGACGTCGACGGGCAGGCCGCCCTGGCTCATCGCGTTGAGGCGGCGGCCGACCTCCCGGGTCGCGAGGGGCACGGCCGCGGTCATCCTGGTCTCGATGAAGCCGGGCGCGACGGCGTTGATGGTGATGCCGTCTGCGAGTTCTCCGGCGACCGAGTCCACGAATCCGATCACCCCGGCCTTGGAGGCGGCGTAGTTGGTCTGGCCGACGTTGCCCGCGATGCCGGCGATCGAGGCGACGCCGATGACCCGGCCGTTGGGCTTGATCGCCGACTGGTCGAGCAGCTCGCGGGTGATCAGCTCGGGGGCGACGAGGTTGACGTCGAGCACGGACGTCCAGCGCGCCTCGTCCATGTTGGCGAGCTTCTTGTCCCGGGTGATGCCCGCGTTGTGCACCACGACGTCGACCCCGCCGTGCTCGGTGAGCACGTGCTGGGCGATCCGCTGCGGCGCGTCCTTGGCCGTGATGTCGAGAGTGAGGTAGTCGCCGTTGAGCTCGTCCATGAGTGCGACGAGCTCGTTGGCGGCCTGGGGTACGTCGACCCCGACGACCGTGGCTCCGTCGCGGTGGAGCACCCGGGTGATCTGCTCGCCGATGCCGCGGCTCGCGCCGGTCACCAGGGCGATCCTGCCGCCGAGGGGGCGCTGCCAGTCGGCCACCTCGCCGGCATCGGTCGACGTCGTACCGATCCGGATCACCTGGCCGGACACGTAGGCCGACTTGGGAGAGAGCACGAAGCCGAGCGTGGAGCTGACCGCGCCCTCGGCGCCCTCGCTCACGTAGACGAGCTGCGCGGTGCCGCCGCGACCGACCTCCTTGCCGAGGCTGCGGGTGAAGCCCTCGAGGGCCCGCTGCGCCACCCGCTCGCGACCCGCGACCTGCTCGGGCGGCGTACCGATGACGACGAGCCGGGCGCACGTCTCGAGCGAGCGCATCAGCGGCGTGAAGAAGTCGCGCAGGGCGACGAGCTGGCCGGCGTCGGTCAGGCCGGTCGCGTCGAAGACCAGGCCCTTGAAGCGGGTCCCGGGGTCGGCGACGGTGGTCGCGTCGATCTCGAGCGCACCGAGGATGCCAGGCAGGTGCTCGGCGAGACGGCCGCTGCCGCCGGTCAGCACCGTGCCCCGCACGAGGGGGTCACCCGCGGTGTAGCGGTCGAGCTCGACCGGGTTCGGCAAGCCCAGGTTCTTCACCAGCAGCTTGCCGACGGGGGACTGGACAAAACCCTGGTAGCGGTCGTTCACGCGTTCCTCCTTTCGGTGGTCGAGCTTGTCGAGAACATGTAACCCGTTGTGCAACTGCCAGTCCACTCTTCATGATCTGGGTGACACTTCGTTGGCTCCACGCCCCGGGTGCACAAGGATATGGGCATGCAGTCCAAGACTCGTCGGGTCGCCGTCATCGGCGGCAACCGGATCCCCTTCGCCCGTTCCAACACCGTCTACTCGGACGCCTCAAACCAGGAGATGCTGACGGCGGCCCTCGACGGCCTCATCACCCGCTTCGGCCTCGAGGGCGAGCGGCTCGGCGAAGTCGTCGCCGGCGCCGTGCTCAAGCACGCCCGCGACTTCAACCTGACCCGCGAGTGCGTGCTCGGCTCGAAGCTGTCGCCCGAGACCCCGGCCACCGACATCCAGCAGGCCTGCGGCACCGGCCTGCAGGCAGCGATCCAGGTCGCGAACAAGATCGCGCTGGGCCAGATCGAGGTCGGCGTCGCCGGCGGCACGGACACCACCTCCGACGCGCCCGTCGCGATCAGCGACAAGCTGCGCAAGAAGCTGATGAAGGTGAACGCCGCCCGCGACACCAGGGGTCGGATCGTCGCGCTCGCCGCCATTCGTCCCGGCGACATCGGCCTCGCGATCCCGCAGAACGGCGAGCCGCGCACCGGGCTGTCGATGGGCGAGCACGCCGCGCTGACCGCGCTGGAGTGGAAGATCGGCCGCGAGGAGCAGGACGAGCTCGCCGCTCTCTCGCACCAGCACCTTGCCGCGGCGTACGACGCGGGGTTCCTCGACGACCAGCTGACGCCCTTCCACGGGGTCGAGCGCGACCAGAACCTGCGCCCGGACTCGTCGGTCGAGAAGCTGTCGACGCTCAAGCCGGTCTTCGGCAAGGGCGCGGCGGCCACGATGACGGCCGGCAACTCCACGCCGCTGACCGACGGCGCCTCGACGGTGCTGCTCGCCTCCGAGGACTGGGCGAAGGAGCACGGCTTCGAGCCGCTGGCCTACCTCACGGCGTACGAGACCGCGGCGGTGGACTACGTGCACGGCAACGAGGGCCTGCTGATGGCCCCGGCGTACGCCATGCCGCGAATGCTGGCGCGCGAGGGGCTCTCGCTCCAGGACTTCGACTTCTACGAGATCCACGAGGCGTTCGCCTCGCAGGTGCTCTCGACGCTCAAGGCGTGGGAGGACCCGGTGTTCTGCAAGGAGCGCCTCGGCCTCGACGAGCCGCTCGGCGCGATCGACCGGTCGAGGCTCAACGTCAACGGATCGTCGCTGGCCGCGGGACACCCGTTCGCGGCGACCGGTGGCGGATCGTGAGCACCGCGGCCAGGCTGCTGGCGCAGCAGGGCTCCGGCCGGGCCGTGATCTCGATCTGTGCAGCGGGCGGCCAGGGGGTCACCGCGATCCTGGAGCGCTGACCCGGCGGGTGGTTCAGCCCTTGGCCAGGCCCAGTGCCGAGGCCAGCAGGTAGGCCTTGGCCTGCTCGGCCGAGATCTTGCCGACCTGAGGCACGCCCGGGGCGACCTCGTCGATGACGATGCCGACGCGGGCGAGCTGGAGCCCGCCCAGGCCGGTGGCGTAGAGGAAGTTGGCGAGCAGCACCGGGTCCTCGACCCCGAAGACGCCCTGCTGCGAACCCGTCTCCAGCACCCGCCGCAGCGGCACGAGGCAGCCGGCGATCGCCCGGCCGAGGCGCAGCATGGCGCTCTCGGAGATCTCGTCGAACAGCTCGGTGCCGGTGCGTCGCATCAGGCTGTGGGCGCAGTCCACGAACGCCGGGTTCTCGACGCCGTAGTCGACGAACGCCGACACGATGGCCAACAGCTGCTCCCGCGGCTCGGTCTCGGTGTCGGCCGCCTCCACCAGTGCGGCGCTCAGCTCGTCGAGGTAGCCCACGAGCGCGAGGGCGAAGAGCTCCTCCTTGCCGGTGAAGTGCCGATAGACGATCGCCCGGTTGATGCCGACCGCGCGGGCGATGTCCTCGATCTGGGCATCGGCCATGCCACGCTCGTCGAACAGCGAGCGGGTGGCCGCGAGGATGGCGGACTCGCGCGCCCGGCGTCGGACGGCCGCGGCGGTACGACGTCCGTCCGGCTTGCCCGTCGTCGTCGCCATGGACAGCATCGTAGCGACCGTGCAACTGCGAGTTGCACAGTCGTGACTCAGCTGCCGGCGGCCTCGGTGCTGAGATTCCGGGTCACCCGGTCGATGGCCGTCGGGCAACCCGGCGGGCTCGCGCTGGGGACCGGACTCGGGCGTGCCGATCTCCGGCTTCGTCGCCCCCCGGGACCTGGACGAACCGTTCGTTCGACCGATGTGGCCGACTGCGCACAAACGCACAAAATCGGCTGATCTGCATGCGACCATGCACGCATGAGCCACGCCGAGGCGCCGCGAGCGGGCAACCCACGTGCCGGTGTTCGGATGCTCGCCGGGGCGGCGGTCATCGCCCTGCTGTTCGTCGCAGCCGCCGTCTACCTGCGGTTGGGCTGGAGCCGGATGGAGTCCAGCTGCACGTCGACCGACGCCTTCGGCCAGCAGACGGCCGCCGTCGACTACGGCTGGAGCTGGAGCCCGTTGGGCTTCCAGTGTGCCTACTTCGACGGCTCGTCGGAGACCTCGCTCTGGCCCTGACCCGCGAGCGACCGCACGGTCTTGATCGTGTCGGCCTCGTCAGCGGTCTGGTCGTCGCGGTAGCGCACGACTCGGGCGAACCGCAGCGCCAGCCCACCGGGATAGCGCGTCGAGCGCTGGAGGCCGTCGAAGGCGATCTCGACGACCTGCACCGGGTGGAGGGGGACGACGTACGCGTCGTGGATGGTGTCGGGGTCGACGGCGAGCTCGCTGAACCGTGACGTCTGCCAGGCCAGCATCTGGTCGGTCATGCCCTTGAAGGTCTTGCCGAGCATCACGAAACCGTCCGCCCCGTCGCTGGCTTCGGGGTCGCGGGCACCGAGGTGGATGTTGGACAGCCAGCCCTTGCGCCGTCCCGAGCCCCACTCGACGGCGAGCACCACCAGGTCGAGGGTGTGCACCGGCTTGACCTTGACCCAGGCGGAGCCGCGGCGGCCGGCGTCCCAGGCGGCGTCGAGGTTCTTGACCACGACGCCCTCGTGTCCGGCGGCGAGCACGTCGCGCGTGAACGCGTCGGCCTCGGCCGGGTCGGACGTGACGAGCCGCGAGACGAGATGAGCCGGCGGGACGAGGGACGAGAGCGCCGCCCAACGCTCACGCCCGGACGCGTCGAGCAGGTCGTGGCCGTCGAGGTGCAGCAGGTCGAAGAAGTACGGCGTGACCCGGACGCCGTCGCTCATCGCCGTGCGTGACGCCGTCTCCTGGAACGGCCGTGGCCGGCCGGACTCGTCGAGCGCCAACACCTCGCCGTCGAGCACGAGGTCGCCGCATGGGAGCGCGCGCACCACCTCGACCACCTCCGGCAGCCGTGCGGTGATGTCGTCGAGAGACCTGGTGGCGACCAGCACGTCTGCCCCCCGGCGGTGCACCTGGATGCGGATCCCGTCGAGCTTCGCGTCCACCGCCACCTCGCCGCCGCCGGCCTTGGCCAGGGCGGCAGCCACGTCGGGCGCGGACGATGCGAGCATCGGCAGCACCGGACGGCCGACCTCGAGGCCGACCTCGGCCAGGGCAGCCTCGCCGCCAGTCACGGCAGCCACGGCCACGGCGACGGTGGAGCCGGCGAGCATGGCGGCCCGGCGTACGACGGCGACGGGTACGGCGACGGCGGCCGCGAGGCCCTCCTGCACCAGCGCGTCGGACGCGCCCTGGCGTACGCCGCCGGCCACGGCCTCGCGCAGCCACCGCTGCTCGGGCTCGGTGGCGGCCTCGAGCAGGGCCCCGAGGGCACAAGCACGAGCGGCCTGCGACCCGGCGCCCGAGAGCGCCGCGATCCGGTCGAAGGTCTCGTGCACCTGGGTCACCGTCAGCGACGGCTCGGCCGCCGGCTCGGGGAGGGTGCGCACCGAGCGCCACCCGACGCCCGTACGCCGCTGGCGCAGCACGCCCGACAGGTAGGCGACCAGCGTCTCGACCTCGGCGATCTCCGCGTGCGCCACCAGCTCGGCGATCGCGGCGACCTTGGCCTTGCGCGACCGGATCGCGGCCACGACTCCGGAGGTGGCGACGACGTCGGCGAGCAGCACGCGTCCATCCTGCCCCAGCGCACCGACAGCCCTTCGTGGCTCCGAGGCCGGACATTCCGAACGTCTGCGCTGCTCTGCGGTGCTTGCGCGGACCGAAACGTTCGGAATGTCGGCGGCCGACGGGCGAGGGCAGCTCGCCGACCGGGGCCTGTGGATGACGCCTCATGTGGAGCCCCGCGGTCGGGCAGGCTCGGGTCATGAGCAGACACCGCTGGGATCCTCGCGCACCATCACCCCGTGGCCTGGTCCAACCGGTGCCAGTGGATCCGACTGGCCTGGCGGGCCCGACCGCCGGCCAGGCGCGTGGACCCCGATGGCGGCGCACGTCGCGGGGGTTGTTCGTTCCGGCGGGCACTCCCGACGGCCCCGAGCAACGCATCCTCGAGCAGGCGGCGAGGTTGCCCCAGCAGGGTGCGGTGACCGGTTGGGCTGCCTGCCGACTCGGTGGCGCGGCGTTCTTCGACGGCCTTGCTCGCGATGGGTTCACGAGGCTTCCCGTTCCTGTCAACGTCGGACCTCGCGGGCAGATGCGGTCCGATCGAGAGCTGCGGGTCTGCTTCCACGCACTGTCGGATGCTGATCGACGGATGCGTCACGGGATGCCGACCGTGGTCGACGAACGTGCGACGTACGACGCGATGCGGTTCGCGCACGACCTGGTCGAAGCGGTCGTGGCACTCGACATGATGGCGGCTGCGGAGCTCGTCTCCCTCCGGATGATGCGGGAGTGGGCCGCGACGCGATGGACGGCGCGTGAGCCCGACGTACCAGCAGCTCTGAGCCTGGCCAGTGAGTTCTCACGGTCACCCAACGAGACCAGGCTCCGCCTGATCTGGGTGCTGCTCGCGCTGCTGCCCCGTCCGGTCGTGAACTGTCCCGTGTACGACCGTCAGGGCCACCTGCTCGGCATCGCCGACCTGCTCGACGTGATGGCGGGCCTGGTCGTCGAGTACGACGGCGCCGAGCACCGACGCGCGCTGCGGCAGGCCAAGGACGTGGCCAAGGAGGATCGCCTCAGGCGGGTCGGGCTGGAGGTCGCCCGAGTAACCGGACCTGACCTTCACCACCCGAGCGTCGTGGTGGACCGGCTGGTCTCGGCTCGGGCGCGTGCTCTCTTCGAGCCAGAGGCCGACCGTGCCTGGGTCGCTCGCCCTCCCACCTCCGACCTGCACGTTCGGATCCTGGCCCGGCGTGAGCACGAGGCCTGGTTGGAGCACGTCCACGGCCTCACTGTCGCTGACTGGTGAGCCCCGCCAGGGGGACATACCGAACCTTTCGGTTACTCCGCGGGCCTGCCAGAGCACAAACGTTCGGATTGTCGCGCCGGGCGACCAGAACGCAGGCCGGCGGGCAGCCTGGTCAGGAGCCGATGCGGGTGCGCACGTCGTACAGCTCGGGGAAGAACGTCAGGTCGAGCGCGCGACGCAGGAAGTCGACGCCAGACGAGCCGCCGGTGCCGCTGCGATGGCCGATGGTGCGCTGGACGACCTGCAGGTGCCGGAAGCGCCACAGCTGGAAGTTGTCCTCGAGGTCGACCAGCTCCTCGCAGGTCTCGTAGACGCCCCAGTGCTCCTCGGGCGCCGCGTAGACGGCCGCGAACATGTCCACCAGCGCCGCGTGGGGGCGGTAGGGCTGTGACCAGTCGCGCTCGGTCACCTCGTCGGGTACGGCGTAGTCGCGGCGCGCGAGGTAGCGCAGGAACTCGTCGTACAGCGACGGCTCGTGCAGCAGCGTGTCGAGCTCGGCGCGGGCGGCCGGGTCGTGGGCGAAGACCTGCACCATGTCGGGGTTCTTGTTGCCGAGCAGGAATTCGACCTCGCGGTACTGCGCCGACTGGAAGCCCGACGACGTCGCCAGGAACGGGCGGATCAGGGCGTACTCCGACGGCGTCAGCGTCGCCAGCACCGACCACTGGTCGGTCAGCGTGTGCTGGACGTGCTTGACCCGGGCCAGCCGCTTGAGCGCCGGCGCGAGCTCGTCGGCGGCCAGCAGGGAGCGCGCGGAGCGCAGCTCGTGGACCAGCAGCTTGAGCCACAGCTCGGAGGTCTGGTGCTGGATGATGAACAGCAGCTCGTCGTGCTGCGGCGGGTCGCTCAACGGGCGTTGCGCCGACAGCAGGACGTCGAGCCGCAGGTAGTCGCCGTACGACATCTGCGCGCCGAAGTCGCGCTCGATGCCCTCCTCGAGATCGCGCTGTGCCATGGTCCCAACGTATCGCCGTCAGACATCCGAGGTTGGAGTGCCGTGCTCGTGGGTAGGGGCAGCCATGACCTCCTCCCTCCTTGCCCGCTCGGCCGCCGGGCTCGCCGGCTGCTCGCCTGGGCTCACCTGCTGCTCAACAACGGACGCAAGGTCACGGCTGCCGTGACCCATCTGCCGCCGAAGCGCTGCTGGGGCGGGATGATGGGCTACAACGCGCTCAAGGGCACGTTCCTTGGGGGCTGCCTCTTCTCCGGCCGGGTGGCCGGGTGGCCGGGCGGGCCGCGGCGCCGCCGTCGGGTGAGGGCTAGCGTGACG
Organism: Nocardioides sp.; assembly: GCA_050997635.1. GTDB lineage: Bacteria > Actinomycetota > Actinomycetes > Propionibacteriales > Nocardioidaceae > Nocardioides. The sequence goes on from JBPCQY010000170.1 coordinate 14,593, forward strand.
TCCGTGGTGGGGATGACGCGGACCTGGCGGCCGGCCTGGCCCTGCCCTGTGGAGCGGATCCTCGGTCAGCAGCGGCACGGCGGCGGCGACCCGACGTACCGTCTGGACGCAGGCGCCGTGTGGCGCGGCCTGCGTACGCCGACCGGGCCGGCCACCCTGCGGGTGTTGCCGCGCAGCTCCGCGGGTGAGGTCGAGGCCGAGGCGTGGGGCGACGGTGCGGAGTGGGTCCTCGACCACGTACCGGCGTTGCTCGGCAACGACGACGACGTGTCGGCGTTCGAGACCCGGCACCCGGTCGTCGCCGAGTCGTGGCGGCGCAACCCGCACTGGCGCTTCGGCGCGACCCACCTCGTGCTGGACGTGCTGGTGCCCGCGATCATCGAGCAGAAGGTCACCGGGCAGGAGGCGTTCGCGGGGTTCCGTCACCTCGTCCACCGGTACGGCGAGCGCGCGCCGGGGCCCGGCGCCGACCTCAAGCTCTGGGTGCAGCCGTCGCCGGCCACGCTGCGCGGGGTGCCGAGCTGGGAGTGGCTGCGGATGCACATCGACCCGGC
>JBPCQY010000058.1:0-4346 GCA_050997635.1 Nocardioides sp.
AACTCGGCGATCGACTCGTCGATGCGGGCCTGGGTGCGCGCCTCCACGGCGTACGCCTTGACGACGGCGGCGCCGACGATCGGCTCGGAGATCGCGGCGAGCATCAGCCCGACCTGCTGGCGTACGACGGTGTAGGCGGCCGCCAGCTTGCGCTGGAAGTAGCGCAGGGACGCGAACAGCGGTGCGAAGCAGACCCAGACCACGATCGCGAGCTGCCAGCTGTAGATCGCCATCACCACGGTGGCCACCAGCACCTGGCCGACGCTGACCACGAAGATCAGGCCGCCGAAGACGAGGAACTGGCTGACCTGGTCGACGTCGCTGGTCACGCGGGAGACGAGCGCGCCGCGGCGCTCGGTGTTCTGGGTGAGCAGCGGCAGGTCGTGGACGTGCCGGAACGCCTTGACCCGCAGCGTGGCCAGACCGCGCTCGGCGGAGGTGAAGAGCCGGCTGGTCATGAGGTACGACGCGACGCTGGTCACCACGACGGCGACGGCGGCGACCAGACCCATCGTGACCGTGAACCCGACATCGGGGCCGCCGGCGGCGTCGAGCCCCTTGTCGAGGGTCTGCTGGACGGCGATGGGTACGACGACCTGGCCCAGCGCGGCGACGACCGCGAGCGCCAGCGTGAAGCCGATTCCCTCGGTGAGCTCCGGCGAGAACGCCACGCCTCGGCGGAGGGTCTCGAGGCCGCCGATCTCCTCGCCCGACGCGAAGCGGGTGCCGCTGGTCACGGTCGTCATGCGGGGGCGTCCTCCTGCTCGTAGGCATTGACCAGCGCGGCGTACGCCGGACTCCGGCGCAGCAGCTCGGCGTGGGTGCCCCGGTCGGCGACCCGGCCGTCAACGAGGTGGACGACCTCGTCGGCCATCCCGATGGTGGCCTTGCGGTAGGCGACCACGACCAGGGTGCTGCCGACGTCGTCGCGCCGCAGGGCGGCCAGGATGCGCGCCTCGACCTCGGGGTCGACGGCCGAGGTCGCGTCGTCGAGGATCAGCAGCCGGGGGCGTCGTACGAGAGCGCGCGCGAGCGCGATCCGCTGGCGCTGGCCGCCCGAGAGCGACGTACCGCGCTCGCCGAGCCGGGCGTCGAGCGCGTGTGGCAGCGCGGCCACGAACCCATCTGCCTGCGCCACCCGCAGGGCGGCCCAGACCTCCTCGTCGCTCGCGTCGTCGCCGAGGGTGACGTTGCCGCGCACCGTGTCGTCGAAGAGGAACGCCGTCTGCGGCACGACCGCGACGGCCTCGGCCAGCCGCCCGGCGGCCAGGTCGCGCAGGTCGACCCCGTCGAGGGTCACCCGGCCGTCGTCGGGGTCGACCAGGCGGGTAAGCAGCGTGGTCAGCGTGCTCTTGCCGGAGGCGGTCGCGCCGACGACGGCCAGGCTGTGCCCGGGGCGTACGTCGAAGCTGAGGTCGACCAGGACCGGCTGCCCCGGCACGTAGCCGTAGGCGAGCGAAGCCACCTCGAGCCGAGCTCCGTGAGCGGACTCCGGCACCGAGCCCGCGCCGTACTCCATCGCGCCGGTGGCCCCCAGCACCCGGCTGACCCGGTCGTAGCCGACCACGCTGCGCGGGAGCTCCCCGAGCAGCCAGCCGATGGCGCGGATCGGGAAGGCCACGATCGTGAGGAGGTAGGCGACCGAGACGACGTCGCCGGGCGCGGTCTGGCCGTGCAGCACGCGCTCCACGCCGACGGCGAGGACGACGAGCACGCCCAGGTTGGGCAGGGCGGCGAGCATGGGGTCGAACGCGGCGCGGATGCGGCCGACCTTGATGTTGGCGTCGCGCAGGTCGTGGGCCAGAGCGGCGAAGCGCGCGGTCTCCTCCACCTCGCGGCCGAGCGTCTTGACGACCAGCGCGCCGTCGAACGACTCGTGAGCGACCTCGCTGAGCTCGGCGCGCAGCTGCTGGACCCGGGTCATCACGTGCTGCGCCAGCCGCTGGTAGACGACGTTGACGACGACCGTGATCGGGAAGATCAGCACCCCCACGAGCGCGAGGATGACGTCGGTCAGGAACATCTGGGTGACCGCGATCACCATCATCGCGATGGTGCCGATCGCCATCGGCAGCGGCGCGATCGGGCTCCAGGCCGCCTCGACGTCGGAGTTGGCGTTGGAGAGCAGCTGTCCGGTCGGGTGGCTCTGGTGCCACTCCATGGGCAGGGCGAGGTACTGCCGGGTGACGGCGCGGCGGGTGTGGGCCTGCATGCGGTACTGCATGATCCCCGCGCCCAGCCGGCGGGCCACGATCCCGACGGCGCGCAGGGTCGCGACGCCGAGGAACAGGCCGAGCACCGCCCACAGCAGCCCGTGGCCGATCCGGCCGTCCCGGAACGCGGGGAGTACGACGTGGTCGGTGGCCCAGCCGAGCACCCAGGCGTCGGCCACGGTGAGGGCGCCGAAGAGCAGGCTGCCGATTGTCGAGACGGCGAAGATCCACGGCTCCCGCTTGATCGCCACCCAGATGACCGCGAACCCGCGCCAGGTCGCGCCGCGGCGCTGCTGCTGGTGCACCGGGTCCCCCGTCCTCGTCTGATCTGGCTGCGCCAAGGATCGCATGCCTATGCTCGCGACCATGACCTCGATGGCTCGCCGCGAGCGCGGCGCACTGTGCGACACCGCCCTCGTCCTCGGGGAGGACGCCCCGACCCTCTGCGAGGGGTGGGACGCGCGGCTGCTGGTGGCCCACCTGCTGGTGCGCGAGCGCAACCCGCTGGCGATGCCGGGAATCGCGATCCCCAGGTTCTCCGGAGTGACCGAGCGCCAGATGACGCGCACCGCCCGCACCGACTTCGCCGTCCTCGTCGAGCGGCTCCGCTCGCCGTCCCTGCCACTGGCGGTTCTCGACGGCCTGGACCGGTTGGTCAACACGATGGAGCTGTTCATCCACCACGAGGACCTGCGTCGCGCCCAGCCCGGCTGGACCCCGCGCGAGCTCTCCGAGGACGACCAGTCCCGGCTCTGGGCCAACCTCAAGGTGGTCGGCAAGGGGCTCGTGCGCCCCGCCGGAGTGCCAGTCACCCTGCGCTGGGGCTCGCGTACGACGACCCTGCGGGCCGGCTCGGACGGGGTCGAGGTCAGCGGACTGCCGTCCGAGACGGCCGTGATGCTGCACGGGCGTTCCGAGTTCACCGAAGTCACCTTCGAGGGGCCGGAGGCGGCCGTGGCCAAGCTGCGGCGTAGCGACCTGGGGATCTGAGGATTCTCCAGCGCGAGCCGCGGCGGGCCCTTACCGTGCTGGGGTGACTCGGATCCCCCACCGCACCCCGCTGGCCCTCGTGGCCGGCCTCGGCCTGCTCGTCGCCGGACTCGCCGCGCTCGGCGGGCCGGCTTCCGCCGTCGGCCGGGTCCACCGTGACACGGTCACCTACCAGGCGCACAACCCGCTCGCGGCCCACCCGTGGGGGCTCTACCGCGGCAGTGCCGACGACGCGTGGACGGCGTACGAGAAGGCGACAGCCAAGCAGCAGGCGAGGCTGGACACGATCGTCCAGCAGCCGCGGGTGCAGTGGTTCGGGCGATGGATCCCCGACGGCGACATCGCCGACAAGATCCACCGCTTCGTGGCGATCGCGACCGGCGGCGACCCGGACGTGCTGGTGCAGCTGGCGATCTTCCGGATGGACCCGTGGGAGGGCAACGCCTGCACCTCACTGCCCACCGACGCCCAGCAGGCGTCGTACAAGCGGTGGGTACGACGCGCGGCGCAGGCGATCGGGGACACCCACGCCGCGCTCGTGCTGCAGCCCGACGGACCGTTCGCGCTCTGCGCACCGGGTGGGTCGAAGCTGCCCTCACACCTGCTGCGCTTCGCCGCGCGGCGCTTCAGCGCCAACCCCAACACCGCCGTCTACCTCGACGCCGGTGCCGCCGACTGGAACCGGAGCGACCCCAGGAAGGCGCTGAAGATCCTGCTGCCGGCCGGCATCGCCGACGTACGCGGCTTCGCTCTCGGCTCGACCCACTACGACGCGACCATGGACGAGGTGACCTACGGCGCCGCCGTCGTCCGGGCTCTCGCGAAGCGCGGCATCACCGGCAAGCACTTCGTGGTGAACACCGCGGCCAACGGCCGCCCGTTCGCCGGCTACACCTACCGCGGGCCCGACTTCGACAACGCCCGGGTCTGCACGGTGAAGGTCAGCGACCCGTGCGTCTCCCTCGGCATCCCGCCGACGACACAGGTGGCCGACCCGGCGTGGGGTCTGCCCGCCGCCGTGGCGGCCAAGGCGGCCACGCTGTGCGACGCCTACGTCTGGATCGGCCGGCCGTGGTTCTACCGCCAGGCCGCGCCGTTCGCGATGAAGCGGGCGCTGCAGCTGGCGCGCAACGCGCCGTACGC
>JBPCQY010000110.1:0-18514 GCA_050997635.1 Nocardioides sp.
TCCTTCTTGTTACGGCCGCCGGCGCCACCGGCGCCACCGGCCCCGCGGCCACTGCCGCCACGCCCGGAGCCCGACCGCGACGAACGTGAGGTCGAGCCGGCGCCGCCGGCTGCTCCGCCGCGTCCGAAGGCGCCACTGGAGGAGGAGCGACTGCTGGTGCCCAGCACGCTCTCCTCCGCGAGAGCTCCCGACGCGGTCGAGGCGCCCCTCAGCGCTCCGCTGAGACCGCTCGCGCCGCCGAGCATGCCGCCACCGAGGACGCCGCCTACGGCGACCGAGGAGCCGGGCAGGCCGCCGGTCGCAGCGGTCGTGCCACTGGTGCCGGAGATGCCCGGCAGGGTGCCGGTGCTGCCGGGACTGCCAGGGGTGCCGGGGCTGCCGGGAGTGCCAGGGGTGCCGGGGCTGCCGGGAGTGCCAGGGTTGCCGGGGTCGGGATGGCCGTTGTGCTCGTTCGGGATGTACGGCGGCGGGTCACCGCCTCCATCGGTGCCGGGGTGATAGGGCGTCGGGTCGACGTGGCCGTGGTGGTGCTCGTGATAGCCGGGGCCGCTGATGCTGGTGCCGATCCGGTGACCGGTGTGGTGTTGGCCGGGCTGGTAGGAGCCGGGGTCGCCCCCGCCCGTCGGCAGTCGGCCGCCCGTCGAACCGGGCATGCCGCCGGTCGTGCTGCCGCCTCCGCCGCCACCGCCACCGGTGTGCGGCTGCTCGGGGGTGCCGTGAATCTGCTCCATCACCTTGACCGCGGCGGTGTACCTGGTGTCGACCTCGCGGGTCTTGTGGGAGGCCTGGGTCTCCCGGGACGCGGAGGCCTGGCTGTAGGCCGAATGCGCCTTGCTGGCGTCCTGCTGGCGAGCGGCGAAGCCCTGGTGCGACTCCCCGGACTTCTTGGTCAGGTCCGAGGCCGAGTCGGGCGCCGGACCCAGCGGGCTGCTCTGGAGCTTCTCGTGCAGGGCGACGGCGTCGGAGAGCGCCGCGCTCGCGTCGTTGAGGGCCGACTGCGCCTTGGTCATCAGGTCGGCCTGGTGCACAACGTTCTTGCGCACCGCCTCGAACGACTTGACGGCCGCGGCGCCGGTCTGCGGACCGAACCGCTCTAGCAGGTGCGGCTTGGCACTGTCGAGCGCGCTGGCAAGGCTCTCCAGGACGATGGCGGTGTCGCCCCAGGTGCCGGCCGCGAGGCCGACGGTCTCGGAGTCACCGTGGGTGACGTAGGTGTCCAGGCGCGACTCGTGCGGTCCCTTAGGCATGGGTGCCTCCCGGGGCGCCGGGGTGGAAGTGCTGGTTGCGGGTCTGTGTCTGGTCGAACCCGGACGCCTTGGTCAGGGCCAGCACCGCCTGGGCTCGTGCCTTGTTGTCGGCCGCACTCGTGGTGTCGGCGTCATCGACCGCCTTGGTAAAGGTCTGCAGCCCGTCCCGGAAGGTCTGGAGGTCCTTCAGCACCGCGCCGAGCACATCGGTCGCCGTCTGGTGGGCCATCGTGTGATGGTGGCCCAGGGAGCCGCCGATGGTGGAGGCTCCGAACACCGCGCCGCTCACCCGCATGCGCTGGAAACCCGAGTTCTTCACCTGGTCCTCGTTGTTGTCGAGGTCGGAGGTGATCTGGTTGATGATCGTCAGGTCGACCAGGAGGTCGCCCAGGACGTCGGCGAGGCCGGCCGTCCCGTCCGGCATGTACAGACCCATCGATTTCTCCTTGGTTCACGTGCTTCGAACGCCCCGACGGGAGCCTCGACCGTGTCCCGTCGCGGCCCCCGCGCAGGACGTTGCCCCGTCAGGTGTCGCTCAGATGTCGAACGCCGCGGCGCCGCGGGCGTCGGCGTTCTTGTAGTCCTGGTTGGACGAGATCACGTTGCGACCGGTGTCCTCCAGGAGGTTGCGCATCTCCTGGATGGCGCCGTCCCAGCGGCCCTTCGCCACGGTGTAGGCCTGCTGGGCGTTACCGGCCCAGTTGCTGCGGAGGGGGTTGAGCTCGCGCTCGAGCCGGTCCATCCGGTTGTCGATCGCCTTGACCGCCTGGGCGATGTCGTCCGCCGCGGTGTCGAGGCCGGCGTGGTTGACGCGCAGTCCGTCGAGTTCCATGTCTGTTTCTCCTGATTCCTGGCCGAGCTCAGCCGAGACGGTTCATGTTGCGGGCGTAGTTCGACGACTGGGTCTCGTCGGTGGACGTGTTGTCCTTCTCCGTGGTCCGGAGCGACTCCTCGAACTGGTTGAGCGCGCTCACGATGGTCTTCTGCTTCTCGGCCCAGGCCACGCCCAGGGCCTGGAAGGCGTCGCCGCCCTGGCCGCCCCACTTGGTGCGGGCCTCCTGGATCTTGCCCTCGAGGTCCTTGTTGAGACGGTCGAAGTCGGCCCTCGCCTCGACGACCATCCCGGCGGCCTGGCTGAGGGTGCCCTCGCCCTGGCCCATCATATTTGCGCCTTGCGACATTTCGCCTTCTCCTCTCCCCGTGGCGGCAGTCGCCGCTCGAGACGTTCTGTGGGTGTCGTGCTGGTGGATCCTGCTGCCGGCCGGAGACCTGATCGTTTGGCCCTCACACCCGGACAGGGCACGTTCTACCCGAGGTCGAGGGGTCTAAACCTCACGAGGTCAATTCCCACAGGTGCCGGAAGAACCCGGTCGAGACGAGCACCGACGCGAGCGCGAAGGAGACGCAGAGGCCCTCGGCGACCTCCGCGCGCCGCGACCACCACGCCGAACGCCAGCCACGGCCGGTGGCCACCGCGACGACGATGAGCAGGAAGGCCACGCCGAGGACGCCGACCGTCGTGGCCACCAACGCCGAGGGACCCAGCCGGGGAAGGAGGTACGCCGCGAGCGTGGCCCAGCAGACCAGGCCGGCCCCGCGCAGCAGACCGCGTGCGAGGACGTGGCGGTAGCTCCTGGCCACCAAGAGCAGTCCGCCGCCGCTGAGCAGCACCAGGATGCGGGCGCCGATCCGGTCGACCGGGAGCTCGGAGGTCACCAGCACCAGAGGCGCCGAGACGGCCGTCACCAGCAGGATCGCGGCGCCCGAAGCCGTGACGATGTGGGCACCCCTCAGCGCCACCGCCTCGACGGCCGCGGCGGGCACGATCGAGCGGACCCGCTTGCCGGTGGCGCGGTCGCGCGCCGACCAGGCGGTCACGGCCAGGCGCTCGAAATCGACGAGGAACTGGTCGGGCACGTCGACGGCGAGGATCGGCACGAAGCGGGACGCCAGCACGCCCCCGATCAGCAGCACCGACCAGGCCACCCGCGGCGCGAGCTCGAACACGGTGGTGGCGCCGGTGACCAGGAAGACCAGTGAGCCGGCGACCAGCCAGACCTTGAGAGCGGCCTCCAGTCCGGTCGGGAAGGCGCGGGCGACACCGGCGGCGACGGACGCGCCGAGCGCGGTCAGACCCACGACCATCGGCAGTCTCTCGGGCAACGGATCCCAGACGAGGGCGAAGACCGCAGCGCCGGCACACGCCGGCGCCACCAGCGCACGACGAGCGGCATACCTCCCGACGGGGAGGACGCCGAGCACGGCCGCGAGCAGGAGCAGGCCGGCGCCGATCGAGCGCGTGGCGTCGGGCGCGTGCGCCGCGCACCACCCGGCTAGGGCCACCATCACGGCGGCCAGGCAGAGGACCAGGCCGGAGAGAGCTCCCGGGCGAGCCCGGCCGACGGCACCCGGCCGGTCCCGAGCCGCGGAGGCACGGTGGACGCCGGTCGTGGCGACCAGCAGCGAGCCGGACTGGAGGCCGAGGTCGGTCAGGCTGGCCGTGGCGAGCAGGAGCTCACCAGCGGGTGAGTACAGCAGCGGGATGGCGGCGAGGCCGGCCTGGGCGGCGTACTCTCGCGCGACGTCGGTCACCGGCGCGGCGGCGGGTACGACGAGGTCGAGCGCGCCCGCGGGTCCGTGGATCGTCACCGCAAGGTTCTCGGACTGGCTCACCGGCCCCCGTGCCACGACGTTCCCCTTCGCCTCTCGCGGCGGACCCCACAGCGGTCCGACGACGGCAGGCTAGTCCCTTGTCCCCAGCGACGCCTATCATCGCCGCATCGCCGTCGCGGACGGGACCGACATCTTGGGAGAAACGTGAGCACCACGCTGCGGGGGACCCGGCCGGAGCAGCCCGAGCTCCCGACCGGCGAGATCGTCCTGCAACCTCCCCCGGAGATCGAACAGGCCGAGGGTGCCAGCGGCGTCCTGATGAACGCGATCCCCATGCTCGGCAGTCTCGGCTCGATCGTGCTGGTGGCCACCATGGGCAGCAACTCGCCCGGTGGCCAGGGCCGCAGCTTCCTGGCGGCCGGCATGTTCTTGTTCGCCACGATCGGCTTCATCATCGTCCAGCTCGACCGGCAGCGGAAGCAGCGCACCCAGTCGGTCACCGGCTCGCGCACCGAATACCTCCGCTACCTCGGCACCATCCGCAAGATCGCCCGCGACGCCGGCGCGCAGCAGCGCCAGGCCCTGGTGTGGCAGCATCCCGACCCCTCGGCCCTGCCCGCTCTCGCCGAGGAGCGCTCCCGGGTCTGGGAACACAGCACCTCGGACCCGCAGTTCCTGCACGTGCGGTACGGCGTCTGCAGCCAGCCGCTGTCGCTGGAGCTCGTGCCACCCGACTCGGCGCCGATCGACCAGGTCGACCCGGCCGCGGCCTCGGCCCTGCACCGGCTGCTCGTCGTCCACCGCACCCAGCCGAGCCTGCCCGCCTCCGTCGACCTGCGCGCCTTCGACAAGATCGAGGTCTGCGGCAGCGAGGACGAGGCGCGCTCACTGGCCCGGGCGATGATCTGCTCGGCCGCCGCCTTCCAGTCCCCCGACAACCTGGTGATCGCCGTCCTCGCCTCCGAGCAGGCGCTGGCCCACTGGGACTGGATCAAGTGGCTGCCGCACTCCCTGTCGGCCCACGACTCCGACGCGGTCGGCCCCCGCCGGATGGTCGCCACCAGCTTGGGCGATCTGGCCGGCCTGCTGCCACCAGACCTTTCCGACCGGCCCCGCTTCGGTGCCGACGAACGGCCGGCCAACCCGCACGTCCTGTTCGTCACCGACGGCGCTTCACTGCCCCCGGGCAACCACGTCATCCCCCCCGATGGCCTGCACGGCGTGACGATGCTGGAGCTGCCCCACCGCTGGGACGAGCTCGAAGACGCCTCCCAGCTTCGCCTGCAGTTCGAGGATGCCCGCTTCTCCGACGGCCGACTCGCGCTCTCCGCCCTGCGGCTGCGTGAGGCGCCGGTCAAGGCCGTCGCCGACCAGATGGACCTGGCCACGGCCGAGGCGTTCGCGCGGCGGCTCAGCCCGCTGCACACCGTGCAGGCGGGGGTCGAGTCCGACGCCACCGCCGGCGAGATCGCGGGTCCGACCGACTTCATGGACCTGCTCGGACTCGGCGACGTCCACCGCTACGACCCCACCGCCGCCTGGCGCACCCGGCCGGCCCGTGACCGGCTGCGGGTGCCGATCGGGCTCGGCGACGGGGGCAGCCTGATCCACCTCGACATCAAGGAGTCCGCCCAGCAGGGCATGGGCCCCCACGGCCTGGTGATCGGGGCGACCGGTTCCGGCAAGTCGGAGTTCCTGCGCACGCTCGTGCTGGGGCTTGCGCTGACGCACTCCCCCGAGCAGCTCAACATGGTGCTGGTCGACTTCAAGGGCGGCGCGACGTTCGCCGGCATGTCCGAGATGCCCCACGTCTCGGCGGTCATCACCAACCTGGCCCAGGAGCTCACCCTGGTCGACCGCATGCAGGACGCCCTCTCGGGTGAGATGGTGCGTCGTCAGGAGCTGCTGCGCGAGGCCGGCAACTACGCCTCGATCCGCGACTACGAGAAGGCCCGCTCGGCCGGCGAGCCCCTCGACCCGATGCCGTCGCTGTTCGTCGTGGTGGACGAGTTCTCCGAGATGCTGTCGGCCAAACCGGAGTTCATCGACCTGTTCGTCGCCATCGGCCGGCTCGGCCGGTCCCTCGGCCTGCACCTCCTGCTCGCCTCTCAGCGTCTCGAGGAGGGGCGCCTGCGGGGCCTGGAGTCGCACCTGTCCTACCGCGTCGGCCTGCGCACCTTCTCCGCCCAGGAGTCCCGCACGGTCCTCGGCGTCCCCGACGCCTACGAGCTTGCGCCCAACCCGGGCCTGGGTTTCCTCAAGCCCGACCAGTCCACACTGCTGCGATTCAAGGCGGCCTACGTGTCCGGCCCGCCGAGCGGCCGGTCGAACCGCGTGGCCCGCGACGAGGGTGGCCACGTCCAGGGGATCTTGCCGTGGACGATCTCGGAGGTGCAGGTGCTCGCGCCGGCCACCCCCGACCCGGAGCCGGAGCCGCGGCCGGTCGCCACGCAGCAGGGGGAGCAGGCCTCGCTGCTCGACATCGCCGTCGAGCACATGGACGGCTTCGGGCCCGAGGCCCACCAGGTCTGGCTGCCGCCGCTCGACGTACCCGACACGCTCGACGAGCTGCTCCCCGACCTCGCCGACGACCCCGAGCTCGGCCTGGTCTCGGCCCAGTGGCGGGCGTACGGCGGGCTGGTGGTGCCGCTCGGCACGGTCGACCGGCCGCGCGAGCAGCGCCGCGACACCCTCACGGTCAACCTGTCCGGCGCCACCGGCCACGCGGCGGTCGTCGGGGGACCGCGCTCCGGCAAGAGCACGCTGCTGCGCACCCTGGTCATGAGTATGGCGCTGACCACGACCCCGATCGAATCCCAGTTCTTCGTGCTCGACTTCGGCGGCGGCACCTTCGCGCCGCTCGCCGCCCTGCCCCATGTCGCCGGTGTCGGGACGCGGTCCGAGCCCGACGTCGTTCGCAGGATCCTGGCCGAGATCAACGGCATCGTCGACCGCCGCGAGGCCTACTTCCGCGCCAACGGCATCGACTCCATCGAGACCTACCGCACCCGGCGCACGCAGGGCCGGGTCGACGACGGGTACGGCGACGTCTTCCTTGTCGTCGACGGCTGGAGCACGCTGCGTGCCGACTTCGACGACATCGAGATGGACCTCCAGCAGCTGTCCACGCGCGGCCTCACGTTCGGCTTCCACATCGTCGCCGGCGCCTCGCGCTGGGCCGACTTCCGGGCCGCGATGCGCGACGTCTTCGGCACCCGGCTCGAGCTCAAGCTCGGTGACCCGATGGACTCCGAGATCGACCGCAAGATCTCCGCGCTCGTGCCGACCGGCCGCCCGGGTCGCGGCCTGGTGCCCGGCAAGCTGCACTTCCTGGGCGCCCTGCCCCGCGTCGACGGGATCCCCGACGCGGGCAGCCTCGGCGACGGGGTCGACGAGCTGGTCAAGCAGGTGCAGGCGGCGTGGCGCGGCCCGACCGGTCCCAAGCTGCGGCTGCTGCCCGAGCGGATCTCCCTCGATCGGGTGCGCGAGCAGGCCGACGAGAGCGCCGAACGGCGGATCCTGATCGGCGTCAACGAGAAGGAGCTCGCTCCCGTCGGTCTCAACTCCGACACCGAGCCACACTGGCTGATCTTCGGCGACGGCCAGTCCGGCAAGAGCACCGCCCTGCGTTCCTACCTCCACGAGGTGATGCGCACCCACACCCCGAAGGAAGCGCAGATCGTGGTGGTCGACTACCGCCGCTCGCTGCTCGGCGAGGTGCCCGACGACTACCTCCTCAACTATCTGACGTCCGCGACCCAGGCCCAGCCCACCATGGGCGACCTCGCGACCTATCTCGAGAACCGCATCCCAGGCCCCGACGTGACCCCCGAGCAGCTGCGCAACCGCTCGTGGTGGACCGGCGCCGAGGTGTTCGTCGTGGTCGACGACTACGACCTGGTGGCCACCCAGCAGAGCTCTCCGGTGCAGGCGCTGCAGCCGCTGCTCGCCCAGGCCCGCGACGTCGGGCTGCACGTCGTGGTCGCCCGCCGCTCCGGCGGCGCCTCGCGGGCGCTCTACGAGCCGATCATCCAGTCGTTGCGCGATCTCGCCATGCCCGGCCTGCTGCTCTCGGGCAGCCCCGACGAGGGTGCGCTGATCGGTAACGTGCGGCCCGTGCCCGCGCCGCCCGGCCGGGGTCGCCTCGTCACCCGCGACCGCGGACTCGAGGTCGTGCAGCTCGCGTGGACGGAGGCCACCCTGTGACCCAGCTTCTCGGGAGGGCCGCGGCCGTCGTCGCGGTCGCCGCCCTGCTCGCCGGCTGCGGCGGCAACACCGGCTCCTCGCCGGAGGCGACGGGCCCGACGTCGGGCTCGACGTCCACGCCGCCATCCGGGGCGTCATCCCCCAGCGGCCCGACGTCGTCGACGAGCTCGGTCGCTGCGGCGACGGGCCGCAAGATCGATGTCGAGGGCTTCTCGATTCGGGTCCCGAAGGGCTTCGACCGAGAACTGGCCGCCCTGGCCCGGATCAAGGCGATCTCCAACTCACGCACCTCGGACCATATCGGTGTCGCCTACATCACCTCGATCGGCCCGGTGCCACTCTCGCAGGCGGTGCGCATCGCCAAACGCAACACCATCGGAGGCGACAACCTCAAGCGGTTGTCCAACGTCGAGGTCGCGGGCCAGGAGTTCTACCACCTCGCTGGCAAGACCGACTCCCGGACCGTCGACGAGCAGTTCGGCGCCATCGTCGACGGCGCCCTGTGCTCAGTGAGGTTCGACCTGACGTCGCCGCCGGCTGCCCGGAAGCAGATCATCGCGTCGACCATGGCGTCGTTCACGCTGAACTGAGCAGGAGCGGGCTCAGCGCCGGCCGGTGCCGAACATGCCGCGCACGACCGAGCGCGCGGCGTACCTCATGGCGTACTTGAACTCGCTCGACCTGACCACCTTCTCGACCACCGAGTCCTGCTGCTTGGTCGTGGTGGTGTGCGTCGCCTTGCCGGGCGCCTTGGCCTGCTGCTGCTCGGCCTTCTTGGCCCCAGCGTCGAGCTTGGCGGCCAGCTTCTCGCGGGCCGACTCGCGGTCGACGGTCTCGGCGTACTTCGCGTGCGACGGGCTCGCCTTGACCGCCGCCTCCATCGCGGCCGGGTCGGCCGGACCCATCAGCGACTGGGGTGCGCGGAGGCGGGTCCACGCGACGGGGGTGGGGGCACCGCGCTCGTCCATCACGGTCACGACCGCCTCGCCGATGCCGAGGGAGAGGATCACCCTGCCCAGGTCGTCGTACGACGAGGTCGGGTAGGTGTTGACCGTCTGCTTGAGGGCCTTGGCGTCGTTGGGCGTCGCGGCCCGGAGCTGGTGCTGGACCCGGGAGCCGAGCTGCGCGAGCACGTCGTCGGGTACGTCGGTCGGGCTCTGCGTCACGAAGAACACCCCGACGCCCTTGGAGCGGATCAGCCGCACCGTCTGGGCGATCTGGTCGAGGAAGGCCTTCGACGCGTCGTTGAACAGCAGGTGCGCCTCGTCGAAGAAGAAGACCAGCTTGGGTTTGTCGACGTCGCCGACCTCGGGCAGGTCGTGGAACAGGTCCGCGAGCAGCCACATCAAGAACGTGGAGAAGACCGCCGGCCGGTCCTGGAGGTTGGGCAGCTCGATCAGGCTGATCAGACCGCGGCCCTCGGAGGAGGTGCGCAGGAAGTCGGCGGACTCGAACTCGGGCTCGCCGAAGAAGGCATCGGCGCCCTGGTCCTCGAAGGTGATCAGCTCCCTCAGGATGACGCCGGCGGTGGCGCCCGACAGGCCACCGAGGTTCTTCAGCTCCGCCTTGCCCTCGTCGCTGGTGAGGAACTTCAGCACCTCGCGCAGGTCGGCGAGATCGAGCAGTGGGAGCCCGGCCTGGTCGGCGTAGTGGAAGACCAGTCCCAGGCTGGACTCCTGGGACTCGTTGAGGCCGAGCACCTTGCTCAGCAGCAGCGGTCCGAACGCCGTCATCGTCACCCGCAGGGGGATGCCCGTGCCCTGCCCGCCGAGCGCGTAGTACTCCACCGGGTAGCCCTTGGCCTGCCAGTCCTGGCCCACCGACGAGGCTCGCGCCTTGATCTTTTCGTTCTCCGTGCCGGGGTCGCTGATGCCCGAGAGGTCACCCTTGATGTCGGCGGCGAACACGGGTACGCCGTTCTCGCTGAGCTGCTCGGCGAGCAGCTGGAGGGTCTTGGTCTTGCCGGTGCCGGTGGCTCCGGCGACGAGCCCGTGGCGGTTGAGCATGCCCAGCGGGATCCGGATGTGGACGTCGGACAGGGTGTTCGCGTCGAGCATCAGGCCGCCCAGCTCGAGGGCCGTGCCGGTGAAGGCGTAACCCGCGGCGACCGCCGTCGCCATAGGGTTGGTGGACGCATCCGGGCTCGTGGACTCGCTCATGGGCCGAGACTAGACCCGGTGCCGCTGGGGCTGCCGTGACTAGACTCCTGCCGTGATCTTCAAGCGCGTGGGCGAGGGGCGGCCCTACCCCGCCCACGACCTGACCCCGCGCGAGTGGGCCGCCCTGCCCCCGCGGCAGGTCCGGCTCGACGAGCTGGTCACCACCAAGGACACCCTGCGCCTCGACGCGCTCCTCGACGCGGATTCCACCTTCTACGGCGACCTGTTCGCCCACGTCGTGCAGTGGCGCGGCGACCTGTACCTCGAGGACGGGCTGCACCGGGCGCTGCGCGCGGCCCTCCAGCAGCGCACCGTGCTGCACGCCCGCGTGCACCCGATGGCGAGCTGACCGGTGCTGACCCATCTGCGCTCGGGCGTGACGTTGGTGGTGCTCGCCGTGCTGCTGGTCGTCGGCGGGCTGTGGGGCTGGTCGTCGTTGAGCAAACCGTTCCCCGACCACGGCTCCACCACCAGCACGTCACCGTGCTCGAAGGTCAGGGTCGCCAAGGGCGACCGAATCTCGGCCAGCCAACTGCTGGTCAGCGTCTTCAACGGCGGCGGCCGCAGTGGGTTGGCCGACCTCACGGCGACGGCCCTGACCGACCAGGGCTTCGGCGTCGGCAACGTTGGCAACGCGCCCAAGGGCACCAAGGTTCCGTACGCGCAGGTGTGGTCGAAGAAGCCCGACGACCCCGGGGTGCGGCTCGTGGTGAGCCGTCTGGGGCAGCTGGCCCACGTCGTACCTCAGCACCTGAAGGCACCGGGCATCGTCGTGGTCGTCGGCAGGCTGTTCGACCAGCCGGTGCCTGGCCTCCCGTCGGTCAAGGTGACCCGCGCCACCACGATCTGCAGCCCGCCCGCGACGCAGTAGCGCTCAGCTGGCGTTGCAGGTGCCCTGCTCGATGAGTCGCAGCGGTAGGAGTAGTTCGGTAGAGCCTGACTCGGTCGTCACCGGGCCCGCCTCGCAGGGGACGACGCCGACGGCGGCGGGCTAGCTCGATTTCCGCTGAGTCCACTGACCGAGCCGGCCGTGCAGCGAGACGGTGCGGAGCCGGTCCTCGGTGGCCTCGCGCTGCCCGCGGGGTGTGACGATGATCAGGTCGTCCCCGTGCTTGAGGACGGTACGACGCTCGGGCACCACCGTGGCGCCGTCGCGGACCACCATCGAGACCGCAACACCGGCTGGCAGCCGCAGCTCGCCCACCTCGACGCCGTGCATCCGGCTGCGCGGGCTGATCGTCACCTCCAGCAGGTCGGCAGCGACCCGCTCGAGCGGCGCCGACTCGAGGTCGAGACCGCGCGGCTCCGAGCGCCGCGCCACCTTGAGCACCCGCGCGACCAGGGGCAGGGTCGGGCCGGTCAGCAGCGTGTAGATCACCACCATCACGAAGACGATGTCGAAGAGCCGCTCGCCGTCGGGCACTCCCGCGGCCAGCGGGATGGTGGCCAGCACGATCGGCACCGCGCCGCGCAGCCCCGCCCAGGACAAGAAGGCGAGCTCGGCGCGCGGCAGTGGCGCCACCAGAGTGCTGACCGCGACCGAGACCGGCCGCGCGACGAACGTGAGCACCAGTCCACCGGCGAACGCGATGCCGACGGTGGCCCAGGTGATCCGGCCGGGCGAGAGCAGCAGGCCGAGCATCACGAACAAGCCGATCTGTGCCAGCCAGCCGACACCCTCGGCGAACGAGCGGGTCGCCGTACGGTGGGGCAGGTCGGCGTTGCCGAGCACCAGCGCGGCGACGTAGGTCGCGGCGAATCCGCTCGCATGCAGCTCGGCGCCGGCGCCGTACGCCAGCAGGGTGAGCGTGACCACCGCGAGCGGATAGAGACCGGACGAGGGCAGGGCGGCGCGGCGCATCACCCAAGCCCCGCCGAAGCCGACGACCAGCCCGATCAGCACACCGGCGACGATCTCGTAGACCACCAGTCCGGCGGCGCCGAAGGCGTTGGAACCGGTGAACTCGCCCTGCGCCACCAGGGTGACCAGGACGACGGTCGGCGCGTCGTTGAGCCCCGACTCGGCCTCGAGCGCACCGGTGATCCGCCGCGGCAGGGGCACCACCCGGAGCACCGAGAAGACCGCTGCCGCGTCGGTGGGCGAGGTGACCGCGCCCAACAGGACGGCCAACTCCCACGGCAGCCCGAGCAGGAAGTGCGCGCCTAGCGCGACCAGCGTGACCGAGACAGCCACGCCGATGGTGGCGAGCGAGACGCCCAGGCGCATTGAGGGCCTGACCTCTCGCCAGCTGGTCGCCAGACCGCCCTCGGCCAGGATCAGCGCCAGGGCCGCGAAGCCGAGGGCGTTGGCGAGCCGGGCGTCCTCGAAGCCGATGCCGAGACCGGACTCGCCGAGCGCGACCCCCATCAGCAGATAGACCAGCAGGCTCGGGAGACCCGCCCGAGAGGAGAACCGCACCCCGAGGATCGCCAGCATCGTGACGGCGGCGCCCACCAGGACGAAGACGTCGAGCTGGTGAACGTCGAAGCTCACGTGTCACCTCGCAGTCAGGTGCAGGGGCCGGCGGGGCCCCAGCCTACCGGCGTGCATTGGAGCGGGCTGGCAGCCGACGCGACGCGTCGACGGACCCCTCGGTGACCGAACGGCTCGGCAGTCTGCGAGACGATGGCTTCCTCGGCAGCACCGGGACGGTCTCCAGCCAGGTCTTCCAGATCACCCGCTGATGCCGCGGCAGGGTTTGGACCGGATCCGGCACGGGAAGGGGACACCGATGTACGGGGACACCTTGGTCATCCGCAAGCGCGCCGACCAGCTGCGGCAGCAGGGTGCCGATGTCCGCGCCCTGGCCGACCAGCTCGTCGCCCGCAGCGAGGCCGTCGCCTGGTCGGGCCGGGCCGCCGAGTCGATGCGCCAGCGGATCAAGGACCGGGCCGCCCACCTGCGGGAGGCCGCCGCAGCACACGAGACCGCGGCCGAGTCGCTCGAGCACCACCTGCTCGAGGTCGACCGGGTCAAGGAGTCCATCTCCGAGGCCGAGCGGCGGGCGTCCTCACTGATCCACGAGGCGCAGGGCCGGGTCGCCCGCTCCGAGTACGACGCAGCGCTGGCCACCGACGACGACCGGGCCCTGGTCGCCTTCGTGCCGCCACCGCCGGGTCATGCCGACTGGCTCGACGTCGAGCTGCCGGGAGCCTGACGTGGCCACGATCGACGTCACCCCGCCCACTCCGGCCCCTGCCGTCGGTGCCGGGATCCTCGACGCGCTCCCGCGGCGGGTGGCGCTCACGCTGCCCGAGCTCCAGCTCGCGGGCCGGGCCGCGGGCGACGCGCCACTTCCCTTCGACCTGACCTCAGCCGCCGGAGCCGACCCGCTGGAGGGACGCCTCGGCGTCAGCCGCGGCTCGAACGCGGACTCGGCGTACGCCGCCGCCCTGGTCGGGCTGCACGACCCCGCCGACACCCTCCAGCGCCGGGGGCTCCTCGACGGCGGCGACCTCGACCCGGGGCTCGCCGGCGCGCTCGGGCTGCTCGCGACCCCGAGAGTCGCGATCGACCTCGACGTCTCGGTGCAGGGACTGCGCGCCCACGCCTGGCACCGCGAGGCTGACGGGGCGGTGGCGACCCTGTCGACCGTCGACGGCGTCGTCTTCGAGCTCACCTGGTTCCCCAGCGCCGCTTGGGCCGCGGAGCTCGGTCGCGTCGCCGTACTGCCCGACACGGTGCGCCTGCGCGGGACCGTGCTGCCCGACCTCGTCGACCTGCCCTTCGAGGTGCTCGACACCGCGGGTGAGGCGGTGCGCAGCGGGCGTTCCGACCTGATCCCGGTGCTGGCTGCCCAACACTCCGGTGCCGTGTTCGCCGACGACGGCACGCCGGTCCGTGACGTCGAGCTGGCGGCGATGCTCTCGGCCGTCGTGCTCGACTCTCGCGGCCGGCTCCGTGCCCTCGGGGCCGACGTCTCCGGTGAGCACACCTCGGTGGTCGGGGTGGTGGCCTGGACCCTGCTGGCCGACGGCTGGCGCTCGCTGCGGCCGCACCGCGACGGCGACCGGCACCGCGTCGAGGTCCGCCGGGTCGAGCCCGGCGACCTGCCCGGAGACCTGGCCTTCGTGCTCGCGGAGGTGACCCGATGACCGGGCGCAGGCTGACCGACGCGTCCGGCGGCCGCGAGAAGTACGACGACCTGATCCGTCTGGCCGAGCTCTTCGACAAGACCGGCGAGGACATGCGTGAGCGGGCCCGCCTCGGAGCCGAGATCCTGCGCGACGAGGCAGTCCTGGACTCCGAGCCGCTGTCGCGATCGACCTTCGGCGAGGCGGCCGACGACATCCGGGTCGCCACCTCTGGCAGGAACGGCCTGCTCACCCGCTCGATCGAGCTCGACGCCGATGCGCTGGTCGTACGGGCCACCGTGCTCACCTACCGCTGGATCGACGAGCTGCAGGACGCGGCGTACCAGACCCTCGGCTCGATCGCCGGCCGCGCCATCGGCTATCTCGCGCCCGGGGTCGCGCTCGGGGGCGCGATCGTGTCCGCCGGCCTGATCGAGACCGACGCGCTCGACCGCGACGGCGTCGCGGAGTACCTCAGCGAGCTCGCCGAGAACAACCCCGACCTGATGGACCACCTGACCAGCGGCGGCGGCGGGCTGCTCGACTCCCTGCAGATGCGGTCGTTGCTGACGGCCGGGGTGCTGGCCGGCGAGGGGGCCACGCTGGTCGCCCAGGGTGGCCTGCGCGCCGTCGGGCTGGCGCCGTTCGCCGAGCACACCGCGGCGGCCGTGCGCGACGTGGCGGGCGAGTTCGTCCAGGGCCACCTCGCCGACGACGCTGCCGCGCCGATCTTCTCCGATCGGGTTCCCCACGACCTCGAGGCACTGATGGCCGCGCTGGTGAGGTTGCCCCACAGCGTCTCGATCAGCCGGGTGGCCGCCGGCCGCTATCTGGTGCTCATGCCCGGCCCCCAGGGCGGCCACGGCTCGGGCCTACGCCTGGTCTCGGGCGACACCACGCCGTACGCCGAGAGCGTGGTGGCCGCGATCGAGTCGGCCGTCGGCGACGACCCCGACGCCCGGGTGATGCTCGTGGGCGCTGCGCAGGGCGGGGTCGCCGCTGCCGAGCTGGCGGCCGGGTCGCCATCCGCCCGCTTCACCATCGAGCAGGTCGTGACCGCCGGCGCGCCGAGCGCCCAGGTGCCGCGCATCCCGCCGGCGATCCGGGTGCTGTCGCTGGAGGACAGCTCCGACCCCGTCGCGCTGCTCGGGTCGCTGGTCAACGCCGACTCGACCAACCGGGTCACCGTCGTCTTCGACGGGAGCGAGACCTCCGGGCAGGCGTCGTACGTCGCGGGTGGGCGGGCCGCCGACGACGCCGGCCACGCCGAGATCGAGGCCGAGCTCGACCGGATCCGCTCGCTTGGCTACCTCGCCGGTGGGTCGTCCGCCTGAGACTCATCCCTGCCGTGGGGGGACCACCCGATCTCAGAGCAGGTCGTGGACGAATTCGCTGAGCTGGGTCAGGTTGCGGCACTCGGTCATCGGCACCACCTCGCCGTACGTCGACGCCGCGGAGTCGCCGGTGTCCCAGTGCCGTGGGTGCTCGGGGTTGAGCCAGAACGCGCGCCGGGCCGAGCCGGCCAGGTCGCGGAGCACGCCGACGTTGAGGTCGGCGTAGTTCGAGCGGGCGTCGCCCAGGATCAGCAGCGACGACTTCGGGCCCAGGGCGTCGGGGTACTCCTCGGCGAACTTCGCGAACGCGCGGCCGTAGTTGGTGCGCCCCCACAGCGCGGCGTGCGACGTGCTGGCGGCCAGTCGCGCCATCACATCGGACACGTCGGCGCCCGGCTCGAACGCCTCGGTGACCTCGACGACGTGGTCGACGAACGTGAACGCGCGCAGGCCGCGGAACTGCTCGCGAAGCGCGTAGACGAGCAGCAGCGTGAACTGGGCGAAGTTCGCCACCGAGCCGCTCACATCGCAGAGCACGACGAGCGAGGTGCGGTGCGGCCGCTTCGGCCGGTGATGGGTGGTGAGGGGTACGCCGCCGGTCGAGACCGAGGCCCGGACCGTACGCCGGAAGTCGAGCGGCCCGCGCCGGTGTGCATGGTGCTCCTGGGTCAGCCTGGTGGCCAGCCGCCGGGCGAGCGGGTAGATCTCGCGGCGCATCTCCTCGAGGTCGGCCCGGCGTGCAGCGGAGAAGTCGAGCCGGTCGATCGTGGGGCGGACAGCGACGTCGGCCACGTGGTCGGCGCCCTTCTCCTCCGCGATCCGCCGCCGGGCGTCGTCCTCGACCAGCTTGGTGAACCCGCCGATCCGCTGGCCGGCCACCCGGGCGGCCTCCCGCTCGCCGCGGCCGCGGGCCACGAGTGCCCGGGCGAGCCGGTCGGCGAGGTCGTCCGGCGAGACCCGCCTCAGCGTGGTGTACGCCGACCAGCTCGACAGGCCGGGGCCGCGGCCGGGCAGCGCGCCGAACCGTCCGACCGCCTCGGTCGCCAGCTCGACGAGCGCCTGCTGGTCGCCGGCGGCCAGCGCCTCCTGTAGGCGCTCGCGGACGTCCTCCAGGGCCCGGGCGTCGTCGCTGACGCCGGACTCGTCGTCGTACTGCCCGGGGCCGGCGGCGCCCTCGCCCACCAGTCGCGGGAAGTAGAGGTCGAAGAGCGCGTCGAACGTCGGCCGCTGGGCCTGCCGCTTGACCAGGGTCGCGGCGTACCCCTCCTTGACCGTGGTCCGGTCGCCCCAGTCGAGGACGCCGAGGGCTGCGATCGCGTCCAGGTCCTCGGCGAGCGAGACCGGAACCCCGGCCCCGCGCAGGGCCACGAGGAAGGCGATGTGGGTGCCGACCAGCCCCGATCGCCGTTCGAGCGAGGTCGAGACCACCTCACTCACCCCGGCAACCTCAGCTCCTTGACCGCGCGCTCCTGGTCGGACGCGTGCTTGAGTACGACGCCCAGGGTCTCGGCCACGGCCCGCTCGTCGAGGTCGCCGATCTCCAGGGCGATCAGGGTGCGTGCCCAGTCGACCGACTCGGCGATCGAGGGCGCCTTCTTGAGGTCGAGGTCGCGCAGCCGACCGACCGTCTCGACGAGCTGCCGCGCGACCCGCCCGTCGAGCTCGGGCACTTGCGACTCGACGATCTCGCGCTCGCGCTCGGCATCGGGGTAGCCGAGATGCAGGTAGAGGCAGCGACGCTTGAGCGCCTCCGACAGCTCGCGGGTCGCGTTGGAGGTGAGCACGACGTAGGGGCGGCGTACGGCGGCGACGGTGCCGAGCTCGGGAATCGTAACCTGGAAGTCGCTGAGCACCTCGAGTAGCAGGCCCTCCACCTCGACGTCGGTCTTGTCGACCTCGTCGATCAGCAGCACGGTCGGCTGCTCGCGCCGGATGGCAGTCAGCAGCGGCCGGGTGAGCAGGAACTCCTCGGTGAAAATGCTGTGGTCCCAGTTGTCGGGTGGTTGCCACGGGGCTTGCGGTTGCTCGGACCTTCCGGCCGTAGCCTGGATGAAGAGCAGCTGCTTCTTGTAGTTCCACTCATAGAGCGCCCGCGCCTCGTCGAGCCCCTCATAGCACTGCAGCCGCACCAGGTCGGCGTCCGCCGCCCGGGCCACGGCCTTGGCGAGCTCGGTCTTGCCGACCCCAGCCGGCCCCTCGACGAGCAGCGGCTTCTCCAGCGCACCGGCGAGGTACGACGTCGTGCCGGTCGCGGTGTCGGCCAGGTAGCCGGCGCCGGCCAGCCGGTCGGCGGCGTCGGACGGCGAGGTGAACCAGGTCATGGTGCGAGCATAGGTGCGCCCGCTGCGTCAGAAAGCGCCGTGACGACCCTCACCCGCGGAGCAGCGCCCGGCTCCGTCGGCGGCGGGTCCACCGTTTCATCCGCCTTTCATCACTGCTGCGTAACGTCCCCGAGGACACTCACCCGCGCCACCCCGGAGTCCTCCCGTGCCGTACACTGCCGCAACCGCCGGCCAGTTTTCATTCGACCGGTCCTGGTTCGAGTCGATCAATCGCCTCTCGCGGCAGACGCCGTGGCTGCACACACCGGTCCGCGACTTCGCGGAGTACGGAATCGTCCTCTTCGCTGCTCTGCTCCTGTGGTCCTGGTGGAGGGCTCGCGGGACCCGCGACGTCGCCGCGATGGCTGTGTCGCTCTGGGCGCCGATCGGCGTCCTGGTCGCCGTCGGGCTGAACCAGCCGATCGCCAACGCCGTGCGCGAGCCGCGACCGTACGACGTGCTGAACCACGTGCTCGTGCTGGTGTCGCGGAGCAGTGACTTCTCGTTCCCCAGCGACCACGGCACGATGGCCGGTGCGGTGGCAGCGGGAGTCTTCCTGG
>JBPCQY010000210.1:0-5162 GCA_050997635.1 Nocardioides sp.
TGGCGCCCGGCTCGTCACCCAGCTCGCTGGCGGTGTAGGTGTTGAAGTCGCAGTAGCCGCACCGCACCCGGCAGAACGGCACGTGCACGTAGACCCCGAACGGCCGGGTCCCCACCTCGGCCAGCGCGGTCTCCGGCAGCGACCCGTCCTCGGGCGCGGGCTCCCCCGCGGGCAGGGCGGACGGCATGCGGCCGATCCTCTCACCTCACCACTCCCCCGCGTCAGGCGTAGAAGCCGGCGATGACCTCGGCGTAGTTGTCCTCGACGACGTTGCGCTTGACCTTCATCGATGGCGTCAGCTCGCCCGACTCGACGGTGAGGTCGTGGTCGAGCAGCTTCCACTTCTTGATGGTCTCCCAGCGGTTGAGCCGGTCGTTGAGCTCGTTGACGTACGCCGCGACCAGCTGCTGACAGGCATCCGAGCCGACGATCTCGGCGTACTCACCCGAGAGGCCGTTCTCCTTGGCCCAGGCGGCGATCGCATCGGGATCGAGGGTCACCAGTGCCACCACGAAGTTGCGTTCGTTGCCGAAGACCATGAACTGGCTGGCGTAGGGGCACACGGCCTTGAACTTCGACTCGATCGCGGGCGGCGCGATGTACTTGCCGCCGGAGGTCTTGAAGAGCTCCTTGATCCGGCCGGTGATCGTCAGGAAGCCGTCGGCGTCGAGCGCGCCCTTGTCGCCGGTGCGCAGCCAGCCGTCGTCGGTCAGATTCTTGGCGGTCTCCTCGGGGAGGTTGTGGTACCCGTCCATGACGCCGGGACCCTTGATCTGGATCTCGTCGCCCTCACCGAGCCGCACCTCGCTGCCGGGGAAGACCTGGCCGACGGTGCCGTACTTGTAGTCGTCAGGGTGGTTGACGAACGAGCCGGCCGACGTCTCGGTCAGGCCGTAGCCCTCGAGGATCAGGATGCCGGCGGCGTGAAACCACTCGGCGATGTCCTGGTTGAGCGCGGCGGCGCCGGAGATGAAGAAGCGCACCCGCCCGCCGAAACGCTCGCGGACCTTGCTGAAGACCAGCTTGTCGAAGACCGCGTGCTGGGCGCTGAGCGCCAGGCCCGGGCTGCGTCCCTCGGCCTTCGCCTTGTCGACCGCGAGCCCGACCTTGAACGCCTGCTTGAAGATCGCCTCCTTGGCGCCGCCCTCGGACGCCGTCATGGTGGTGATCCGGCTGTGGGCCTTCTCGAAGATGCGCGGCGCCGCGCCCATGAACGTCGGCTTCACGACGCCCAGGTTGTCGACGATCCTGTCGACCCGGCCGTCGATCGCGGTCGCAAAGCCGCAGGCGAGCTGCGTCGAGAGCAGCACCTTGCCGAACGAGTGCGCCATCGGCAGCCACAGGAACTGCAGGTCCCCCTCGTCGAGGATGCCCTGTGCCTGGATGGCCGAGCCCTCATAGACCCACGACCGGTGCCGCAGCCGCACGCCCTTGGGGCGGCCGGTCGTGCCGGACGTGTAGATCAACGTGGCGAGCTGGTCGGGCTTGATCGCCTCGGCGGTCTG
Organism: Nocardioides sp.; assembly: GCA_050997635.1. Classification (GTDB taxonomy): domain Bacteria; phylum Actinomycetota; class Actinomycetes; order Propionibacteriales; family Nocardioidaceae; genus Nocardioides. Next base: position 1,506 of record JBPCQY010000210.1, read on the forward strand.
CTCGATGACGTTCGGGTGCTCGGCGAGGTACGCGTCGCCCAGCTGGCCGAGCGCGTCGAGGTCGATGACCCAGTCATCGTCGGTGGTGCCGGCGAAGGTGACGATCTTCTCCAGGTGCGGGAGCTCGGCCTTGTGCTCGGTCAGCTTGGTCAGCTGCGCGTCGTCCTCCGCGAACACGACCCGGCACTCCGAGTCGCTCAGGATGTAGGACGTGTCCTCCCCGTTGGTCGACGGGTAGACAGTGGTCGTCGCGGCACCCGCGCACATGATCGCCAGGTCGGCGAGGATCCACTCGTAGCGGGTGCCGGACGCGATGCCGACGCGCTGCTCGGGCTGGATGCCCAGTGAGAGCAGGCCGGCCGCGAGCCGCGCGACCTGGTCCCCGGTCTGCGCCCAGGTCACCGACTCCCACGACTCGTCGGCCGTCGGGTAGCGGTAGGCCTCGGAGTCCGGGGTCTGCTGCACCCGCTCGAGGAACTGGACGGCGACGTTCGCCGCCATGGTGTCGACGAAGCTGGGGTCGATCGTGACGGGCATGACACTCCTGCGCAGGCGGCGATGACGAGAACGCCGCCCCCCGGGGTGACGTCCGGAACAACCTACCGGGATGCGAACCGCTCCTGCACGACGGTGCGCTCCACCTAAGCGGGTCTCGCAGGCGATCGCGACCCGGTCCTCGGGTTCGATGCCCAACCCGACCAGGCCGGCCGCGAGCTCCTCGACGTAGTCGCCCGTCTCGGCCCGGGTGGTCGACTCAGTCCTGCACGGCCTTGGCGACGGCGACGCACATGGTCAGGTAGCCCTGGTCCACCGGCGCGCCGGCTTCCTCGGCGTCGTGCACCGCCCACATCGCGTTGTGCACCATCCGCACGACCACCCAGTCGCGGGCCCGGTGCTCGTCGAGGCCGCCGGCGTCGACCAGGGTGTGGAACCGGCGACGGAGCCCGTCGCGGACGTCGTCGCCGAGCTCCTCGAAGCGGTTCCACAGCATCGGCGCGACCTCGTAGTGACGGTCGCCGCTGACCGGCTTGGGGTCGATGACCAGCCAGTCGGCCCGGTCGGCGGCGAGCACGTTCTGGTAGTGCAGGTCGCCGTGGATCAGGGTGCCGGTGCTGCCGTCGTCGCCGAGCAGGTCGGCCCCCAGCGCCAGGGCCTGCTCGACCAGACGCCGCGGGATGGGTGCGTTGCGGGGCAGGCGGCCGAGGTCGTCGTGCCAGCCGGCGACGTACGACGTGAGGGTGTCGAGCTGCGGGAGGGCCGGCACGTGGATCTGGCGCCACAGCCCGGCCACCACCTCGCAGGCCTCGACGTCCCCCAGGTCGTCGAGGGTGCGGTCGTGCAGCCGCTCGAGCAGCATCGCCCGGCGGTGCGGGTCGGCCCGCAGCAGACGTACGGCACCGCGGCCGGCCCAGTGCTGGAGGGCGAGGTGCTCGTGGCGCGACTCGACGTCGCCGGCGAAGGTCAGCTTGACCACCGCCGGCTCCCCTGCCGCTGTCAGGACCGGGACGACCAGCGAGCAGTAGCCGTGCATGAGCACGCCGTCGACCCTCAGCGACCACTCGTCGAGGAGGGCGCGCGTCAGGGCCGGCAACCGGTGCACCCAGTCGGCCCACGCGGCGTCGCGGTCGGCCATCCCGAGCACGCCGTCGGGCAAGTGGATCGACATGACTGCAGAATGTCACCCGCCGCCCAGACCGCCGACGTGACGGTGACCCGAGCCTGACCCTGTGGATGAGTTCCAGCACGCGGGGCGCTGCGCGACCAGAATGTGGGTATGTCCGTGCAGCGGCTCCTCATCGAGCTGGGAGGGGTCGCCTCCCGAGCGCAGCTGCTCACCTCGTTCAGCCGCGGGGCGATCGACGCAGCGGTCGCCCGCGCGGAGGTCGTGGTCCCGGTGCGCGGACGGTACGCGCTACCGACGGTGGACGAGGCCGTCGGCGTCGCCCACGCGCAGTCCGCGGTGCTCTGCCTGACCTCGGCCGCTCTTCATCACGGATGGCAGGTCAAGCAGATACCCGAGCTGCCACACGTGATGGTGCCGCGCAACCGGAAGGTCCGCGACCGATCGAGCGCCCACTTCCACTATGGCGACCTCCTCGACGAGCAGGTCATCGACGGCGTGGTCACCGACGTCGAGACGACGCTCGATCACTGTCTGCGCTGGCTGCCCTACGACGAGGCCCTGGCCATCGCCGACTCGGCGCTGCGCGCCGGGGTGCCGCCCAACACGCTACGTCGAGTCTCGATGGGCGCATCCGGGCCGGGTGCGCGCCAGGTGCGCAAGGTGGTCAAGGCCGCGCGCGTGGAGGCGGCCAACCCGTTCGAGTCCGTGCTCCGCGCGCTCGCCGACCAGGTTCCTGGCCTGCACGTCGAGCCTCAGGTGACGATCCGCGGGAGCCGGGCCACGGTGCGGCCGGACCTGGTCGACGTCGATCTGAGGATCGTCGTGGAGGCCGACTCGTTCGAGTGGCACGGCACTCGCGCCGCCCTGCGGCACGACTGCCGCCGCTACGACCTGCTCGTGGCCGACGGCTGGATCGTGTTGCGATTCGCCTGGGAGGACGTCATGCACGACCAGGAGTTCGTGGTGGCGATGCTCACGGCGGTGACGGCCCTGGCCCATGCCCGCAGCCGGTGCTCGTGCGCCGCCTGAGCCCCTCGGACCGGCAGGGCGACGCGAACGGAGCCGCTCACAGGCGTGCAGGTGCTCGGCGCAGCACGGCCTGCCGGTCTGAGGGCGGGATCGGCACCACCCCCCGGTCAGGTGGCCGTGCCCACGACGTACGCCGTCCGCACCCGGCGGGTGACGACCCGCTGCTTGGTGCCGCTCTTCCACACGTGCACCGACCACCTGGGATGGGTGCGGTTGACGCCGTCACCCGACGGCGGACCGTAGACGCTGCCGTGGTCGCAGGAGTAGAAGCCGACCCACTCCGGGTGTGACGGCAGCTGGCTCCAGGCACCGCCGAAGCGGAGGTCGCACTGCTGTCCGCGCGCCAGGTCGAGATCCAGCGGCGACGGGCGCTGCGGCGCGGTCCCCGATCCGAACGACCCGGTGTAGCGCACCCGGACCAGCTTCCTGGTGCGGGCGTCCCGCAGACACAGCGCCGTGTGGTGTCGCGACTTCCAGCAGGCGGGCAGGTAGTAGGCGGTCGGGAAGCAGGTCACGATGCCGTCGTCGACCGCAGCAGGTGAGGCGCCGTCGCAGGAGGCCGAGCCCTTCAGCCGGCTCACGCTCCAGCCGGTTACCCGGTGGCCGTTGGCGTCGACCGGCCGGACCACGACCCGATGTGTGTGGGCAGCGCGCTGGGGTGGATCCTGCTGGGCAGAGGAGCTCGTGCCGGAGCCGTGGGCCGGGCCGGCTGCGAGGGTGCCGGCCACCAGCACGGCGAGCAGGGAGATCAGGGGGCGCATCGGTGGTCCTTCCATGGAGGTCGTCACCCCTTAGATGCGTCCGGCGCCGGTTTGGTTGCCTGCTGTCCCCGTCGGACGTCATACGATCCGCGCGCCATAGCCGACGATTCGTATGACGACCCCGGGCCGGTCACCGGCGACCGGCTATTTCTTGCCGGCCTTCTCTCCGGTCGGCGCGTTGGAGAGCGCGGCGATGAAGGCCTCCTGGGGCACCTCGACCCGGCCGACCATCTTCATCCGCTT
>JBPCQY010000022.1:0-31209 GCA_050997635.1 Nocardioides sp.
GGCAAGATCGGCCACGACGCCGTACAGAAGGCGATCGAGCACTACCGCATCGACGACCCCACCGCCGTCGCGGGCGTGCAGCAGGAGGGCGGCGACGCCTGAGCTGACCCGCGCGGAGCGTTGCGCCGTCGAGGTGTGCGCGATGACCGACGTTGAGCGTGCACTGATCACTGTCAACGGACTGCTTCACGCCGGCCAGACCTCCATCGACGACATCGCGGCTGCGGCGGGCGACACTCGTTATTGGCCCGACAGCTTGACCACCCATATCGTTATCAGGCTTGCCAACGGACGCAGCGAATCGGCAGCCGAGTCCCGCTTCAGCTCGTTGTGCTATGCACAGCACCTCCCCCGCCCGGAGCCGCAGGTGGAGGTGCGCGATGAGACAGGGCACGTGTTCGCCCGAGTCGACTTCGCCTGGCCCGAGCTGATGGCCTTCGTCGAGATCGACGGGTCGCTGAAGTATCGGGTCCACCGCCGTCCGGGTGAGACTCTCGAGGAGTACCTCATGCGTGAGAAACGCCGAGAGGAGAAGATCTGCCTCCTCACGGGCTGGATCTGCATCCGGGTGACCTGGGCTGACCTCGAGCGCCCCGAGCAGCTGGCCGCTCGGATTCGCCGGCTCCTTGCCTCCCGAGCGTCGTCCTCGCCCGCATGACGGCGGAGCAGCGCACCGCGCGCACTCCTGAATCGTCCGCTCATCCGGCGTGTCGCACGAACTCAGCCGGCGTTTCGCAGGGTTTGGGTACGTTGCGGCGTACTCTAACCCACCAGATCACCGCCTCAGCGGGGGTTCAGGGCATCTAGGACCCGACCGACCGCCCCTCGTACGGCGTGCTGAGCACGATGGTCGTGCGCGTCGAGACGTTCGCCACCGACCGGATCCGCGCCAGCAGCTCCTCGAGCGCCGAGGGCTTCGCGACCCGGACCTTGAGGATGTAGGACTCCTCGCCGGCGACCGACCAGCACGACTCGATGGCCGCGATCCCGGTCAGCCGCTCCGGGTAGTCGTCGGGCTCGGCCGGGTCGATCGGGGTGATCGAGACGAACGCGGTCAGCGGCAGGCCGGCCAGCTCCTGGTCGACCAGCGCTCGGTAGCCGAGAATCAGGCCCCGGCCCTCGAGCCGGCGTACCCGCTGGTGCACGGCCGAGGTCGAGAGCCCCGTCGCCTTGCCGAGGTCGGTGTAGGACATCCGGCCGTCGGCCACCAGCAGATCGAGAATCTGGCGATCGGTGGCTTCGAGATCGGTGGTCACATCGCCGAGGGTAACGAACCCGGGGCGTGGCAGGATGCGGGCGTGACCGAGCGGCTGATGGTGTTGGACACCGCGTCGATGTACTTCCGTGCCTTCTACGGCGTGCCCGAGATCAAGGGGCCCGATGGCACCCCCACCAACGCTGTGCGCGGGCTGCTCGACTTCATCAGCCGGCTGGTGACCGACTACCGGCCGACCCAGCTGGTCTGCGCGTGGGACAACGACTGGCGGCCCCAGTGGCGCGTCGACCTGCTCCCGTCGTACAAGGCCCACCGGGTCGAGGCCGAGAGGCCCGGTCCGGCGCCCGACGTCGAGGAGGTGCCCGACCCACTCGAGATCCAGATCCCCGTGATCCTCGACGTGCTCGCCGCCTTCGGGATCTGCGTGGTCGGCGCCGACGGCTACGAGGCCGACGACGTGATCGGCACCCTGGCCACCGGCGCCTCGATGCCCGTCGACGTCGTCACCGGCGACCGCGACCTCTTCCAGCTCGTCGACGACCGGGCCGATGTCCGGGTGCTCTACATCGCTCGCGGCGTCGGCCGTCACGAGCGGGTCACCGACGAGGTCGTCGTCGGCAAGTACGCCGTCCTCCCGAGCCAGTACGCCGACTTCGCCACCCTGCGCGGTGACGCCTCCGACGGCCTGCCCGGCGTGCCCGGGGTGGGCGAGAAGACCGCCTGCTCGTTGCTCCTCAGGTACGGCGACCTGCCCGGCATCATCGCGGCCGCCGAGGATCCCGACTCCGACCTGGCCCCCGGCCCCCGCGGCAAGATCAAGGCGGCGCACGACTACCTCGAGGTGGCGCCCCGGGTCGTTGCGGTGGCCCGCGAGCTCGATCTCGGCGCCTACGACGCGACGCTGCCCGGCGCCCCGGCCCACCCGCGCACCCTGGCCACGCTCAGCGAGCGCTTCGGCCTCGACTCCCCGGTCGCCCGGCTCACCGCGGCTCTGGCCGGCGGCCTCACTCCGTGACGGAGGCGGCCTCCACCACGCCGCGCCGCAACCGTCGTACGACGTCGCGCGCCGTCTCCCGCAGAGGTGCCTCGCCGGCCGCGTCGGCGACCTGACCGGCGAGGTCGATCAGCTGCTTCATCCAGCGTACGAAGTCACCCGCGGCCAGATCGGTCTCGCCGAGCACCGAGTCGAGCTCCTCCCCCGCCGCCCAGCGGTGGGCGGGGCGGGCAAACCCGGTGTCGGGCTCGCGCAGGAAGTCGAGGTGGTGCTCCTTCTCGAGCTCGTCGAGGTGTCCCCACAGCCGCACCAGCTCGCGGATCGCCTGCCTCACCGGTCCCCCGGGTATCGGTGGCGGCCCCGAGTCGTCGGCCCGTCGCGTCTCGAAAACCAGCACCGACAGCGCGGCGGCGAGCCCCGGTGCGTCGAGCTCGTCGAGAACGCCGCTGCGCAGCGCCTCGGCGGCCACCAGGTCTAGCTCGGAGTAGATCCGGGTCAGCCGCCGTCCGCGCTCCGTAACGCTGTCGCCGTCGAGGTAGGACAGCGAGTCGAGCACCTCGCAGACCCGGTCGAACTGCCGCGCGACCGAGTTGGTGCGCGACTCGATCCGCCGGCGCAGCGCGTGCGCGTCGCGGTCGAGCTTGAACCAGCGCTCGGCCCACCGGGCGTGCTCCTCTCGGTCGGGGCAGTCGTGGCAGGGATGAACCTTGAGCTCGGCCCGCAGCTGGGCACCCTCGTCCCCACGAGAGTTGCGGGAGAACTCGCCCTTCGAGCGCGGAGAACCCGCCCTTCCTGGGGGTGGGGACGGCGGGGGTGGGGTCAGGTTGTGGGTGCGGTTGCGCAGCGTCGAGGCCAGGTCGCGGCGCATCTGCGGGTTGCGGGCGCTGAAGTTGCGCGGCACCTTCACCCGAGTCGCGGCCTCCACGGGCGTCGGGAAGTCGAGCAGGCTCAGCCGTCGAGACTGACGCTGGGAGGTCACCACCGCCGGCCGGGGTGCCTCACCACTGGTGCCCGGGTCGATGACGACGGCCCAGCCGGCCGACTTCCCGGCCGGCACGATGATCACGTCACCCGGGCGCAGGGCCTGGAGCGAGGCGATCACCTCGTCACGACGGTCGCTGCGGCGTGAGCGGGCAGACGACTTCTCCAGCTCACCGATCCGGTGCCGCAGACGGGCGTACTCCATGAAGTCGCCGCGCTCGCACCCGGCCGCCTCGGCGTACCCCGTCAACGCGTCCTCGGCCTTGGTGAGCTGTCGCGCCAGCCCGACCACCGCCTGGTCGGCCTGGAACTGCGCGAACGACTGCTCCAACAGCTCACGGGCCCGCTCGCGGCCGAACTGGTGCACCAGGTTGACGGCCATGTTGTACGACGGCCGGAACGACGACCGCAGCGGGTAGGTGCGGGTCGACGCGAGGCCGGCCACCTCGCTCGGGTTCATCCCCGGCTGCCATAGCACGACTCCGTGGCCCTCGACGTCGAGGCCACGCCGGCCGGCGCGGCCGGTGAGCTGGGTGTACTCCCCCGGCGTGATGTCGGCGTGCGTCTCGCCGTTCCACTTCGAGAGCTTCTCGATGACAACCGTGCGGGCCGGCATGTTGATGCCCAGCGCCAGCGTCTCGGTCGCGAAGACCACCTTGCACAGCCCCCGCAGGAACAGCGCCTCGACGCACGCCTTGAACGTCGGCAGCATCCCGGCGTGGTGGGCGGCGACGCCGCGGGTCAGGCCGTCGAGGAAGTCGTGGTAGCCGAGGACGTGCAGGTCGTCCTCGGGCAGGTGCCGACAGGCCTCCTCCACGAACGCGAAGATCTCCTCGCCCTCCTCGGGCGAGGTGAGCCGGATGTGCGAGGAGACGCACTGCGACACCGCCGCGTCGCAACCGACCCGGCTGAAGACGAACACGATCGCGGGCAGCAGCCCGTCGCGGTCGAGCGCCTCGATGACCTCGACCCGGCTGGGGATCCACACCCGACGGCCGTTGCCGACGTTGCGGCGCTGCGGCGGTCCTCCGCGGCCACCGCGACCACCGCGACCACGCGGCGTACGTCGGTCGCGCATCCGGGAGCTGGCCCAGTCGTCGCGGGCGATCCGCAGCAGCTCGTCGTTGACCTTGGCGCCCTCCTGCACGAAGCCGGCGGCCGCATCGACGTCGGAGTCGGCGAACAGGTCGAGCAGCCGGCGCCCGACGATGACGTGCTGGTAGAGCGGTACCGGGCGGCGTTCCTCGACGATGGTCGTGGTCTCGCCGCGCACGGTGGCCAGCCACGCGCCGAACTCCTCGGCGTTGGAGACCGTGGCCGACAAGGACACCACGGTCACCGACTCGGGCAGGTGGATGATCACCTCCTCCCACACCGCGCCGCGGGAGCGGTCGGCGAGGTAGTGCACCTCGTCCATGACCACGAAACCCAGACCGAGCAGGGTCTGCGACCCGGCGTAGAGCATGTTGCGCAGCACCTCGGTCGTCATCACCACGACCGGCGCCTCACCGTTGACCGTGTGGTCGCCGGTCAGCAGGCCGACGTTGTCGGCGCCGTGGCGGGCGACCAGGTCGGCGTACTTCTGGTTGGACAGCGCCTTGATCGGCGTCGTGTAGAAGCACTTGCGGCCGGTGGCGAGGGCGAGATGGACGGCGTACTCCCCCACGATCGTCTTGCCCGAGCCCGTGGGCGCGGCGACCAGGACGCCTCGGCCGGCGTCGAGCTCACGGCAGGCCCGCAGCTGGAAGTCGTCGAGCGGGAAGTCGTAGTGGCTCTCGAAGTCGGTGAGGGTGTTCATGCGTAGACGGTGAGGGCGCCGGGGACGCACTCGACGGTGAGGGGCAGCGGGCCGAACCGCTCGCCGTCGGCGTAGGAGACGATGCCGGGTGCGGCGATGGTGACGCAGCGGGCGTGGTGGTGGACGTACTGCGGGTGGGTGACGTGGGTGCCCTTGAACAGCTTCGGATAGGTGCGGATCAGCTCCGGCTTGCTCATCGGCTTGATGATCACCACGTCGAGGAGCCCGTCGTCGAGTACTGCGCCTTCGGTGATCCGCAGGCCGCCGCCGAACGACGGCCCGTTGCCCACGGCCACGAGCATCGCCTCGAGCTGCACCGTCTGCTCGTCGATCTGCAACGTGTAGGGCAGGGGCTCGAACGTGCGCAGCTCGGCCAGGGTCGCGAGGTTGTAGCGCATCTGGCCCTTGGGCCAGGTCATCCGGTTGGCCCGCTCGTTGACGATGGCGTCGAATCCGGCGGCCAGCACCGTGACGTAGTGGAGCGCGCCGCTGCGAGCGAGGTCGATGGTGCGGGTGCGGCCGGCCACGATCCGGTCGGCCGCGGCGACCGGATCCTTGCGCGGCAGGCCGAAGTAGCGCGCCACGTCGTCGCCGCTGCCGGCGGGGATGATGCCGAGCGGTGTGCGGGTGCCGGCCACCGCCTGGACACCGAGGTGCACCGTGCCGTCACCACCGCAGAGCACGAGCGCCTCGACTCCGTCGGCGACGCACTGGCGGGCCAGGTCGAGAGCCTCGTCGGCGTCGCGGCCCTGGAGGTTGCGCACCACCAGCCCGCCTTCGCGCAGCCGGGTCAGCGCGGCGTCGCGACGACGCGCGCCCTTGCCCCTGCCCGAGGTCGGGTTCGTGAGGAGTGCGATCTCTCGGGACACGAGCCGAGACTAGCGATCGGACCCGCCGCGGGGCCGTTCGGTGCCGATCTTGAGCAGCGCGGCGTACCTGCCGGGCGAGGAGCCGACGGCGCGCGCGAGCCGGGACAGCGCGTCGAGCCCCAGGTCGGCGTTGAACCGGGTGCCCGGGACGGCCAGGGTGAGCCGGTCGGCGTACCGGATCAGGAGCACCTCGCCGTTGCGCCAGGCCTGGTGGGCGCGCAGGCGCACGCCGTCGTCGGCGACCGGCGCCGGGTAGGCCTCGTCGATCGCGAGGAGGTCACAGCCCAGGAGGTGGTCGCCCGCCGTGAGGTCACCGGCGACGAGATGTCCTTCGCGCATGCCTGTCTGCGGTGTCCAGGTCACGTCCTGGTCGCCGAGCCATTCGGGCAGGTCGAACGGGTCGACCGCGTCGTAGGACGCGGTGCCGGTGCTCGTCACAGCGGCGACGCCTCGTCGTCGGACCAGGCGTCGGTGGTGACCCGGTTGCGCTTGCGGACCCGGTCGACGGTGCGGGTGATGACCTCGGAGAGTGCGAACAGCAGGAGCATCGGGATGGCGAGCATCAGCATCGAGAAGGGGTCGGTCGACGGGGTGGCCACGGCGGCGAAGACCATCGTGCCGATGACGATCCAGGGTCGGGCGCGCCGGACCTGCTCGCCGCGGATCACGCCGGCAAGGTTGAGCAGCACCACGAAGACGGGGATCTCCATGGCGATGCCGAAGATCAGCAGCATCCGGGTCAGGAAGCCGAAGTACGTCGTGAAGTCGACCAAGTTGGTGACGTTCGCCGGAGTGAACGAGATCAGCACCGCGAGGCCCTTGGGCAGCACGTAGTAGCCGAGCGCCACGCCCCCGAAAAAGATCGGGCCGGCCACGGCCGCGAACATCCGGGAGTACCGACGCTCGTTCGCGTGCAGGCCGGGGAGCACGAACCCCCAGATCTGGTAGAGCCAGTACGGGCTGGCGGCCACCAGAGCCGCGACGCCGCACAGCTTCAGCTGGAGCAGCAGGCCGCCGCCGGTGTCGCGGACCACCAGCTGGGTGTCGACCTTGGTGCCGAGCTGATGGACGGCGTCCCTGTACGGCGCGGAGACCAAGGAGAGCAGGTCACCGTAGAAGTAGAGCGCGACGCAGAAGGCGACGACGAGAATCAGCGTGGAGCGCATCAGACGCGCCCGCAGCTCGCGGAAATGGTCGGAGAGCGCCATCCGCCCGTCGTCGCCCACCGGGTGCTGTGGCGCTCCGCTCAGCAGCGAGACGACGCCGACGATGGACACGACGGAGCTCAGGGACGAGTGTCAGGATGCGGGTCGGGACGCGGATCGTTCGTGATGGTCTCGTCGCGGGTCTCGGCGGTGTCGGCGGTGTCGGCGGTGTCGAGGGAGCGGCGGGCGTCGAGCTCGCGCTGCTCGGGGGACTTGAGGTCGTCGTCCTCGTCGGTCATCAGGCCCTTGGTCTCGGACTTGAAGATCCGCAGGGCGCGGCCGCTGCCGCGGGCGAGCTCGGGCAGCTTGGTGGCGCCGAACAGCAAGACGATGACGGCCAAGATGATGGCCAGCTCAGCGGGGCCGAGGCCTGCGATCATGGGCTGCATCGGGAGTTCCTCACGTGGATGTCATGGACATGGTTCATGGTACGCGCCCTCACCCATAAAGCCGGAGAGCGGCTCGTGAAGTATGACGGAACTCGGCGTCGTAGGAGGCCGGTTCGACGACGGATGCGTACGGCGCGAGCCGCAGCAGCAGACGCTGGAGCCACCGGGCGTCGGCGACGAGCAGGTGGCCCTCGACGCCGCCGTCGGCGGTGGGGCGGACGTCGGTGACCGGGTAGTACTCGGTCACCCAGCGGGCCTCGGGAGCCAGCGCCAGGGTCACCCTTGTGGCGTCGTCGGCGCTGGTGAACATGCCGTCGGACAGGTCGCGTGGCCCGGTCTGCTCGGTGGTGACGGGATCGTCGAGCACGCTCGCCTCGTGGATCCGGTCGAGCCGGAACAGCCGCGGCGCCTCGGCGCTGTGGCACCAGGCGTCGAGGTAGTCGAAGCCCTGGTCGGAGACCACGCCCCGCGGGTCCACGACGCGCTCGGACTCCTCGTCGCGGGCCGGGACGTAATAGGTCAGACGCACCTGACGGCCGCGTGCGACGGCGTCCTCCAGGCGGGCGCGCAGCGCGGACGTGCCGGGCGAGGACTCCCCCGGGTCGACGTGGGCGGGGCTGCCCGCCGCGGCCGCCTCCAGCTTGGCCAGCGTGCGGTCGACCACGGCCCTGGTGTCGGTGGAGGTGCTGGCGCGCACGGCCCGCAGCGCCACGATCAGGGCGGTCGCCTCGGTGGGGGTCAGCCGCAGGGGCCGGGCTAGGTAGTCGGCGTTGGAGACCCGGATCACGCCGTCGGCCTGCTCGCCCTCGAGGGCGTCGAGGTCGACGTTGATCAGGTCGTCGGGCATTCCGCCGGGCAGCCCACACATGAAGAGCACCTTGAGGTCCTTGATCACCTGGGCAGGCGGGACGCCGAGCTCGGCTGCTGCGTCGTCGACCCGCAGCCCGCCCCGGGCGTGCAGCAGCGGGACGAGCTGGAGCAGCCGAGCGACCTGGTCGCGCGCTCCGCCGGACACCGGGGCCGCCATCAGGACGCCTCCGCGGCCGCGCGCAGGCGGGCCACCACCTGGTTGCGCAGGGCGGCCGGGGACTCGACGTACGCATCGGGGCCGAGGGTGAGCACGGCGTCGGGCTCGAGGCCGCGCGCGAGGGTCAGCCGGTCCCAGACGGAGCCGCGGTCGGGCCCGTCGGCGTCCGGCTCGACCGAGTCGGCCTCACGCCGCAGGGCAGCGCCGGACCCCCGCCGCAGGAGTACGACGGCGGGCCCCCTGGCCGCGGGCTGGGCGAGCCGGCGCGCACTCTCGCCGATGTCGGTGCCCGGGGGGATGCTGTAGCTGCCGGGCTTGCCGTCGGTGCGCACGGCCCCCTGTACCCGGGAGAGCCGGAAGACCCGCTCCTCCCCACGGTCGGTGTCGAAGCCGACGGCGTACCAGCGGCCGGAGAACCGGACGACGCCCCACGGCTGCAGGTGGCGGGTGGCGGGTTCGGTGGCGTTGCCGCGCACGTAGTCGAAGGCCAGCGGGACCCGGTCCTGGGTGGCCTCCCAGAACGCGTCGAACGCCGGCTCGTCGGCGCTCAGCCGCGGCTCGGCGATGTCGAGGGCGGCCGGGTCGACGGAGAGGCCCGACGCGTTGAGCTTGCGCATCGCGTCGGTGGTCGCCTCGGCGAGCTTGGCGTGCTCCCAGACTTTGGTGGCCAGGCCAAGCACGGCGGCCTCGTCGGGCTCCAGCGAGATGTCGGGCAGCAGCAGCTGGTCGGCCCGGATCCGGTAGCCCGGCTCGTCACCGAAGAAGGCGTCCATCTGGCCGACGTCGATCGGCACGCCCAGGCTGCGCAGCTCCTCCTTGTCGCGCTCGAACATCTTCTCGAAGGCGTCGTCACCCATGCCGGGGTAGAGGATCTCGCGGATGCGTTCCTTGCCGACGTGGTGGCGCTGGACGAGCAGCATGATCAGGAGGTTGAGCAGCCGCTCACTCTTGCGGTTCTCCATGGGTCCGACCCTAGCTAGGCTGCGGCGAGGATCTCGACGACGAAGTAGAGCGTGTCGGTGCCCTTGACGCCGGCCTGGGAGTTGCCTGCCTTGCCGTAGCCGAGCTTCGGGGGCAGTGCCATCAGCACCCGGCTGCCGACCTTCTTGCCGACCAGCACCTGGTCCCAGCCCTTCACCACGGCGCCGACGCCGATCCGGGAACTGATGGGGTCCTTCGAGTAGTTCTCGTCGAAGGGCTTCTTCGCCCCGTAGACCTGGCCGAGGTAGCGCGCCCAGATGGTCTGGCCCTTGGTCACGACCGGGCCGGTGCCGCTGTCGAGCGTCGCCTGGCGCAGCGTGCCGTTGGGCTGCGGGGTGCCGGCGAAGCCGAATCCGGACAGCGTGCCCTTGGTCTTCTTGAACGTCGGTGCCCACGACGGGGCTTTGTGGGCGGTGCCGTCCGGTCCGTCCTTGAGCGTGCTGATCAGGTCGAACATGATCACCACGACGTCCTTGTTGCCGATCTGGAGGTTGGGGTTGCCGACCTGGCCGTAGACCTTGTCGGCCTCGGTCGAGATGACCACGCGGGAGCCGAGGTGCTGGCCCTGGATCGCCTTGAGGAAGATCGGGTTGACCTTGCCGTTGATCGGGACCAGCTGCGGTGAGTGATCGGCGTACGTGTCGCTGGCGACCTTCTGCGTGTAGCCGTTGCCGAGCCACTGCTGGACCACGACCTGGTCGCCCGTCTTGATCACCGGGCCGGTCCCGTCGACCAGCACCTTCGTCTGCTGGGTCGGGTCGGTGACCTGGCCGTCGAAGGTGACCTTGGGCTCTTGGCCGACCTTGCCGGAGAAGCTCACGGAGTCCAGGCCGAGGCCCTGGGAGTCACTGCCGCCACACGCCGCGGTGAGGCCGAGCACGAGCAGGAGCGGTACGGCGGCGACGAGGCCGCGGCGAGAGTGACGCACGAGAGTGTTGCCCTTCGAAAGGCTGGGGGTCGGGTCCGGCCGTCACCCTATCCGGAGCGGGGTGACGCTCCGTTCACATGCCGTCGATCAGCCGCTGCACCCGCTCGTCGTACGCTCGGAACGGGTCCTTGCAGAGCACGGTGCGCTGGGCCTGGTCGTTGAGCTTGAGGTGCACCCAGTCGACGGTGAAGTCGCGCCGGCGCTCCTGCGCCTTGCGGATGAACTCCCCGCGGAGCCGGGCGCGCGTGCTCTGCGGTGGCACCGACTTGGCCCGGAAGATCCGCAGGTCGGTGGTGGCCCAGGCCACCGCACCCCCCCTCTCGAGCAGGTAGTAGAGCCCGCGGTCGCGGCGGATGTCGTGGTAGGCGAGGTCGAGCTGGGCGATCCGCGGATGGCTGAGCGGGAGACCATGCTTGGCGCGGTAGCGGTCGATCAGCTTCCACTTGATCACCCAGTCGAGCTCGCGGTCGACCAGGCTGAGGTCGTCGGACTCGACGGCCTTGAGGCCGCGCTCCCACAGGTCGAGCGCCTGCTCGATGACCGGCGTACTGATCTCGCGCCGGTCGACGAAGTGCCGCGCCTTGGCGAGGTACTCGTGCTGGATGTCGAGGGCGCTCGCCTCGCGGCCGTTGGCCAGCCGCACCTTGCGCTGGCCGGTGACGTCGTGGCTGATCTCGCGGATCGCGCGAATCGGGTTCTCCATCGTGAGGTCGCGCATCACCACGCCCTCCTCGATCATCCGAAGCACCAGGTCACAGGAGGCGACCTTGAGCATCGTGGTGGTCTCGCTCATGTTGGAGTCGCCGACGATGACGTGCAGGCGGCGGTACTTCTCGGCGTCCGCATGTGGCTCGTCGCGGGTGTTGATGATCGGGCGGCTGCGGGTGGTGGCGCTGCTGACGCCCTCCCAGATGTGCTCGGCTCGCTGGCTCACGGAGTACGACGCCCCGCGGGCCGTCTGGGTGACCTTGCCGGCACCGACCACGATCTGCCGGGTGACCAGGAACGGGATGAGTACGTCGGCCAGTCGGCTGAACTCGCCCGCGCGGCCGACCAGGTAGTTCTCGTGGCAGCCGTAGGAGTTGCCGGCGGAGTCGGTGTTGTTCTTGAACAGGTAGATGTCGCCGGCGATGCCCTCGTCGTGCAGCCGCTGCTCGGCGTCGAGGAGCAGACCCTCGAGCACCCGCTCCCCCGCCTTGTCGTGGGTGACCAGGTCGATGATGTCGTCACATTCGGGGGTGGCGTACTCGGGATGGCTGCCGACGTCGAGGTAGAGCCGGGCGCCGTTGCGCAGGAAGACGTTGGAGCTGCGGCCCCAGCTGACCACCTTGCGGAACAGGTAGCGCGCGACCTCGTCGGGGCTCAGGCGTCGCTGGCCCTTGAACGTGCACGTGACGCCGTACTCGTTCTCGATTCCGAAGATGCGCCGGTCCACGTCACCAGCCTACGGCCCCACGGTGCAGCGCTCGCTGCGCGGCGCGGATTGGTCCCACACCGGATGCATCAGCCATGGAATTGGACCAATCCATGGCATCGCGCCGACCCGAAACCGTGCCGTCGGTCATCGAGGAGGCGCGACGGGCGGCTCGCCGCTACCGGGGTCCTCCAGCGGCGGTACGTCGCCGGACTCCTGGTCGGTCGGGTCGGTCGGGTCGTCGGTGCCCGGCGCGACGGGGGCGGCGTCGGGGGCGGCGTCGGGGGCGCCGTCCTCGGGCCGGGGTACGTCGGGCGTCGCAGGGCCGCGCTCGCCCAACATCTCCGCGACCCGGTCGGGGCGCACCCGGACGAACTTGCGAGCCTGGGTGCGGGTGCGGTCGAGCATCGCGACCTCGAGGTCGCCCTCGGGGACAACTCGGTCCTCGGCCGCGGAGTGGCCGAGCGCGGCCGCGGCGAGCCGCACCGCCTCGTCGAGCCGCGCACCCTCGGAGTAGTGCTCCTTGAGATACGTGGCGACCACCTCGGCCTCGCCGCCCATCACGGCGTACCCGTGCTCGTCGGCGACCCGGCCCTCGTAGGTGAGCCGGTAGATCTGGTCGTCGGCGGCCTCGTCGCCGATCTCGGCAACGAACAGCTCCACCTCGTAGGGCTTCTCACCTCCGGAGGAGAAGATCGTGCCGAGCGTCTGGGCATAGGCGTTGGCCAGCCCGCGGCCGGTCACGTCGCGGCGGTCGTAGGCGTAGCCACGCATGTCGGCGAGGCGGACACCGGCGATGCGGAGGTTCTCGAACTCGTTGTAGCGGCCGACCGCGGCAAAGGCGATCCGGTCGTAGATCTCCGAGACCTTGTGCAGCGCCTGCGAGGGGTTCTCGGAGACGAACAGCACGCCGTCGGCATACTGCACGACGACGACCGAACGCCCGCGGGCGATGCCCTTGCGTGCGAAGTCGGCCCGGTCCTTCATCAGCTGCTCGGGCGAGACGTAGAACGGCATGCTCATGGTGATCTCTTTCGGTGATCGAGCTTGTCGAGATTCAGGTCAGGGGGGCGGCGGGGCCGTCGGGACGGGTCATCCGGCCGGCGATCACCCGGTCGGCGATCGCGGCGACCTCGTCGTCGGCGAAGCGTCGGCCTCCGTCGGCGGTCAGCACGTAGACGACCGGGAAGATCCGCCGGGTCAGGTCGGGTCCGCCGGTGGCCGAGTCGTCGTCGGCGGCGTCGTACAAGGCCTGCACGGCGGCGGTCACGCACTCCTCCTCGGTGAGCCCGTCGCGGTAGAGCTTCTTGAGCGAGCCCCGGGCGAACAACGAGCCCGACCCCACCGAGTGGAAGGCCGTCTCCTCGTAGCGCCCGCCGGTCACGTCGTAGGAGAAGATCCGGCCCTGGTCGGCGGCCAGGTCGTAGCCGGCGAAGAGTGGTACGACGGCGAGGCCCTGCATGGCCATGCCGAGGTTGGCGCGGATCAGCGCGGCGAGCCGGTTGGCCTTGCCGGCCATCGACAGGGTCGAGCCCTCGATCTTCTCGTAGTGCTCGAGCTCGGTCTGGAACAGCCGCACCAGCTCGACGGCCAGACCCGCCGTACCGGCGATGCCGACGGCGGAGAACTCGTCGGCCGGGAAGACCTTCTCGATGTCGCGCTGGGCGATGATGTTGCCCATCGTGGCCCGGCGGTCACCCGCCATGATCACGCCACCGGCGAAGGTCGCGGCCACGATGGTGGTGCCGTGGGGTGCCAGGTCACCCGCGTTCCCCTGGGGTACGGCGCGCCGTGACGGCAGCAGGTCGGGCGACGCCGTGGCCAGGAAGTCGGCGAAGCTGGACGTGCCAGGTGCCATGTAGGAGGCGGGCAGACGCGAGTCCGTGCTCACTGGCCGCCCTTCTGGATGAAGGACTTCACGAAGTCCTCGGCGTTGGTCTCGAGGACGTCGTCGATCTCGTCGAGGATGGCGTCCACATCGTCGTCGAGGGCTTCCTTGCGCTCGATGACATCGGTCTCGGGGGCGACCTCGGTCGCTTCCTCGGTCTCCGAGGACTTTCTCGGCTGCTTCTGCTCCTGGGCCATACCGTGACCCTATCCAGTCGACCGAGGATCCGGGTGAGATGTTCAGCGCGTCAGCGCCGCAGCGGCCTTCTAGGGTAGGTGGACGTGACGCCCATCGACGACGCCGTGACCGCCGACCTCGCCCCCACCGGCGTCCTGCGGGCCGTGATCAACCTGGGCAACCCGGTGCTCGCCGCCGGAGCTCCCGACGCCCCGACTGGCGTGACGGCGGACCTCGCCCGCGAGCTGGCCCGGCGGCTCGACCTGCCGCTCTCGTTGCTGTGCGTCGACGCGGCCCGGAAGTCGTGCGACGCCGTGACCGCAGGCGAGGCCGACGTCTGTTTCGTCGCCATCGAGCCCGCCCGCGCCTCCGACTTGGCGTTCACCGCGGCGTACGTCGTCCTCGAGGGCGTGTACGTCGTTCGAGACGACTCGCCGGTCTGTGCTCCCGCGGATGTGGACCGAGCCGCAACGCGCGTCGGCGTGAAGCGCGGGTCGGCGTACGACCTGTTCCTGACCCGGAGCCTCGAGGCCGCCGACATCGTGCGGGGCGAGGAGGGAGTCGACGTCTTCGCCGCCGACGGTCTCGAGGTGGGTGCGGGTATCCGCTTGCCGGCGACGGACTGGGTCGCGGCTCACCCGGGTCACCGGGTGGTCGAGCCGGCCTTCACCGAGATCCAGCAGGCCCTGGCCACCTCGGTTTCACGCGCTCCGGAGACGGTCCGGCTCCTGCACGCCTTCGTCGAGGACATCAAGGCGAGCGGCGTGGTCGCCGACGCGCTGCGTCGGGCCGGCCGCCGGGATGCGGTGGTCGCGCCGCCCGCCTGAGACGGTCAGCGCGCGGTGAGGCGCGAGAACAGCTCTTCGGCGGTGGCACACCGGTCGAGGAGCTCGCCCACGTGGGCGCGGGTGCCGCGCAGCGGGTCGACCGTGGGCACCCGCTGGAGCGACTCGCGACCGGGCAAGTCGAAGATCACCGAGTCCCACGAGGCGGCGGCGACCGCGTCCGGGTACTGCTCGAGGCATCGGCCCCGGAAGTACGCGCGAGTGTCGTGCGGCGGCTCGTGCATGGCCCGCTCGACGCTCGCGTCGTCGAGCAGCCGCTCGATCCGGCCGGCACCCACCAGCTTGTGGTAGAGCCCCTTCTCGGGCCGGATGTCGGAGTACTGCACGTCGATCATCTCGAGCTTGGCGTCACCCCAGTCGAGCCCGTCGCGCTGACGGTAGGACTCCAGCAGCTTGAGCTTGGCCACCCAGTCGAGCTCACCCGCGCACTCCATCGGGTCACGTTCGAGACGGGTCAGCACCGACTCCCAGCGCTCCAGCACGTCGATGGTCTGGGAGTCGGGCTCGCCGCGCTCCTCGACGTACTTGCGGGCCAGGTCGAGATACTCCAGCTGCAGCTGGACCGCGGTGAGCCTGCGGCCGTCCTGCAGCGAGATCAGCGTGGTGCAGGTCGGGTCGTGGGAGACCGCACGCAGCGCGGCCACCGAGCCTTCGACAGCGAGGTCGAGGCCGATGAAGCGGTCCTCGATCATGGCCAGCACCAACGAGGTGGTGCCGAACTTGAGGTACGTCGATACCTCGGCCAGGTTGGCGTCGCCGAGGATGACGTGCAGGCGGCGGTACTTCTCGGGATCGGCGTGCGGCTCGTCGCGGGTGTTGATGATCGGCCGCTTCAGGGTGGTCTCGAGGCCCACCTCGACCTCGAAGTAGTCGGCGCGCTGGCTGATCTGGAATCCGTCGTCGCGGCCGTCCTGGCCGATCCCGACGCGGCCGGCGCCGCAGACGACCTGCCGGCTGACGAAGAACGGCGTGAGGTGCCGCACGATGTCGCCGAACGGCGTGGAGCGGCGCATCAGGTAGTTCTCGTGGGAGCCGTAGGACGACCCCTTGTTGTCGGTGTTGTTCTTGTAGAGCACCAGCGGGGTCGCTCCGGGCACCTGACCGGCCATCCGGGCGGCGTCGAGCATCACCTGCTCCCCCGCCTTGTCCCACCGTACGACGGCGAGCGGCGTGGTCACCTCGGGCGTGGCGTACTCGGGGTGGGCGTGGTCGACGTAGAGCCGGGCGCCGTTGGTGAGGATGACGTTGGCCAGCCCCATGTCCTCGTCGGTGAGCTGGCTCGGGTCGGCGACCTGACGCGACATGTCGAACCCGCGGGCGTCGCGCAGCGGCGACTCCTCCTCGAAGTCCCAGCGGGCTCGACGGGCCTTGACCGTGGCGCTCGCGTAGGCATTGACGACCTGCGAGGAGGCCACCATGGGGTTGGCGTGGGGCTGCCCTGCCACCGTGATGCCGTACTCGACCTCGGCGCCCATCACCCGTCGTACGCTCACGCGGGCAGCCTACGTCGTCGGTCCGACCGGTCCTCGCTCAGTGGCGGCTGCGACGGCCCTGGAGTGCGTGCGCGACGTTGATGCCGACGATGCCCACCCAGGCGACACCGAGTCCCGGCAGCTGGGCCAGGGCGGCCGAGATCGCCGTGATCGGGATGCCGCAGCCCACCGAGACGATGCCGAGGGTCAGCTGTTGACGAGCAAGCTGGGCGCGGAGCTTGACGTCCTCGCGCCCGATCTCGGACTCCTCCGAACCGCGGGTGCTGATCGCTCGCTCCACCCGGTCCGCGAAGGAGGCGACCAGCTCCGCGTCGTACGCCGACCCGAGCTCGCGCCGCGTCTCCAGCAACGCCTCGGCGTCCTGCCGGTCCGGGGTCTCCTCGGACATCGCTCAGAGGTACTGACCGGTGTTCGCCACCGTGTCGATCGAACGCCCGGGCTCGGTGCCCTGCTTGCCGGTGATCAGCGTGCGGATGAACACGATCCGCTCGCCCTTCTTGCCGGAGATGCGGGCCCAGTCGTCGGGGTTGGTGGTGTTGGGGAGGTCCTCGTTCTCCTTGAACTCATCGACGCAGGCCTGCAGCAGGTGCGAGACGCGCAGGCCGCGCTGGTCCTGGTCGAGGAAGTCCTTGATCGCCATCTTCTTGGCGCGATCGACGATGTTCTGGATCATCGCGCCGGAGTTGAAGTCCTTGAAGTACAGGACCTCCTTGTCGCCGTTGGCGTAGGTGACCTCGAGGAAGCGGTTCTCCTCGGACTCGGTGTACATCCGCTCAACCGCGGCCTGGATCATCCCGCCGACGCAAGCAGCGCGGTCGTTGCCGAACTCGGCGAGATCGTCGCTGTGCAACGGCAGCGTCGGAACGAGGTACTTGCTGAAGATGTCGCGCGCCGACTCCGCGTCGGGACGCTCGATCTTGATCTTCACGTCGAGCCGGCCGGGTCGCAGGATGGCCGGGTCGATCATGTCCTCGCGGTTGGAGGCGCCGATCACCAGCACGTTCTCGAGCGCCTCGACTCCGTCGATCTCGCTGAGCAGCTGCGGGACGATGGTGTTCTCGACGTCGGAGGAGACCCCCGACCCGCGGGTGCGGAACAGGGAGTCCATCTCGTCGAAGAACACGATGACCGGCGTGCCCTCGCTGGCCTTCTCACGAGCGCGCTGGAAGACCAGGCGGATGTGCCGCTCGGTCTCCCCGACGTACTTGTTGAGCAGCTCGGGGCCCTTGATGTTGAGGAAGTAGGACTTCCCCTCCTGGCCGGTCTTGGCGGCGACCTTCTTGGCGAGGCTGTTGGCGACGGCCTTGGCGATCAGCGTCTTGCCGCAGCCCGGAGGGCCGTAGAGCAGCACGCCCTTGGGCGGCTTGAGCTGGTGCTCCTTGAAGAGGTCGGGGTGCAGGTAGGGCAGCTCGACGGCGTCGCGGATCGCGTCGATCTGGGTGACCAGGCCGCCGATCGAGCCGTACTCGATGTCGGGGACCTCCTCGAGCACGAGCTCCTCGACCTCCGACTTGGGCACCCGCTCGTAGACGTAGCCGGCTCGCGTGTCCAGCAGCAGCGAGTCGCCCGCGCGCAGGGTGGACTCGCGCAGCGGCTCGGCAAGACGTACGACGCGCTCCTCGTCGGCGTTGGCGATCACCAGGGCGCGCTCCCCGTCGGCGAGCATCTCCTTGAACATCACCACCTCGCCGACCTCCTCGAAGTCGAGGGCGGCGACGACATTGAGTGCCTCGTTGAGCATGACCTCCTGGCCACGCACGAGCTCGTCGAGCTCCACGGCCGGGCTGACGTTCACCCGCAGCTTGCGTCCGCCGGTGAACACGTCGACCGAGTCGTCGTCGTTGCGATGGAGGAACGTGCCGAAGCCGGCGGGCGGCTGCGCGAGCCGGTCGACCTCCTCCTTGAGCTTCATGATCTGGTCGCGGGCCTCGCGCAGCGTCTGGGCGAGACGCTCGTTCTGCGTGGTGACCGCGGCCAGCGAGCGCTGGGTGTCGGCGAGCCGGAGCTCGAGCCCGCGGCTGTGCACGGGCGAGTCGGACAGCCGTCGGCGCAGGTCGGCCACCTCTGCCTCGAGGAAGTGCACCTGGCCGGCCAGTTCCTCGGCGTTACGACCACCGGGACCGCTCATACCTTCGGGTGAAGACATCTGAGTCACCTCCTGTTCGCGACCCTACCCGCGCGTCGACGTGACGGAAGGCGGATGCCCAGAGTGTTGCTCACGATTTGCCTCACCCGTCGCAGGACGCGCTGCCTTCGGGCCGCGGGCCGGTGTAGTCGGGGCCGTAAGCGCCGGGTGCCGGACGCCGGCGCTTGAGGGGTGGGCGCTGGCCCGGAGCCATCCGTCGTGCGGTGACCAGGAACGCCGTGTGACCGATCATCGAGTGGCCCGGGCGGACCGCGAGTCCCTCGACGTGCCAGTCCCGCACGAGCGACTCCCACGGCTGCGGCTCCGTGAACCCACCGTGGACCCGCACCGTCTCGACGAAGCGGGACAGCTGGGTGGTCGTGGCGACGTACGCACACACGATCCCGCCGGGTCGCAGCGCGTCGGCCGCCGTGTCCAGGCACTCCCAGGGCGCCAGCATGTCGAGGATGATCCGGTCGGCGTGCAGCTCCGCGCTCGGCAGCTCCTCGGCGAGGTCGCCCAGGTGGAGTTGCCACGCGGGATGGTCGGCTCCGAAGAACTGGGTCACGTTGGCCCGGGCCACGTCGGCGAACTCCTCGCGCCGTTCGTACGACGTGACGCGGCCGTGCGGGCCGACGGCTCGCAGCAACGAGCAGGTCAGCGCACCCGAACCGACGCCGGCCTCGACCACGTGGGCGCCGGGGAAGATGTCGGCGAACGCGACGATCTGGGCGGCGTCCTTGGGGTAGACCACGGCCGCCCCGCGTGGCATGGAGACGACGAACTCCGAGAGCAGCGGGCGGAAGACGAGGTACTCCGCGCCGCCGGACGAGGTGAGCGTGAAGCCTTCGTCTCGGCCGATCAGCTCGTCGTGCTCGAGGTGCCCCTTGTTGGAGAAGAACCGCATGCCCGCCACGAGCTCGAAGTTGTGCCGGCGTCCCTTGGCATCGGTCAGCCGCACCCATTCGCCCGTGCGCAGGGGCCCGCGGTGCACTCCGGACCAGGCCTCGGGCGTGACGTCGTCCGGCAGCTCGGTCGGCATCCGCGTCAGCCCTGGACCGCGCGGAAGGCGCGGTCGACGTCGGAGGTGGCCAGCACGCCGTACACGGCACCGTCGGGGTCGACCAGGAGGTACTCGCCGGAGGGTCGCGCGGTGATGGCCCGGACCAGCTCCTCACCGGCGATCGCGACGGGCAGCCGGAGGCCCTCGTCGAGGGTGCGGGCGACGGTCGAGACGGCGACCCAGGGGCGGCGGTCGACGGGCACCGACATCAGGGCCGCCTCGTTGACGATGCCGACGGGGTTGCCGGAGCTGGTGACGGTCACGATGCCGCCGGCCTGCTCGTCCTGCGCGCGGCGTACGGCCTCCGACAGCGGCAGGTCGCCCGGCACACTGAGGGTACGGCGCGCGAGGTCGCGGGCGACGAGTTGCGGGAGCCGGGAGCGCACCTTGGCCGACGCGATCGCGGCCGTGGCGCCCTGCCACAGGAACATCGCGATCAGGCCGGCGAAGACGAAGTCGACGGCGTCGGGAGTGCCGCCGAAGAACCCCGCGGCGAGGAACGGGTAGCCGAGCGCGAGCACCGCGACGACGCGCCCGCCCCAGCCCGCGACCAGGGTACCGCGGTGCATGTTGCCGGTGAGGCCCCAGACCGCGGCCTTGAGCACCCGGCCGCCGTCGAGCGGCAGCCCGGGGACCAGGTTGAGCACCCCCACCAGCAGGTTGGCGCCGGCGAGGCCGTCGACGGCGAGCTTGAGCAGCCCGTCGGGGACGACGAAGTGGAGACCGAGCGCGACGACGCCGACGGCGATCGAGGTGAGCGGCCCGACCACGGAGATCAGGAACTCCTGCCTGGGCTTCTCGGTCTCGCCGTCGATCGCGGTGAGGCCGCCGAGGAAGTGCAGCGTGATCGAGGGGACCTCGAAGCCGAGCCGCCGCGCCATCAGCGCGTGGGAGGCCTCGTGCATGAGCACCGACAGGTAGAGCAGGATCGCGAACGCCAGCCCGGCGACGTACTTGAAACCGCCGAGGCCGGGCTGCACCCGCTCGACAGCGGGGGCCATCACCACGGCGATCAGGCCGGCGATCAGGAACCAGGACGAGGTGACCAGCACATCGCTCCCGCCGATCGACCCGATGCGCAGGGTCCCGCGCGGTCGCTCGTAGCGCGGCCTGCTGGGGGGCGGGGTGGGGGCTGACACCCCTTGAATCTACCGAACCGCAGTTCGCCGAACCCGGCCCTGTCCCCGGCGCCGTCTAGATTGCGTGACATGAGCACACCAGCAGGCGACACCGGGGTCTCCCCCGCCGAGAGCCGGTCCACCCCGGTCGACGGCGTCGACGTGCTCGGTGCGCTCTCCCCCAGCCGGGCAGGGGACTTCATGACCTGTCCCCTGCTCTACCGCTTCCGCTCGATCGACCACCTGCCCGAGGAGCCGTCACCCGCCGCCCTGCGGGGCACCCTGGTGCACAAGGTGCTCGAGGATCTCTTCGACCTGCCCGCAGCCGGGCGCACCCCCGAGCAGGCCCGCGACCTGCTCGTCCCGACGTGGGACGCCCTGCTCGGGGCCGATCCCGAGCTCGCCGAAATGTTTGGGTCCAACGGTTCCGTGGCCGGGGCGGTGGTGACCGAAGGCTCGGGTGCGGGTGTCTCACTTCACGAATGGTTGGAATCGTGCCGCGTCGTCCTCGACCGCTACTTCGACCTCGAGGATCCGCGCCGCCTCGAGCCGGCCGAGCGCGAGCTGTACGTCGAGGCCCTGCTCGACTCGAAGCTGCTGCTGCGCGGCTTCGTCGACCGGCTCGACATCGCCCCCGACGGCGCCATCCGCGTGGTCGACTACAAGGGCCTCGCGCTCGACACTCGACTGGCGACGCCCACCGGATGGACCACCATGGCGCAGGTGGCCGTCGGAGACCGGGTGCTCGCAGCCGACGGCCGACCTGCCCTTGTCACGGTGAAGTCGGAGGTTCATCGTCGTCCTTGCTATCGCGTCACCCTGCTCGACGGGTCCGCCGTCGTCTGCGACAACGTGCACCTGTGGACAGTGGTGTCGAGCCGGCGACAGGTAACCGAGCGGCTGACCGTCGACACCGGCAACCTTGCAGAGCTCCTCGCTGCCCACCGACGCGAAGGGCGCCCCCATTCGCTCTGGATAGAGGCCGCTGATCCTCTCCAGCTGCCAGACGCCGACCTGCCGGTGGATCCGTGGGTGCTGGGTGCCTGGCTCGGTGACGGTGACACCCGGGGTGGGCGTCTCACCGTGGGCCGCCAGGACGAGGCAGACATGGTGGCGCTCGTGAAGGAACACTGGCCCCGCCAGGTCAACGTTCGCCAGGAGTCCACGGCTGCGTCCGTGTGCATGACGCGTTGGCAGGACCGCTGCACGTTCGGGCACACGACATTCCTGGAGCCCACGCCCGGTCACCCCAGCCGTCGCTGCGCCCAGGAGTGCCGCCACGCCGGCGATGTGGCCTGGAACGTCTCACTCTCGACCGAGCTAGAGCGGCTGGGTGTGCGCGGGCGTAAACACATTCCCACGGTCTACCTCCGGGCGGGTCCTCAGCAGCGGATCGAGCTGGTGCGAGGCCTGATGGACACCGACGGCTGGTGGAACCGAGTACGCCGTAGGGCGGGGTTCACCACAACCGACGACCGGTTGGCGGACGATGTCGTCCACCTGCTTCGCACGCTGGGCCTCAAGACGCTCCACTTCCGCAAGCCTTACACCAACGCCGTCCGGCCTGACCGCACCTGGCACGTCATCGAGTTCACGCCCATCGGCTTCAACCCCTTCTCGCTCCCCCGCAAGGCGGTCGCCTGCGAGGTGCAGGAGGACGGGCTCAGGGTCGCGCTCGCCCGCCGCCGCATCATCACTGGTGTCGATCCGGTGCCGAGTGTGCCGACGCAGTGCATCAGCGTCAACTCGTCGGACTCGCTGTACCTCGGCGGTGAAGGCCTCGTGCCCACGCACAACACGGGTCGGTCGCCCGGGGTGCAGTTCGAGGCCAAGGCGCTGTTCCAGATGAAGTTCTACGCGCTGGTCATCTGGCGCACCCGTGGCGTGGTGCCGGCGATGCTGCAGCTGGTCTACCTCGGCAACGGCGAGATCGTCCGCTACGTCCCCGACGAGGCCGACCTGCTGGCCGTCGAGCGCAAGGTCGAGGCGGTCTGGGCGGCCATCAAACTCGCTCAGGAGACCGGCGACTGGCGCCCCCACCGCTCCCGCCTGTGCGAGTGGTGCTCGTTCCAGTCGTTGTGCCCCGAGTTCGGCGGCACCCCGCCGCCGCTGCCGGCCGCGGTCACCGACGACCCGGGCGAGCTGACCGCCGACGACCTCGGCTAGCGAAGCTAGGACCCGCCGTCGTCCTCGGCCTCCGGGTAGAGCACGCAGGCCACGTCCACCTCGCCGGCGCGACGCAGCCGCGGCGAGTCGGCGGGCTCGAACTGCACCCGGACACCGTCCCCGTCCGAGTCGATCGAGGTGACACCGGACCACAGCGGCTCGTCGGGGTCCTCCTCGCGGATGCTGTCGAGGATCCGTCGTACGTCGTCGGCGCCGCCGCTGCCGATCCGGGCGGTCGTGGACGACGTGTTGAGCCCGTCGAGATCGCCGAGCACGCGGCGTTCGTCGTCGTACGCGTCGGCATGCCGGGTCCAGTGCTGGTCGAGCAGGGCGCGGAGGTCACGTGACTCCCAGCCGCACCCGGCAACCGCCTCGGGACACCGCGGATGGAAGGAACAGCCCAGCGGCGGCTCGGCCGCGTCGGGGATCTCGCCCCGGGGCAGGTCGCGCGGCACCATCTTGGAGGGATCCGGCTCCGGGATCGCCTTCAGCAAAGCCTTGGTGTAGGGATGCCGCGGGTTGGCGAAGATCTCCTCGGTAGGACCGATCTCGACGACCCGGCCGAGGTACATGATCGCGATCCGGTCGCAGAAGTACTTCGCGGTGGCCAGGTCGTGGGTGATGTAGACGTAGGTGAGCCCGAGGTCCTGCTTGAGCTCCAGCATCAGCTCGAGGATCTTGGCGCGCACGCTCATGTCGAGCATCGAGACCGGCTCGTCGGCGACCAGCACCTCGGGGTCGAGGATGATCGCCCGGGCGATCACGGCACGCTGCTTCTGACCGCCGGACAGGTCGGAGGGGTACTTGTCGAGGAACCGCTCGACCGGCGAGAGCCCGACCCGGTCGAGCGCGGCCGAGACCCGCTGGCGCAGGTCATCGCCCTTCGCGATGCCGTGGATGACGAGCGGGTCGCCGATCGACTCGGCGATCGTCATCGACGGGTTGAGCGCGGCGTGGGGGTCCTGGAAGACCATCTGCAGGTCGGTGCGCAGCTTGCGCAGCTCGCGGCCACGCATGTCGCTGACCACGCGGGCCCCGCGGTCGGCGCTCTGGTAGGTGATGGAGCCGCTGGTGGTGTGGGCCAGTCCGAGCAGGGCGCGCCCGAGCGTGGTCTTGCCACTGCCGGACTCACCCACCACCCCGAGCACCTCGCCGCGACCCAGCGACAGGGACACCCCGTCGACGGCCTTGACGATGCGGCCCTTGAGACCGAGCAGACGCGAGAAGGCCGAGCCCTGCAGCTGGAAGTGCACAGCGAGGTCGTCGATCTCCAGCACGGGTACGTCGGCCCGGGCGGCGCGATCGGCCTTGCGGTCAGGCTTCGTCGGCAACGGAGATCCCCTCGCGCACCAGGGGCCGGCGCTCGTCGTCGGAAAGATCCGCCTGGCCATCGGCCAGGTCGGCGGCCCAGCAGGAGGCGCGGGTACCGCCCTCGTGCTCACGCTCCACCGGGTGCTTCGTGGCGCAGATCGCCATCGCATCGGGACAGCGCGGGTGGAAGTGGCAGCCGCTGGGCGGCTCGACCAGGTCGGGGGGAGCACCGGCGATGTAGTTGAGCCCGGTCGTGGACAACGAGATGGTCGAGCGCAGCAGCTCTCGGGTGTAGGGATGACGCGGGCGGGCGAACACCTCGCGGGCGTCGCCGATCTCGACGATCTCGCCGGCGTACATCACCGCCACCCGGTCACAGGCCTCCGCGACGATGCCGAGGTTGTGGGTGATCAGCAGGAGTGACGTGTCGAACTCGCGCTTGAGGTCGTGGAGGATCTTGATGATCTGCGCCTCGACGAGGACGTCGAGGGCCGTCGTGGGCTCGTCGGCCACGACGAACGCCGGCCGGAGCACCAGCGCGAGCGCGATCATCAGCCGCTGTCGCATACCGCCCGAGAACTCGTGCGGGTAGGCCCGGTAGCGCGTCGGCGGGATCCCCATCAGGCGCAGCACCTCGAGCGAGCGACGCTCGACGTCCTGCTTCGAGATGCCCTTCTCGTGGGTGCGCAGGGTCTCGGCGAAGTGCTCGGAGATGCGCATCAGCGGGTTCAGGCGCGTCAGCGGCTCCTGGAAGATCATCCCGAGTTCGACACCACGCATGGCCCGCAGCTCGCGGGTCGAGAGGCCGAGCAGGTCGCGGCCCTGGAAGGTCAGGCCCCCGTCGCGGGCGCTGCCGTCGGGCAGCAGGCCGATCAGGCCGCGGCCCAGGGTCGACTTGCCGCATCCGGATTCCCCCACCAAGCCGAGGGTCTCGCCGCGCCGCAGGCTGAAGGTGACCCCGTCGACGGCGCGCACCGGCCCGCGCGAGGTGCCGTACCAGACCCGGAGGTCTCGGGCGTCCAGGACGACCTCGGAGCCCTCGGGCATCACGGTGTCCTCGGTGAGCTCGGTCGGGTTCACGCCGCGGCCTTCTCTCGCTCGGGGAACCGGATCTTCTTCAGGCGAGCCCGGCGCAGGGACGGGTTCACCGTCTCGTTGAGACCCTCACCGACCAGGGTGAGGGCGGTGATGAGCAGCACGATGGCCAGGCCGGGCCAGAAGGCCGGCAGCCAGTTGCCCGTCTGGGCGTCGTCGATCGCGCGACTCAGGTCGTAGCCCCACTCGGCAGCCTGGGTGGGCTGAATGCCGAGACCCAGGAAGCCCAACGCAGCCAGGGTGCCGATCGCGTCGGCCGCATTGAGGGTGCCGAGGACCGGGACGGACTGCACCACGTTGCCGAAGAGGTACTTGCGCATGATCGTCGACGGTCGCGCCCCGATCGCGCGAGCCGCCTCGACGTAGGTCGCCTCGCGGGCCGAGACCGTCGTGTTGCGCACGACCCGGAAGTACTGCGGGATGTAGATCGCGGTCAACGAGAGCGCCGCCGACACCACGCCGCTGCCGATGCTGCCTTGGAGCAGGAAGGAGAACACGATCGCGAGCAGCAAGGCCGGGAAGGCGTACAGCGCGTCCATCAAGAAGACCAGGACCCGGTCGAGCCAGCCGCCGATGAAGCCGGACACCAGCCCCAGCGGGACACCGATGAAGGCGGCGAACACCACCGACAGCACGACCACCTCCAGCGCCGTACGGGCACCCCAGATGACACGCGAGGCGATGTCGAAGAACTGGTCGTTGGTGCCGAGCAGGTGCTCGGAGCTGCGCGGGGCGAGCTTGGCGAAGTCCTGGCCGTGGGCCGAGGTCTGGGCGAAGCCGTACGGCGCGACCCACGGCGCGAAGACCGCGAAGACCACGAAGACCAGCGTGATGAGCAGGCCGGCCCAGAACATGTAGCGGGCCAGGCCCTTGGTGTTCCAGACGGTGGAGAGGAAGCTGCGCATGGGGGTCAGTACCTCACCCTCGGGTCGACCAGGGCGTTGACGATGTCCACGAGCACGCTCACGATCACCACGACGATCGCGAAGAACGTCACCAGGCCCTGGACGGCGGTGTAGTCGCGGGCGTTGAGGTAGTTGATCAGCTCGCTGCCCAGGCCCGGCCAGTTGAACGTCGACTCGGTGAGCACCGCACCGGACAGCGTCAGCGCCACCTGCAGGCCGATGACGGTGATGACGGGGACCAACGCGTTGCGGAAGGCGTGCTTGCGGACCACCCGTCCCTCGGAGATGCCGCGGGCACGGGCGGCCTCGACGTAGTCGCCCTTCAGCGCCTGGATCACGTTGACCCGGACCAGCCGGATGATCACGCCGGCGAGCAGCAGGCCGAGCGTGAGACACGGCAGCACATGGTGTTTGAGCGTGTCACCGACCGCCGGCCAGTCCCGGGCGATGATCGTGTCGAGCAACAGGATGTGGGTGTGGGTCGGGACGAGGTAGATGGTCTCCGGTGACGCGATGCCGTCGGTCGGCCAGGTCGGGAATCGGGCGGCGACGAAGACGATCAGCAAGATGCCGGTCCAGAACACGGGAGCGGCGTACGTGAAGATCCCGAACAGCCGGATCACGGCGTCACCGGCGCTGTCGCGGTAGCGACCCGCAAGACGTCCCAGCGGGAGGCCGATCACGAGCGCCACGAGGAACGCGCCCAGGGTGAGGGTCAGGGTCGCGCCGCCCTGGTCGCGGATCACGTCGGTCACGAGCAGCTTGTCGCTGATCGTCCGGCCGAAGTCCAACCGCGACGCGTGCCCGAGGTACTCGAGGTACTGCACGATCAACGGCCGGTCCAGCCCCATCTGCTCCCGCCTCAGGGCGAGTGCGGCCGGGGACAGCCGACCTCCGAGCGACGCCGTCACCGGGTCGCCGGGCGCCACCCGGAGCAGCAGGAAGACCACGGTGAGCAGCACCCACATCATCGGGATGACCAGCACTACCCGGATGCCGACGTAGCGGGCCAACGACCCCGATCCCGAACTCACTGCGACCTCCTCCACGCCGGCTTGACCCTGTCACACGAGAGGGGACGCCGCACCTGCCGGTGCGGCGCCCCCTCGCGCGATGTCAGCCCTTCGACGGCAGCCACATCCGGAAGATGTAGGCCGAGTCCAGGGTCTCCTTGACACCTGACATGTCGGTGGTCGCGACCGCGTTGTTGATGCCGGTCCAAGTGGGGATGAGAGGGACGTCGTGCGCCACGATCTGCTGCAGCTGCTCGAACTCCTTGACGCGCTTGCCCTGGTTGGTCTCCCCGCGCTCCTTGGCCAGCAGCTTGTTCACCTTCGGGTTCGAGTAGCCGTTGACGAAGAAGCCACCGTCCTTGATGAAGGGCGAGAGGTAGTCGTCGGAGTCGAGGTAGTCGGGGAACCAGCCGAGCAGGAACAGGTCGTAGGCACCCTGCTTCTCCAGGTTCTGGTAGGAGTTCCATTCGGCGGTGGTGACCTTGGCCTTGAACAGCCCGCTCGCGTTGAGCTGGGCGGCGTACTCGTTGGCGTCGTCGACGGTGGCGGCCGGGTAGTGGCCGGTCGGGTAGCCGAGCTTGATGCTGATCGGGGTCTTCACACCGGCCTTCTGCAGGATCGCCTTGGCCTTGCTCACGCTCGGGTCGCCGTAGGCGTCCTTGAATGCCTCGGTGGCGCCGACGAAGCCCTGCGGCACGATCGAGTACGCCGGCTTGACGGTGCCGTCGTAGGCCTTCTGCACGATCGCGTCGCGGTCCATGAGCTGGGCGGCCGCCTGCCGCACGGCCAGCGACTTGCCGGGACCGTCCTGCATGTGCCAGACGTAGTAGCGGAACTCCGCGCCGGTGCCCTCCAGAACCTGAACCTTGCTGTTGTCCTTGAACGAGTTGAGCTCGGTCGGGCTGAAGGTGCGCCACCCCACGTCGACCGACTGGGAGCTCATCGCCTGCGTGAGCGAGGAGTCGGTCTTGAAGTACTTGAGGATGACCGTCTTGGTCTTGGGAGTGTTGTCGCCGGTGTACTGGTCGTTGGCGACGAAGACCGCCTGCTCGTTGGGCTTGTACTGGTCGAGTGTGTAGGGACCCGAGCCGATCATCTGGGTGGGGTCGGTCTGCAGCTGGTCGGCCGGGAAGACCGTGTGGTCGATGATCGACGCCGCCGGCGTGGTCAGCGCCTGGATGAACGTCTGGTCGGGCGCGGCCAAGTGGAAGACCACCGTCTGCGGGTCGGGCGTCTCGATCGCGTTGGACGCCAGGTCGGGCTTCTTCGCACCATCGCTCAGGTCGGCCAGCAGCGACGACGCTCCGTTGGAGTCGTTGATGACGATGCTGCGCTGGAAGGAGAACTTCACGTCCTCGGACGTGAGCGAGTTGCCGTTGGAGAACTTCAGGCCGTCCTGCAGGACGCACTTGACCGTCTTGGCGTCGGTGTAGTCGCACGACTTCGCGGCGGACGGCACCGGCTTGTTGCCGCCGGGCGCGTAGGTCACGAGCTGTTGGTAGATGTTGTACTGGATCGTCCACGAGGGCAGGTCGTAGGCGCCGGCCGGGTCGATCGAGGTCACGCTTACGTCGGTCGTGCCGATCGTGTACAGCCCCCCGGAGCCAGTGCCGGTGCCGCCACCGCTGTCGCTGCTGCCACAGGCCACCAGGGCCCCTGCCAGGGCGGTCACCCCGAGCGCGGCGAAGATCTTGTTCCGCTTCACGTCATCCCCTTGAAGGTTTGGCGCCTCGAACCAGCCGGGCGCGTCGGTGTCCGCGAACATAGCCTGTGTCGCGGGTCACGGTCCATCGACGCGGCTCCTCCCGCGCGTCGCGATCCGGCAACGATTCGGTCTAGGCGGGCCTGGGGCCGCCTGGATCGAGCCGCGTCGACGGGCTCAGTCGCTCCAGGCTGTCGGCGAAGAACCGTCGCTCACCCGATGGGATCGGCACGTGATGGGGCACGCAGAGCACCGTGCAGCCGGCCGCCTCGGCCGAGCTCGCGCCGGTCGGTGAGTCCTCGATCGCCAGGCACTCCCCAGCCAGTACGTCGAGCCGCCGGGCCGCGGTCAGGTAGGGCTCCGGGTGGGGCTTGCCGCGGTCGACGGCGTCCCCGGTCACCACCACGTCGAACGTCCCCTGCGGCAGCGCGGCGACCACCGGCTCGACGAAGCGGGCGTAGGACATCGTGACCAGCGCACAGGGCACGCCAACGCCGCGCAGCCCGGCCAGCAGCTCGCGCGCTCCCGGCCGCCACGGCACGTCGACCTCGATCACGGCGACTACGTCGTCGAGCAGCTCCTCGACGATCCGCTCGGGGGTCACGTCGATCCCCATGTGCTCGCGGATGTAGCGGCCGGACTCGATCAGGTCGTTGCCGACCAGCTGCATCGCGTGCTCGCGGCTCCAGGACCCGCCGTACCTCTCGGCGAGGGCGTACTCGGCGTCGATCCAGGAGGGCTCGGTGTCGACCAGGGTGCCGTCCATGTCCCAGAGCACGGCGGCGAAAGACTCCAGACGGCGTCCTGGCTCGACCGACGACACTCAGGAAGGGTAGCGGTGCCCCTTCTTGGTGATCGGCACCATCTGGTGCTTGGGCGGCTGGCGCTGACGGCGTCCCACGAGATGCCAGCCGAGCCGCCGACCTCCCAGGTCTTCTGCACCTGGTAGGTCCACGTAGGGGTCGAGCTTCTTCATGGTGACCCAGCTCCCCGGGTTGCCCGGGTTGCCCGGGTTGGCGTGGGCCGGCGCGGGGGCAAACCCCGCCGGACTCCTTGTTCAGTCCTCCGGGTCGTAGCCGAGGTTGGCCGAGAGCCACCGCTCGGCCTCGGCCTGGGTCCAGCCCTTGCGCTCGGCGTAGTCGGCGACCTGGTCACGGCCGACCCGCCCGATCACGAAGTACTGCGACTCCGGGTGGCTGAAGTAGATCCCGGAGACGGACGCGCCCGGCCACATGGCCATCGACTCGGTCAGCTCCATGCCGGTGTTCTCGGCGACGTCGAGCAGCTCCCACAGGGTCTGCTTCTCGGTGTGCTCCGGGCTGGCGGGGTAGCCGGGCGCGGGGCGGATGCCGACGTACTGCTCCTTGAGCAGGCCGGTGGCGTCGAGGTGCTCGTCGGGGGCGTAGCCCCAGAACTGCCGGCGTACGCGCTCGTGCAGCCGCTCGGCGAACGCCTCGGCCAGCCGGTCGGCCAGCGCCTTGGCCAGGATCGCGTTGTAGTCGTCGTGCTCGGCGGCGGACCCCGCCACCAGCTCGTCGAGTCCGGCACCGGCACTCACCGCGAACGCGCCGACGTGGTCGGCCACGCCGGCCGCGCGCGGGGCGACGAAGTCGGCGAGCGCGAGGTTGGGCCGGCCGGGCGGCTTGAACATCTGCTGCCGCAGCGTATGGATCACGGCCAGTTGCTCGGTGCGCTCCTCGTCCGCGTAGAGCTCGATGTCGTCGCCGACCGCGTTGGCCCGGAAGACGCCGAACACGCCGCGGGCCCGGAGCAACCGCTCCCGCACGAGCCGGTCGAGCAGCACCCGGGCATCCCGGAAGAGACTCGTCGCGGCGGCTCCGACCGTCGCATCCGCCAGGATGTCCGGATAGTGGCCCGCGAGCTCCCAGGTCTGGAAGAATGGCGTCCAGTCGATGCGCGGAACGAGGTCGTCCAGCGGATAGTCGTCCAGCACGGTCAGTCCGGTCGAGCACGGGACCGGGGGCGTGACGCCGGTCCAGTCGACGGCCAGGCGCTGGCGCCGGGCGTCCTCGATCGGCTGGCGCCGCTCCACCGGGCCACGCCGGCTCCGTTGCGCGCGCACGTCGCGATACTCGTCGCGCGTCTCGGCAACGAAACCGTCGCGCAGGGTGTCGCTGAGCAGACTCCCGGCCACGCCGACCGCGCGCGAGGCGTCGAGCACGTGCACCGTGGGCCCGTGGTAGTGGGGCTCGATCTTGACCGCGGTGTGAATCCGCGACGTGGTGGCACCGCCGATCAGGAGCGGGATCCGGAACCCCTCGCGCTCCATTTCCTGGGCGACGAACGACATCTCCTCGAGCGACGGCGTGATGAGCCCGCTCAGCCCGATCAGGTCCACCCCCTCGCGCCGCGCCGTCTCGAGGATCTTCGCGCACGGCACCATGACGCCGAGGTCGATGACCTCGTAGTTGTTACACTGCAGGACGACGCCGACGATGTTCTTGCCGATGTCGTGCACGTCGCCCTTGACCGTGGCCAGCAGGAC
>JBPCQY010000027.1:0-4023 GCA_050997635.1 Nocardioides sp.
TAGACGGCGCCGCGGAAGAACAGCTCCTCCGCGACGCCGTTGAGCACGGTGACGAGCAGCACGAGCACGCCGATGCCCTGGTCGGCATGGGCGAGCACGGTGCGCACCGCGTGGTCGAGCCAGTCGATGTGGCGGATCACGAGACCGCCGACGACGAAGATCCCCGCCAGCAGCAGCCCGACGGCGACCGGCTCGGCCACGGGTCGTCGTACCTGCTCGCGGTGGGTGATCCGGCCGAGGTGGATCGGGCCGGACGCGAACGCGCCGACGGCCCAGATGGCGGCGAGCACGAGCGTCGCGTAGTAGAACTGCGCGCTGCCCGGGGCGATCCGCAGCGACCACGCGAGCGCGCCGGCGCCGAGCACCAAGAAGGCGAGGGTGACCAGCTGGCGGCGCCGAAACTCACT
Organism: Nocardioides sp.; assembly: GCA_050997635.1. Lineage (GTDB taxonomy): Bacteria > Actinomycetota > Actinomycetes > Propionibacteriales > Nocardioidaceae > Nocardioides. The sequence goes on from JBPCQY010000027.1 coordinate 408, forward strand.
GGCGCCCTGGCGATGGTCGCGCGGCACGACCTGCCACAGGGAGCGCCCCAGCATGGGCCCAACCTACGCCGTACGGCGTGCGGGTCAGCGCAACAGGTCGCGGCCGATGACCATCCGCTGGATCTGGTTGGTGCCCTCGAAGATCTGGGTCACCTTGGCGTCGCGGAAGAGCCGCTCGACCGGGTAGTCGCGGGTGTAGCCGTTGCCGCCGAGCACCTGGACCGCGTCGGTGGTGACCCGCATCGCGGCGTCGGTGGCGCTCAGCTTGGCGATGCTGGCCTGGCGGCTGAACGGGCGGCCGGCGTCCTTGAGCCGGGCGGCGTGGAGGTACGTCGCGCGGGCGCGCTCGACGTCCGCCGCCATGTCGGCGAGCAGGAACTGCAGCCCCTGCTGCTCGCCGATGGGCTTGCCGAACTGCTTGCGCTCGCCGGCGTAGGCGACCGAGTGGGCCAGCGCAGCCTGCGCGATGCCGGTGGCGACAGATGCGATGCCGAGGCGTCCGGCGTCGAGGGCGCTGAGGGCGACCTTCATGCCGGCTCCCTCCTCGCCGACGCGCTGGGTGGCGGGGACACGGGCGTCGTCGAAGATGACCTGGGTGGTGACGTCGCAGGCCAGGCCCATCTTCTTCTCGGGAGCACCGAAGCTCATGCCCGGGGTGTCCGCCGGCACGATGAAGGCGCTCAGGCCGCGGCGCGGGTCGTCGTCGGTGCGGGCGAACAGGATGTAGTAGTCGGCGCACGAGCCGTTGCTGATCCACTGCTTGGTGCCGCGCACGACGTACTCTTCGCCGTCCTTGACCGCCCTGGTCTTGATGCCGCTCACGTCGGAGCCCGCCTGGGGCTCGCTCAGGCAGTAGGCGCCGAGCCAGTCCCCGCCGAGCATCCGCGGCAGCCACTCGGTGCGCTGCTCGGTGGTGGCGTTGGTGAGGACGACGTTGGCGGTCAGGGAGTGCACGCTGGTGCCGACACCGACGCTCGGCCAGGCCGTCGCGATCTCCTCGATCACCTGCAGGGAGGTCTCGTAGGGCTGGGCGCCGCCGCCGTACTCCTCCGGGAAGGGCAGGCTCAGCAGCCCGGCCTTGCCGAGCATCCGGTAGGCCTGCTCGGGGAACTCGGCCCGCTCCTCGGCCTCGTGCACCTGCGGCGCCAGCTCCTTGGTCGCGATCTCGCGGGTCAACGCGAACAGCGCCTCCGCGTCGTCGCCGAGCGCCAACCTCTCCACCGTCGTACCCATCCCCCGATTATGCCGACCCGGCAGAAGTGCACGCGCAGGGGCGCCGAGTCGGCACAAGTGCAGGCCCTGGGACGCCGAGTCGGCACAAGTGCAACCCCGTACGACGCCGAGTCGGCACAAGTGCATCGTATCGCCCCTAGGCTGGCGGTGGCGGACGAGCTCGGACGATGGAAACCGCTGACGCCCGACGAGGTCGACGTACTCCTCGCGGACCTGCCGGCGCCTTGGTGACTGGCCGGAGGCCGCGGTGCCCCTCCTCGGTCCGGCCCGTCGTACATGGCTGCAGGACGCACTCGCCGCCAGCGATCCACGGCATCCGTGGCGAGCCGATCTGCCAACAGATGATGGGTCAGCGTCCCAGGGCCTGCACTCCTGACGACTCAGCGTCCCAGGACCTGCACTCCTGACGACTCAGCGGCCCAGGACCTGCACTTGTGCCGACTCAGCGGGATTGGGAGAGGGCGTAGAGCACGACGGACGCGGCGACGCCGGCGTTGAGGGACTCCAGGTCCGATGCCATCGGGATCGAGACCAGGTGGTCGCAGGTCTCGGAGACCAGGCGGCCGAGGCCGTCACCCTCGGACCCGACGACGATCACGAGCGGGCCGGAGGCCAGGTCGTGGTCTGCGAGTACGCCGGGCAGCGTCAGGTGGCCGTCGGCCGCGAGGCCGAGCACCATGCAGCCGGCGTCCTGGTAGGCCTTGAGCTGGCGCACCAGGTTCACCGTCTGGGCGACCGGGATCCGGGCTGCCGCGCCGGCCGAGGTCTTCCAGGCCGAGGCGGTCATGCCCGCCGCCCGGCGCTCGGGTACGACGACCCCGTGCGCGCCGAAGCCGGCGGCGGACCGTACGACGGCCCCCAGGTTGCGCGGGTCGGTCACGGAGTCGAGCGCAACGATCAGCGGCGCCTCACCGGTCGGCACCTCGTCGAGCAGCGAGTCGGGGTCGGCGTACTCGTACGCCGGGATCCGAGCGGCCAGCCCCTGGTGCACCGCACCCGAGGTCCTCCGGTCCAGCTCGCCCCGGGTGACCTCGAGCAGCGAGACCCCCTGCTCGGCAGCCAGCTTGAACGCCTCGCGCAGGCGACCGTCGCGCTCGGCGCCCTCGGCGACGTACACCCCGTTGATCGGGATGCCCGCGCGCAGCGCCTCGACCACCGAGTTGCGTCCGGCGATCCACTCCGCCTCCGACGAACCCGCACGACGCCGCGGCTTGGACGAGCCGGAGCGCGACGACTTCTGCTTGTCCTTGTAGGCCTTGTGGTAGGGCCGCTCGCCGGCAGCCGGGGTCGGTCCGCGGCCCTCGAGCCCACGGCGCACCCGCCCGCCGGAGCCGGCGGTCGGCTTCTTGCTGGCCTTGCGGATCGCGCCCTTGCGCTGAGAATTGCCAGGCACGTCAGTGGCCTTTCCGGTGGTTGAGGAGCGAGCGAAGCGAGCGTTGGTTCCTGAGGAGGTCGCGTAGCGACCGTCTCGAAGGGCTCGAAACCCCGGGCATCAGGCGCCACCTTCGGCAAGAGTCCAGACAGGCCCGGACGGAGTGTCCTCGACCTCGATCCCGGCTGCCTTGATCCGGTCGCGGATCGCGTCGGCCCGCACCCAGTCCTGAGCCGCCCGCGCCTCGGCACGCTCCTCGAGCAGCCCGGCGACGAGGGCGTCGACGGCGTCCGTGAGTCGGGCGTCGCCCGACCCGGAGGACGCGAACGCGGGGTCGGCGGGGTTGAGCCCGAGTACGTCGAGCATCGCCAGCACCGACGCCGCCGTGCCCCGCAGAGTCGGCGACGGCCCGTCGGCCAGCAGCTTGTTGCCCTCGCGCACCACGTCGTGGATCGCCGCGACCGCGGCAGGCGTCCCGAGGTCGTCGTCCATCGCCGCGATGAAGTCGGCGCACAGCATGCCGCCGTCCGGCACCTCGCCGAGTACGGCGCGCGCCCGACCCAGGAAGTTCTCGATCCGGCGGAACGCCACGGCCGCGTCGTCGAGCGCCTCGAAGGAGAACTCGACGTGCGAGCGGTAGTGCGCCGAGACCATGTAGAACCGCAGCTCGATGCCGCGCACCCGCTCGAGCACCGACGGGATCAGCAGCGAGTTGCCCAGCGACTTCGACATCTTCTCGCCCGCGGTGGTGATCCAGGCGTTGTGCAGCCAGTACGACGCGAACGGGTGGCCGGCCGCGCGCGACTGCGCCTGCTCGTTCTCGTGGTGGGGGAAACGCAGGTCGACGCCGCCGCCGTGGATGTCGAAGGCCGGCCCGAGGTACCTCCCGGCCATCGCCGAGCACTCGATGTGCCAGCCGGGACGACCCAGACCGTACGGCGAGGGCCAGGCCGCCGTGACCGGCTCGGTCTCCTTTTTGAAACCCTTCCAGAGCGCGAAGTCGCGCGGGTC
>JBPCQY010000135.1:0-10821 GCA_050997635.1 Nocardioides sp.
GCGGAGGGGCTGGTCTGTAGGCCGGGTTCTGTACGGCGAAGCCGTGGCGACCATCCATCTACGGCTGCCGTTGCCGACAGCCTCTAGCGATCTACCCGCGTACTCGGGCGGGCCGCCCTCGAACGCACGCTGCTCGATCTTGCTCCGGGCGGGGTTTGCCTAGCCGGTCCGGTCGCCCGCACCGCTGGTGGTCTCTTGCACCACCGTTTCACCCTTACCCCTGCCTGTTGGTCTCGACTGAGCTCGACCAGCGAGCAGGGGCGGTCTGTTCTCTGTGGCACTGTTCCCGCGGGTTGCCCCGGGTGGGAGTTACCCACCGCCCTGCCCTGTGGAGCCCGGACCTTCCTCGCCCCCGGGTCACCCCGGAGCCGCGGTCGCCCGACCAGCCCCTCCGGGCCACAGTGTAGGGCCGAGGAGGAGCAGAACGCCGGGCCGACCCCCGAGGGCGGCCCGGCGTTCCGGGTGGGTAGGACCTGACCTCAGCTGAGGTTCAGGGCCGTGTCATCGAGCACGAACGACGTCTGCAGCGAGACGTCCTCCGCGCCGGTGAACGAGATCGACACCGTCTGACCGGCGTACGACGAGAGGTTGAACGAGTGCAGCGCGTAGCCGGCGTTGTGGTTCAGGTTCGAGTACGTCGCCCTGGTGCTGCCGTTGACCTTGACCGTGAGCTTGTCGTAGGCCGTCGTCGAGGTCGACTCGTTGGTGTCGACGTGCAGGTAGAACTTCAGCGTGGCCGAGCAACTCGACGGGATGCTCGCCGACTGCGACAGCGTGTCGGTGTGGGTCTGGCCGTAGCCGTCCAGCCACGCGTTCCAGGTGCCGGAGTGCGTCGGCTCGCCCTGCGCGCCGTACTGACCGATCACCCCACTGCTCTGCGACCATGCTGCGGGACCGGACTCGAAGCCGGGGTTGCCCAGCTTCTGGCCCGAACAGGTCCCGCCACCGCCGCCGCCGATGGTCCACGAGAAGGTGGCGGCGCCGGTCGAGCCGGTGGTGTCCTTCGCCGTCACCGTGGAGGAGTAGGTCCCCGACGTGGTCGGCGTACCGGAGATCAGACCCGTCGACGAGTTGATCGACAGGCCCGTGGGCAGGCCACTGGCCGACCAGGTGAACGACTGACCCGACGCGGAGTCGGAGGCCGACATCTGCAGCGACTTCGCCGTGCCGACGGTGCCGGTCTGGCTGCCCGGGTTGTTGACCGTGACGGTGTTGGTGCCACCGCCGCCGCCGGTGCAGGTCGGGTCGGCGGACTGGGCCGGGACCGAGACGGCGTTCCACGCGGCCTTGGTGGCGTTGAACAGGCCGCAGGTCGCGTCGAGGTTCTTCGCCGCGGTCAGCGTCCAGGTGCGGTACTTCAGGTACGACGAGCTGCTGGTCTTCATCAGCATCGCGTTGTACATGATCTGCTCGGCCTTCGAGATGCCGACACCGGTGACCGAGGAGCTGTTGCAGGTCGGGCTGGTGGGCTGGCCGTTGGTGGGGTTGGTGCCCTCGGCGAGCAGGTAGAACCAGTGGTTGCCCGGACCGGCGGCCGCGTGCACCTCCTCGTTGGGGATCGACGACGAGTAGCAGTTGTCGTCACCGGCGAGGGAGGGGTTGTACATGTAGCGGATCGGGCCGGAGCCGACCAGGTTCACCCGCTCGCCGACGGTGAAGTCGGGCGTGTCGGTGGCGTTGTTGGCATACCACTCGGTGGCGGCGCCGAACGTGTCGGCGACGAACTCCTGGGTGTTGCCGCCCGAGATGCCACCGGGGGTGTGGTCGTCGACGCCGTGGCCGAGCTCGTGGGCGACCACGTCGATCTCGCCGATCCACTCGCCGGTGCTCTGGGTGTGGCCGACCTGCACCTGGGTGCCGTCGTAGTAGGCGTTCACGTCGTTGAGCCCCACGCGGATCGGGACCCAGCCGCCGGAGCCGTCCATGCCGTTGCGGCCGTCCCAGGCCGAGAGCATCTGCCGCTCCTTCTCGGCGCTGTAGAACGAGTCGGCGCAGTCGGTCTCGCGGCTGGTCTCGTTGCCGTTGCCCCATGAGTCGGTGCTCTTGGAGAACGTCTGGTTGGTGGCGGCGTCCTGGCAGACCAGGGTCGGCGCGTTGCTGTCCCTCATCGAGTACGTCGAGCCGGACAGTGTGGTCGGGATCGTGACCGAGCCCTCCCACTTGGTGTTGGCGGTGCCCTCGGCGACGTGCTCCTGCGAGCCGAGTACCTTGCCGGAGCGCGCGTCGACGTACACCGACTGGCGTGAGGGGGCGCCGGCCTTGGTGCCGGCGACGGTCGTCTCCCACGCGAGGTGCGAGCCGCGCTGTTGGAACACGACCAGGGAGGTCGGGCTGGTGGTGCTGACCCGGGTAAGGAGATGGCGCGAGACCGTGCGGGCCCGGGCCTTGCCGACGGTCGGGTGCACCGACTTCAGGGAGGTACGGCGACCCTGCGCGACGGAGGTGGTGAGCACCTGGCCCTCGGAGTCGGTCACCACGACGAAGTCGCCGCCCACGACCGGGAGTCTCCGGTAGGTGCGCTCGTACGACGCGTACTGGGTGCCGTGCGAGGACACGACGGGGTTCGCCTGGAACCGGTCGAGGCGACTGATCTTGAGAGCCGGCGCCCGGCTGGTGATCAGGCGCTGCGCGGACGCGTGGGCGAGGGCCTGCGCGTCCTGGTGGTGGCCGCTGGCCGCCACCGCTCCGTGCGGTGTCGCAGCGAGGGTGGCACCTGCCAGTGCCACGGCCGCGAAGCCGCCGAGGTATCTCCTGGTCATGCTGTCTCCTGGTCCGGGCCGAAGCCCTGTGACGGGCCGTTCCGGGTGTCGGACGGCCCCAGCGGACTGCCCCGGGTCGGGCAGGCCGTTGCCGAGACTTGCAATTCGTGCCTGACCGGTCAACGCACAACGATCTGCAGGTTTGTGCAATGCACGAACCTGGGTGGCGGGTCAGGGGTGGGTCAGCACCTCGGCGCCGTCGGCGGTGACCAGGAGGGTGTGCTCGAACTGGGCGCTGCGCCGGTGGTCCTTGGTCACGACCGTCCATTCGTCGTCCCACATCTCCCACTCGTGGGTGCCGAGGTTGAGCATCGGCTCGATGGTGAAGGTCATGCCGGCCAGGATCTCCTCGGCGTACCGCGGGTCGTCGTAGTGCGGCACGATCAGACCGCTGTGGAACGCCGCCCCGATGCCGTGGCCGGTGAACTCGCGTACGACGCCGTACCCGAACCGGCGCGCGTAGGACTCGATGACCCGGCCGATGACGTTGATCCGGCGGCCCGGCCTGACCGCCTTGATGCCGCGGTCGAGTGCCTCACGGGTGCGCTCGACCAGCAGCCGGGACTCCTCGTCGACCTCGCCGGCGAGAAAGGTTGCGTTGGTGTCGCCGTGCACGCCGTTGATGAAGGCGGTGATGTCGATGTTGACAATGTCGCCGTCCTCGACCACGCGCGCGTCGGGGATGCCGTGGCAGACCACCTCGTTGACGCTCGAGCACAACGACTTGGGGAAGCCGCGGTAGCCGAGGGTCGACGGGTAGGCGCCGTGGTCGCAGAGGAACTCGTGGCCGATCCGGTCGAGCTCGTCGGTGGTGACGCCGGGTGCGACGTGGGAGCCGACCAGCTCACGGGCCCGCGCGGCCAGTCGGCAGGCGAAGCGTATCCGCTCGATGGTGTCGGCGTCCTTGACCTCGCTGCCGGTGAAACGCTCCGGCGCCGCCCGGTCGACGTACTCCGGTCGCGCGATGGCGGCCGGGACGGCGCGGCGCGGCGAGATGGTCGCGGGGGCGATCGTCGTCGTCTGGCTCACCCGACCAGTGTAGGGAGGGCTGTATCTTGCCCAGACATGGACAAGTACTGGTTCTGCGTCAAGCACCACGCGGTCGAGGGTCCCGACGGCTGCGCCCCCATCGACCGCCTCGGTCCCTACGGCACCGAGGAGGAGGCCTCGCGCGCCCTGGATAAGGCCCAGGATCGCAACGAGGAGTGGGACCAGGACCCCAACTGGAACGACGGCTGAGCTCGGGATAGTCCGCATCAATCCGCACCTCGACACGCCGTCAGGACGTGCTGAATGATGCGGACTATCGGTTCAGAGCCAGCCGTGGGCGTCGGCGATGTTGACGGCCTCGGAGCGGTTGGCCGCCCCGGTCTTGCCGATCGCGGCCGACAGGTGGTTGCGCACGGTGCCCTCCGAGAGGTGCACCCGCCCGGCGACCACCTGCACGGCGGCGCCGTCGCGTGCGGCACGGAGCACCTCGGTCTCGCGGGGGGTGAGCGGCGAGTCGCCGACCGCCAGGCTGTCCATCGCGAGCACCGGGTCGACGACGCGCAGCCCCTGGTGGACGCGGCGTACGGCGTCGGCGAGCTGGGCGGCCGGGGTGTCCTTGACGACGAAGCCCGAGGCGCCCGCCTGGAGCGCGCGGCGCAGGAACCCGGGCCGTCCGAAGGTGGTCACGATGAGCACCCGGGTACCCGGCGCTTGGCGGCGTACGGCGGCGGCGGCGCTGATGCCGTCGAGCCCCGGCATCTCGACGTCGAGCAGGGCGACGTCGGGCCGGTGCTCGAGCACGGCCGGGAGCACGGCGTCACCGGTGCTCACCTCGGCGACCACCTCGAGGTCGGGCTCCAGGGACAGCAGCGCCGACAGCGCTCCGCGCACGAGCGCCTGGTCGTCGGCCAGCAGCAGCCGGATGACCCCGGTCACGAGACAGCGACCCGGAGCGAGAAGCCGGGGGCGAGTGCGGCGGTGACGACCGTGGCGCCATGGGAGGCGGCTCGCTCGTGCAGGCCGGCCAGTCCCGAGCCAGGAGCCGTGTCGGCGGCGGGCCCGGAGCCGTCGTCGCTCACCTCTGCGCACGTGGGGGAGAGTCGGATGCGGCAGGTGCGGGCACCGGAATGGCGGATCACGTTGGTGACGCCCTCACGCACCGTCCACGCGAACAGCTCGCGCAGATCGGTCGGGATGTCGTCGGCGGCGTGAGGCACCTCGGCCTCGATCTCGGCCGCGGCCAGGGCGGCCCGCGCACGGGCCAGCTCGCCGGGCAGGGTCAGGTCGCGGTACCCCTCGACGGCACGGCGTACGTCGGCCAGCGCGTCGCGGCTGAGCCGTTCGAGGTCGGCCAGCTCGCCCCGCGCCCGGGCGGGGTCGGCCTCGAGCAGCCTCTGCGCCAGCTCGGCCTTGACGGTGATGACGGTCAGCGAGTGACCGAGGATGTCGTGCAGGTCGCGGGCGAACCGGTTGCGCTCGTTCTCGATGGCCAGGCTCGCGTTCTGCCCGTGGGCCGCGACCAGCTGGGCGTTGCGGACCAGCATCTGCTGGATGCCCCACACGGCGATGGTGGCAGCCAGGCTGCTGAGCAGGAGCGCGTAGTCGGTGGTCCACCCCGGCACCACGACGCCGGCCACGAAGAAGACCAGGATGTCGGCCGCGGCCAGCGGGATGCCGATGCGGGTGGGCAGCGTGATCGCGAACAGCACCGCGAGGTAGACCGAGGTCGCCGTACCCGGCTGTCCGACCGCCAGACAGACCACCAGCGCGAGGAGTGCGGCCGGCGCGATGCGGAGCAGCGCGGGGAGGACCGCTAGGTGGAGGAGGCCGTGGCGCAGGTCGAGCCGCCGTCGGACGAACACCCTGAGGTACCAGGCAGCGAAGGCCAGCACCCCCACCAGGCCGACCAACCCCGACACGTGGCCCCGCTCGCGCCATGCGGCGGCCAGGGGCTGGAGGAGGAACAGCGTCCAGATCCCGATGAAGAACAGGCCGAACCGACCGGGGCGGTGGCCGTCGCCCCAACCGGTCTGCACGGCGCTCACCTGCCTCACGTTAGTGGCTCAGACCCGCGCCGTGTCCTTGCTCATCCGCCACGCGGCACCGACCACGAAGAGCCCGAGCCACAGGACGGCGTTGGCTACGGCGTACCACGGCAGCTCGTGGGTCAGGGGAGAGCGGGCGACCTCGGCGACGCCGTACATCGGGCTCCAGTAGGCGATGTCGCGCACGGCCGGGCTGTACTGGCTGAGCGGGATGAACAGGCCGCCGAGGAAGGACAGCAGGGCCATGCCGGGGCCGAGGATCTGCATCACGTTCTCCCCGGGCACCAGATAGCCGACGAAGACGCCGAGGGCCGCGAAGGTCAGCGTGCACAGCAGGGTCACCACGCCGCAGGCGAGCCAGGTGCGGACCGGCATCTCGGGCTTGCCCTGAAGGGCGCCGACCACGTTGACGATGGTGACGGCCAGGGCACCCATGACGAGGGCGACCAGGGCCTTGACCAGGATGTAGGCGAGCGGGTTCAGCGGCGTCAGTCGCAGCTGGCGCGACCAGCCGAGGGCGCGTTCGACCGCGACCATCGCCCCGCAGGAGGCGGCGATCAGCGCGCCGCCGTACAACGCCATCGAGACCATGACGTACGCCGAGACGTTGCCGTCACCGACGCGCTCGCTGCCGTTGCCGCCCGAGCCGAAGACGAAGAACATCGCGGTGGGGAAGATCAGCGTGAAGATCAGGGTGCGCCGGTTGCGCAGCATCCGTCGCAGCTCGATACCGAGCAGGGTGAGGTTGAAGCCGCCGCGCGGAGGTACGGCGCGGGTGGTGGCGTCGATCGCGGTGGTCATGCGGTGGCTCCTTCATCGTCGTGGCCGGTCAGGCTGAGGAAGGCCTCCTCGAGGCCGCGTGCGGTGATCTCGAGGTCGCGCGCCGGCGTCCGGGTCAGCAGGAAGCGGGCGACCTCGTCGGAGTCCTTGGCGTGCACCAGCACCGAGTCGCCGCGCACGTCGACGGCATCGACACCGGGGAGCGCACCCAGCGCGTCGGTGTCCGCTCCGGCCCAGGTCGCCCGGATGGTGCGGCCGGTGGCCAGGGCCCGCACCTCGGCGGAGGTGCCGTCGGCGACGATCAGGCCGCGGCTGATCAGCACGATCCGGTCGGCGTACTGGTCGGCCTCCTCGAGGTAGTGGGTGGCGAACAGGACCGTGCGCCCCTGCTCGGCGTCGCTGCGGACGGGGGACCAGAAGGCGCGCCGGCCCTCCACGTCTATGTCGGTGGTCGGCTCATCGAGCAGCAGCAGTGCCAGGTCGGAGAGCAGGGCCATCGCGAACCGCAGCCGCTGCTGTTCGCCTCCGGAGCACTTGGCGACCTTGCGCTCGGCGATCGCGGTGATGCCGGCGTTGGCCAGCGCGTGGGCGACGGACGTGGTGTGCACGAACAGGCTGGCCGTGTAGGCCAGCGTCTCGCGGACGGTGAGGTCCTTGAGCAGGCCGCCGGTCTGCATGACGGCGGAGACCAGGCCGCGGGCGATGGCCTGGCGCGGCTCGAGTCCGAGCACTTCGACGGAGCCGGCGGTCGGGGTGGAGAGTCCGAGGATCATGTCGATCGTGGTGGTCTTGCCGGCGCCGTTGGGGCCGAGGAACGCCACGATCTCGCCCTGTCGGAGGTCGAGGTCGATGCCGCGGACGGCCCGGACGGAGCCGAAACTCTTGGTGAGGCCGGCCAATCGCACGGCGCAAACGTTTGTCTTGGTCTCAGCGTCGTTCATGGGGCTGAGCCTGCCGTGCGAACCGTCCGCGACCCTCGGCGACGCGTCACGACCTGGGGGTGAGGTTTGTCAGGGGCGCACGCGCAGCACGGCGTCGTGGCCGCTGCCGTTGTCGGTGGTGACGAGCAGCGAGCCTCCGGGCAGCTGGGTGACGGCGCGCAGCCGGCCGTAGTGGGTCAGCGCGTCGGGGATGGCCTTCCACCGGAAGTGGCCAATGTGGTCGAACTTGAGGAACACCAGCTCGCTGCCCTTGAGGGCCGCGACCGCGAGCGTCCCGGCGTACCTGCCCCACTGTGTGCCGTAGACGAACGACGAGCCCGACGTGGCGATCGTCGGGTAGCCCGAGCTCCACCGGGCCGAGATCTGTCGACCCGGCAGCGAGTGGTCGGTCATGGGGACGCTCTCGTTGTAGCCCGGCACCGGGTTCCAGCCGTAGTTGCCACCGTTGACGAGCTTGTTGATCTCGTCGTTGCGATCGGGCCCGTGCTCGGCCGACCAGAGGGTGCCGTCGCGGCGCTGCGCGAGGCCCTGGACGTTGCGGTGGCCATAGGTGTGGAGGTAGCGCTTGGTGTGGTTCTTCGCGTGCACCCACCGGTTGCCGGGCCAGGGGCGGCCGGTCATCCGGTCCAGCCGCAGGGTCTTGCCTCCGAAGGAGTGGGTGTCTTGCGGGTTGGTGCCGATGGCGGCGTCGCCGGTGCCGACGATCAGCGCTCCGGACCGGGCGATCAGCAGGCGACATCCGCCGTGCCGGCCGGAGCTGGTCGGGAAGCCGTGTACGAGGTTCTCCACCAGGCGTGCGTGACGGTACCTCGCGCCGAGGCGCCAGGCGTTGACGCGGACGTCGTGCCCGCCATTCGCGGTGACCCAGCCCGAGCAGGTGTAGAAGCGGTGGTTGCGGTGGAACCTCGGGTCGACGGCGAGGCCGAGCAGGCCGGTCTCGCTGGAGACCCAGATCCGCTTGCTCGGGAACGCCACGGTGCGCCGGTGCCCGTGTCGCCAGACCGAGAGCCGGGCGCGGTCGCGCTCGCTGATCAGCAGCCGGCCGTGGCCGAGCGGCTTGACGTCCCACGGGTGGTCGAGCCCGGTGACGAGTCTGGTCACCTGCAGGGCCGGGGCCTTGACGAAGCGGCCGGGGGTCTCGCCGCTCGGCTGCTCCCGGGTATGGGTCGCGCAGGCGGTCAGCGTCAGGGCCAGCGTCACCACCGGCGCGAGGACGGCGAGACGTCGCATGCCTCGACCGTACGCCGGTCGGTGGGGGATCAGAAGGTGTGCTCGGGACCGGGGAAGGTGCCCGCCTTGACGTCCGCGGCGTACTCCTGGGCGGCCTGGAGCAGCGCGCCGTGCAGGTCGGCGTACTGCTTGACGAAGCGCGCCATCCGGCCGGTGCGCAGCCCGAAGGCGTCTTGCCAGACCAGCACCTGGCCGTCGCACTCCGCGCCGGCGCCGATGCCGATGGTCGGGATCGCGAGCTCGCGGGTGACCTGGGCGGCGACGTCGCCCGGCACCATCTCCATCACGACGGCGAACGCCCCCGCGGCCTCGACGGCCTTGGCGTCGGCGAGGATCCGTTCGGCGGTGGTGCCGCGGCCCTGCACGCGGTAGCCGCCGAGCGCGTGCTCGCTCTGCGGGGTGAAGCCGATGTGGGCCATGACCGGGACGCCGCCGTGGGTGAGCAGCTCGATCTGGCTCAGCATCTCGCGGCCGCCCTCGAGCTTGACGCAGTGCGCGCCGCCCTCCTTCATGAACCGCACGGCCGTCGCGTAGGCCTGCTCGGGGGAGGCCTGGTAGGAGCCGAAGGGCAGGTCGCCGACGACGAGGGCGCGGTGCACGCTGCGGCTCACCGCACGGGTCAGGGGGATCAGCTCGTCGACGGTGACCGGCAGGCTGGTCTCGTTGCCGAAGACGTTGTTGCTGGCGCTGTCGCCGACCAGCAGGACGTCGATGCCGGCCTCGTCGAAGGTCTGCGCGGCGTACTGCTCGTAGGCCGTGAGCATCGTGAACTTCTCGCCGCGCTCCTTGCACTCCCGCAGGTGCTGGGTGCGAACCCTGGGTCGCGGTTTGTCTTCGCCCGGGGTGCGGGTCGTTGTGGGCTTCGGGGCTGCGGGCCCCATGCCGTACGGCGCGGGCTCCTCGCCTGACTGCGTGGTCATGGTGGGTCCTTCGCGTTCTCGCGGCTCCCCGGTGGAGTCCACGTAACGACTCCCACGCTAGACCCGGTCCACTCCCTGGCGCTCTGTGTCGCTGGTCACGCGTCGCGTTCCAGCTCGTGCAGCAGGCCTCCGAACGCGATCCGGTCGTCCTGCGTGCCGGTGTGCGGCGCGGCGAACCACGCGGCGTACTGGCTGATCTCGTCGAGGCGCCACTCGAGGTCGAACAGCTCGAGCATCTCCGGATCGGCGCCGACGTCGACCGGGTCGAGGCCGGCGTCGACGAGCGTGCGCAGGTCGAGCTCGGGCGGGGCGAGCTTGAGCGACTCCCAGTCGATGAGGAGGCGCCCCTCGCGCGTCGCGAGCTGGTTGGCCGCATGCGGCTCGCCGTGGGTCGCAACCCACTCGTGGCCCTCGGCGACCTCCGCGAGGTGGTGGTAGCGGCTCGTCCACGTGGCGATGTCGACGAGGTGGTCGCGGACGGCGTCGCGGGCCCGGTCTGCGTAGGGGCCGGGGCCCCAGCCACGGCCGCTGAGCTCGGTGGTCTGCTCGGCGAAGTTGCGGTCGACCAGCGGCCGCCACTCCGGCAGGTCCACCGGGGGAGGTACGACGTGCAGGCGGCGCAGCACCTCGCTCGTCCAGTCGAGGTCGAGGTCGCCGCCCGAGGTGCCGTCGCGCCACGGCGTACAGCTCAGGGCGCCACCGCCCAGCGGCACGGTGAACGACCCGTCGGTCGTGGGCAGGGACGGGTGCACGAACTCGAGCCCGGCCGCGTGCAGCGCCGCAGCACCGGCGTACGCCGCCTCGAGCGACGTCGCCGTGTGGCGCGAGCGGAAGGTGTCGAGGGTGACGAACAGGTCGCCCGCACGCCAGTGGTGGGCGCCGAACCCGACCGGGACGTGCTCGGCCGTGGACGCCGTACCGCCCCAGCGCCCGCGGATGGCCTCGAGCACGTCGGAGTCGTCGACGCCCGGAGGTGGCTCACGCACCGCGGGCCAGCTTCATGGCGCCAACCCTCGCACGTAGCCGCGCCCGGAGCGCCCGAGGCATCCCCGGATCAGTCCTTCTTGTAGACGCCCTGGGCGAAGTGGCCCACCTGGTCGCTGGTGAGGGCGGCGACGAGGTCGGACTCGCTGATCATCCCGACGATCTTCCCCTC